>NZ_JBHSBP010000056.1:0-694 GCF_042650725.1 Micromonospora sp. GCM10011541
GCCCGGCGAGCGGCTGGACAACGCCGCGCCGCCGAGCTTGGCGCTGCTCGCCGTCGCCACCGCGCAGCTCGGGCTGATCCTGCTGCTCCAGGCCCCGGCGCGCCGCTGGCTGCGCCGGACCGGCCCGTGGCAGGCGGTGATCGCGGTGAACTCGGTGGTGCTGACCGTCTTCCTCTGGCAGCTGACCGCCGCCGTGCTGCTGATCGGCCTGCTGGACGCCGTCGGCGTGCTCCCCACCCCCCGGGTCGGCTCGGCGGCCTGGTGGGCGTGGCGGGTGCCCTGGCTGCTCGGCCTGGTCGGGGTGCTGGCGGCGCTCGTCGCCGTCTTCGGCCGGATCGAGGCCCGCAGCCGCCGGACCAGCCCGGCCAGGTCCGACACCCGCGCCCCCGGCCCCACCGCGTCCGGCACCGACGGCACCGGTCCGGCCCGGGCGCCGACCCCGGGCGGGGACACCGGGGGCGGGGACGCCGAGCCGCGCACGCCGTCCGTCCGGGCCGTGCTCGCGGTCGCCGGGTACGCGGGCGTGGTCGCCGGGTTGCTGCTGAACAGCCTGACCCGCAAGTCCGCCCCGGAGCCGCTGGGGCTGCCCGCCCCGGCGCTGGTGGCGTACCTGGCCGGGGCGGGGCTGCTGCGGCTGCTCAGGTCTGGGTGGGGAAGCCGAGGTTGACCCCGCCGTGGCGCGGGTCGAGCCAGC
>NZ_JBHSBP010000057.1:0-183783 GCF_042650725.1 Micromonospora sp. GCM10011541
ACTTCGACCACAACCGCACAACCTGATCACCCAACGCCACGACCCGTTACGCGGAAAGGCTCAATGAATATGGCATTCATCCGCACTCATTCCGGCGCTCCAACTTGCCGAACACCGGGGTCCGCAACGTAGGGTAGTGGAGACATAACTTCGAGGGACCTTTTGCCGGAGGTCGCGATGACTGTCTTTCCCGCTCGTCGAGCCGTACCCACCCGGGCGCTGCCGCCGGTCGCGGTGCCACAGCCCAGGATCGAGTCCGCCTCGGTGCTCGAACCGACCCGACCGACCCCACTGGAATGGGCCCGCCGCCGTCGGGCCGAGCGGGGCGCCCGCCGGCTGGAGGCGGCCGGAGCCCGGGCCCTGGGCCAGCTCGACCACCTCGGTCCCGCCTGGCACGTCATCGAGTGGCCGCGTACGGACGCCGTGGACGTCCTGCTCGACCGGGACCGGGACGACCGGGCCGGATTCCTGGCCATCGGCCCGAGCGGCCTCTTCGCGGTCACCATCGCCGACCACGGCCGCGCCCGGGTGCTCGTCGCCGGCGACGTCGTGCAGATCAACGGCAAGCGTCCGCCCTATGTGGCCGAGGCGCGCCGGGACGCGAAGCGAGCGAGCAAGGCCCTCTCCGAGGCGGTCGGCCTGCCGATCCCGGTGACCCCGGTGCTGACCTTCGTCGGCTCCGGCGTGATCAGCGTGTACGGCCTGCCGAAGGACTGCCTGATGGCGACCCACCGGGAGCTGGACCGCCTTCTCGTCGCCGGCGGCAACCGGATCAGCCCCGCCACCGCGGAGAAGCTGTCCCGGGTCGCCCAGCACCCGAACACCTGGCTCAACGGCACGTACCGTCCGGCAGGCGACTACCGGTGGTACGACGAGGGCCGAACGGCCGCTGACAAGCCGGCCGCCCGCCGGTAACGTCACCGGCGACGCCACCGGTCCGGGGATCCGCCTCGACCATTCCGTCGATCCGCGCCGTCGCCGGCTGCCCGGTCTCCGGGCACCCGCCTCACCGACACCTGTCCCACGCCGCCAGCGGCGCCCGGGCAGCCGAGGAGCACCGATCTCCGGTGCGCCGGAACGCGGTCGAGCGGTCGTCGCGGCGACCGGCTAGCGTGGACAGACCGTCGGTGTACATAGGAGGCGCGGTGGCCCACGTCGAGCTCTCGCTCTCGGAAGTGTTCGCGCCGGCCGCGGGGACACCCACCGGGCAGGAGTCCGACAACTTCGGGCAGTGGTCGAGCACGGTCTCCCACGCCGCCGAGCCCTGCCTGCTGATCGACGCCGACACCACAGTGGTGGCCATCTCGGCGTCCGGCTGCGAGTTGCTCTGCCTCGGCGCGCCGGACGACGTGATCGGGCGGCCCCTGCTCGAGGGCGGCCTGCGCCTGGTCGACTTCACGGCCAACCGCAGCGAGCTGACCGAGCAGGAGACGGACAAGATTCCGCCACTGCTCGCCCTGCACTCCGGCCGGCTCGCCCGCGGACTGCTCCGGGTCCAGGGGCCCGGGGCCGACGCGCCGGGCACCACCGTGGACGCGATCTCGACGCCGGTGCTCACCAACGACTCGGTCGCCGGCTCACTCACCTTCTTTTCCGAGGTCTGAGCTGCGACAACGGGTGGCGGTCGCCGCACCCGGCGGTGCTGGGGCCGACCGTCACCGAGGACGTATGGTGCCCTCATGCTCGATGTCGCTCTGTTGCCGGGCGGGTACGCCGTGTGTCGACTACCGGCGGATTCCAGCCTCTCCCCGACCCTGTGGGGCGGACTGGGCGACCACGACGTGGTGACGGTGAGCTGGAGCATCGACGGGATCTCGGTGATCTGCCCCGCCCGACGGGTGCCGGAGCAGGCGGTGGTGGAGACGGACTGGCGGTGCCTGCGGATCGTCGGCCCGCTCGACCTGGCCGTCACCGGCACCCTCACCGCGCTGGTCGAGCCGCTGGCCCGGGCCCGGGTGAACGTGGTGGCGTTCTCCACGTACGACACCGACCACGTGCTGGTGCCCGCGGTGCGGCTCGCGGAGGCGACGGCCGCGTTGGAGCGGGCCGGGCACCGCGTGCACAGGTGACCTTCACCCCGCCGCGTGATCCTCCTACGATGGGCTCGGCCACCCGGTCGTACTGATGTCTGTTGATTCCTAGGATCGGACCGTGCCCCCCACCGCAACCCGCCCCCTCATCCGCCGGCGGCTGACCGTCCCGGTCACGCTGCTCGCCCTGCTGCCCCTCGCCGGCTGCGGCACCCCGCCCGAGCTGCGTCGACCGGCCCAGCAGACAGCCACCGCTTCGACCGCCACGAGCACCCCCACCCCGACCGCCACGCCCACCCCGACGGCACCCACCACCCCGACGGCCACCCCCACCAGCACCGACCTGGTCGCCGCGCCCTGCCCGGCCGGCCTGTCCGGCGACCGGGTGATCGCACTGCTGCGCGGTACGGCCCGGGTGCTGCCCCGGGACGTCCGGGTCCGGGTCCGGACCGGGCCGCTCTGCGCCGGGGACTGGCAGTACACCGTGCTCGACGTGACCGGGCACGAGGAGCTGCAGGTGGTCACCCGGGGCCGGCCGGGGGCGCTGGAGCTGGTCACCGCCGGGACGGACGTCTGCGGGGCGCAGGTACGCGCCGCCGGGCCGCCCGGCATCCGGACGTTGGCCTGCGACGGCACCCCGGGTGCGTAGGCTGGTCGCCATGCCCGGAACACCGCCGACCCGCTACGTCTACCTGGGGCCCGAGGGCACCTTCGCCGAGCAGGCGCTGCGTACCGTGCCCGCCGCCGAGCGGGGCAGCCGTACGCCGGCCCGCAGCGTGGGCGAGGCGCTGGACAGCGTACGGGCCGGGGACGCCGACGCCGCCCTGGTGCCGCTGGAGAACTCGATCGGTGGCGCGGTCGGGGTGACCCTCGACGAGATGGCCGAGGGCGAGCCGCTGGTGATCACCCGCGAGGTGATCCTGCCGGTGGAGTTCGTGCTCGCCGCCCGTCCGGGGGCCAGCCTCGCCGAGGTACGCAGCGTGGCGGCCCACCCGCAGGCGTCCACCCAGTGCCGGAACTGGCTCCGCGACCACCTGCCCGACGCCACCGTGGTCGACGTGCTCTCCAACGGCGCCGCCGCGGCCGGTGCGGCGGCCGGCGAGCACGACGCGGCGATCTGCGCCCCGATCGGGGCGTCCCGGCACCGGCTCACCGTGCTCGCCGACAAGATCGCCGACCACCCGGACGCGGTGACCCGGTTCGCCCTGGTCTCCCGGCCCGGCCCGCCCCCGCCGCCCACCGGGGACGACGTCACCTCGCTGGCCGTCTACATCGCCCACGACCGGGTGGGCGCCCTGCTGTCCGTGCTGACGGAACTGGCCGTCCGGGGGATCAACCTGACCCGGATCGAGTCCCGCCCGACCGGCGAGGCGCTCGGCCGGTACGTCTTCTTCCTCGACTGCACCGGCCACGTCGCCGACGTCCGCCTCGGCGAGGCGTTGCAGGGCCTGCGCCGGGTCTGCGCCGACGTGCGCTTCCTCGGGTCGTACCCCCGGCACCGCTGGAGCGAGGCGGCGGCCGAACGGCCGGTCCCCGCACCGGCGGGCCTCTCCGACGCCGACTACGCCGACGCGGCGGCCTGGCTGGCCCGGCTGCGCGCCGGCGAGCTGAGCTGACGGTCGCGGGACGCCCGGTCGGGGCGGCCCCGCGGACCGGACGGTCACTGCAGCAGGCCGCCGAGCAGACCGCCCTGCTGCTGCTGGGCGCCGCTGCCCGGCACCGGCGGCTCCTCGGAGGGCTGCACCACCACGAAGCCCTGGCCGGCGAAGCTCATGGTGAACGCCTCACCGGTGCTGCGGCCGAGCAGCGTGCCCAGGCCGAGCTGCTCGGCGCGGTGGTAGCCGGTCTGGAGGTTGGCCGACCAGCAGACCGCCGCCTGCGGGTCGACGTAGGTCGGCTGGTCGACGTTGAGCACCACCGGGGTGCCCTTGGTGGTGACCGCGATCCGGCCGTGGCCGGTGAAGACGCAGTTGAACAGGCCGGACGAGGACGCCATGCCGGCGCCGCCGACCATCTTGATGTCGTACTGCAGGGTGGAGTCGAAGGCGAGCACGCTGGAGCCGTTGATCGACAGGGCGTCGCCGGGCTCCAGGTCGATGATGTGCACGTCCTTGGCCAGTTCCGCGAGGAAGACGTCACCCCGGCCGGAGAGCTTCATCAGCGGGACGCCCTCGCCGGTCAGCCGCTGCTTGATGAACTTGCCGATGCCGCCGGAGCCGAGCGCCTGGAACTGCACCTGCCCCTGGTACGCGACCATGGACCCGACCCGGGCCATCGCCTCGCCGTTCAGCTCGATCTTCAGCATCTTGGAGTTCTGCAGCCGCATTCCCGGCTGCTGGGACTCCTTCTCAAGGTTCTCCGCAGAGAACAGCGCGCTGCGCATGGGTTTCCTCCTGCATCGGGGTGTGCCTCTCCCGCAGGCTAGGGGACCCGCGCAACGGCGGGCGTCGGCCGAGCGGGGCGGAGCGGCGGGCCCGGTCAGCCCCAGCCGAGGGCGTGCAGCCGGGCGTCGTCGATGCCGAAGTGGTGGGCGATCTCGTGCACCACGGTCACCGCCACCTCGTCGACGACGTCCTCCTCGGTGTCGCAGATCCGCAGGATCGGGCGCCGGTAGATGAGGATGCGGTCCGGGAGGACGCCCGAGTAGTCCCAGCCCCGGGCGGTCAGCGCGTGCCCCTCGTAGAGGCCGAGCAGGTCCTCGCCCGGCGGCGGGTCGTCCTCGACCAGGATCACCACGTTGCTCATCAGCCCGAGCAGCTCCTCGGGCACCTCGTCGAGGGCCTCGCCCACCAGCTCCTCGAACCGCTCACGGCTCATCTCCACCGGCACGCCCCCATCCTCCCCGACCGGGGCGCGTTCCCAGCCATCAAGATCACTACCGAATCACGGCAGGAGTGCCCATCGGCGTACGGATGGGCACTCCTCCGGGAGCACGCCCACCGCCGGCGCCGGTCGAGGCGCCGGCGGCAGGGGCGGGATTGGTCAGGCGGCGAGGCGGGCGGTGAGGCTGACCTGCGCGCCCGGGGAGAGCAGCCGCGAGATCGGGCAGTTCTCCTTGGCGGCCTCGGCCAGCTTGGTGAACTGGGCCT
The DNA here is from genome assembly GCF_042650725.1 of Micromonospora sp. GCM10011541. Classification (NCBI taxonomy): domain Bacteria; kingdom Bacillati; phylum Actinomycetota; class Actinomycetes; order Micromonosporales; family Micromonosporaceae; genus Micromonospora; species Micromonospora sp. GCM10011541. The sequence goes on from NZ_JBHSBP010000057.1 coordinate 5,120, forward strand.
CGTCCATGCCGGGGACCTGGCCGACCGTCTCCAGGTCGATCCGCGTCACGGACATGCCCGCGTCGGTCTTGTCGAAGTGGACCTTGGCGGTGGTGTCCACCGCGATGTCGGTCGCGCCCGCGTCGGCGAGCTGCTTGGAGAGGGCCATCGAGAAGCAGGCGGAGTGCGCGGCGCCGATCAGCTCCTCGGGGTTGGTCCCCTCGCCCTCCTCGAAACGCGACTTGAACGAGTAGGTCCCGGTTAGCCCGCCCTTGCCGGTGCGGACGGTGCCGGCCCCGTCGGTGAGATTGCCCTGCCAACTTGCGGATGCGGTACGGATAGGCATGCCCCGACGCTAGTGCGGTGTCCACCAACGTTCAACGTGTTCCTGTTGTTGTCATGGATCCTCACCTTTGGGGTGAGCGACTCCCCACCGGTGGGTGGGGCGGGCCTCCGCGGGCCAACTGATCCTCGCGCCGCCCGGGGTGGGCGGCGGGGGTCACGTCGGGACCGGCCCGCTCCGGGCAGGTGCCGGCCGGCTCGACGGTGCGTGACCACCTGCGGCAGTACGACCGCTGCCGGGGTGGTGGATCCGCCGCCCGGCGTGCGGGTGGCGATGCTGGCGGCCGCGACGAGGTCGCGGTGCCCGGAGAAGGCGCAGTGCGGGCAGGACAAGGTCCTGCCCCGGGGTTTCGGCACCCGCCGGTGGCAGGCGGGGCAGCTCGACCAGCGGCGCGTCGTGGCGGCGCCGCCGCCACGCGTTGACCTCCAACACACACGCCCACACGTCACCAGCCGAGCGCAGCAGCCCCAAGCACCGCCGCCGCTGCCCGGGCGTCAACCGCAGCGCGACACGCGCCGTGCGGTCAACCACCCGTAAGGCGGCAGGATCCCGACGACGAGGCACGGAACGAGTCAACACCACCCGTACGACGCTTCGGATGGTGGTGCGGCACGAGCTGGTTTGCGGGACTCGTCGGCGGATCCGTAGGACTTGCGGTACCCGTCGCCGCGTGCCGGCTGTGTCATGATTCGGCGCAGGCCCACGTGCGGAAGGGTGGCCCGATGTCCCAGGATCTCCCCATCCCCAGGCAGGACAACCGGTCCGACGGGACGACCGTCGTGGAGTGGGGCGACGGGGAACCCGAACCGTCCGGCCGGGTCGGACGCTCGCTGGCCGGGCTGGGACGGGACCACCGGCTGCCGCTGGTGCTGGCCGGGCTCGGCGCGGTCGCCGCGGTCGCCTCGCTGATCGGTGAGTGGCTGGTGATGACGGTGCCGAACGGCGGCCCGGAGGGAAACACCTCGATCCGGGTCCCGGGCGGGGTGGCCGACGTCGGCGGCCTCGGGGTCGGCTACCTGGTCGGCCTGCTCGGTCTCGCCGGCGCGGTGGCGCTGGCCCTGCGCGGCACCCCCGCGGTCCGGCCCAACGCCCGGGTGGCCGGTCTCGGCCTCGCGGCGGCGGTGCTCGCCGTGCTCGTCGCCAGCGCGTTCTCCCTCGACGACTCGGGCCAGCGGACGCTCTTCTACTCCCCCGAGGCGGGGCTCCAGGTCGACTACGGCCGCGGTCTGGTGACCGCGTTCCTGGCCACCGTCCTGCTCGCGGCCGCGCTCCAGCTGTCCGGCCGGACCGCGCCCGCGCCGGCCACCGCCGAACCCGGGGCGGAGCCGGAACCCGGGCCGCGCGGCCGGGGTCGCCGCCGGGAGCAGGCGCGGACGGACGACCTGCCGCCGGCACCGGCCGACCTGACGGTCCAGCCCACCGTGCCGTTCGCCCGCCCTGAGCCGCCGGCCTGAGCCCTGCAAGCCGCCCGCCTCAGCGAAGCTCCGGAACGTCACCGGACGGTCGCCGCGGGTTGGTGCCCGATTCGCCGGGAAGCCGTGGTTGCGACCTGATCCGCGAGGTACGGTTGCTGCCCGCCGGTCGTGGGCCGAGGCACCGACGACCACAACGGCTGGCGCGACGGCGGCGGGCGAAGGAGGAACGATGACCCGCCCGGGCCTGCCCAAGCTGATCGCCACCGACCTCGACGGGACGCTCGTCCGCAGCGACGACACCGTCTCCGCGTACACCCACGAGGTGCTCGACCGGGTGCGGGCCGCCGGGATCCCGGTGGTCGGCGCGACCGGCCGCGGACCGCGCCTGACCGAGCTCACCCGCAACGACATCCGCGCCGCCGACTTCCTGGTGATGGCCGGCGGGGGACGGGTGGTCGACCAGAGCGACCCCAGCGGTCCGGTGGTGCTGCGCGACGAACGCCTCCCCGGCGAGGTGCTCGCCCGGCTCCTGGCCGACCTGGAGGCGGCGGTCGGCCCGCTCACCGTCATGGTCGAGGCCTCCGACGAGCACGAGGCCCCGCTCTGGGGCGACTACCACCCGAGCTGGCCCTACCCGGACCGGTTCGAGGCGCGCAGCCGCGCGGAGTGTCTCTCCACCGACGTGATCAAGGCGTTCGCCCGGACCGCCGACCACCACGTCGACGAGCTGCTGGCCACGGCCCGCCGGATCGTCCCGGCGGAGACGGCCACGCTCACCCAGGCCGGGCTCGGCTTCATCGAGATCTGCCCGCCCGGGGTGGACAAGTCCACCGGGCTCAGCGTGGTCGCGCAGACCCTCGGGGTCGACCCGGCCGAGGTGCTGGTCTTCGGCGACATGCCGAACGACCTGCCGATGTTCGCCTGGGCCGGGTGGGCGCGGGTGGCGGTCGCCAACGCCCACCCGGAGGTCCGCGCCGCGGCCGACGAGGTCACCCTGCGCAACGACGACGACGGCGTCGCGGTCTACCTGGACCGACTACTGTCCCGGTGATGGGAGAGGCACCTCGGCTGATCGCCACGGACATCGACGGCACCCTGCTCCGGGACGACCGGACGCTCAGCCCGCACACCGCGGCGGTGCTGGCCCGGATCTCCGCGCAGGGCACGCCGGTCGTGCTGGTCACCGGCCGCCCCATCCGCTGGCTCCAGCTCGTGTACGACCAGCTCGCCGAGCCGCTCCCGGCGATCTGCGCCAACGGCGCGGTGGTCTACGACCCGGTCGCCGACGAGGTGCTGCGGGCCGACCCGCTGGCCCCCGAACTGCTGGCGGAGGTGGCCCGGCGGCTGCGGGCCGAGGTGCCCGAGGTGAGCTTCGCGGTGGAGATCGTGGACAGCCGGCAGATGCGGCACGAGGCGCACTACCCGCTGCGCTGGGACGCCGACCACGACGCCATCCGGGCGGTCGAGTCCCCCGAGGAGCTGCTCTCCGCCCCGGCGGTCAAGCTGCTGGCCCGGGCCGGTGAGCAGGACCCGGACGCGTTCGTCCAACTGGTGGCGGGGGCGCTGGCGGGGCTGGCCGAGGCGACCCACTCGTCGTACAGCGGGCTGGTGGAGATCTCCGCCGCCGGGGTGACCAAGGCGGCCGGGCTGGCCTGGTACTGCGCCCGGCTCGGCATCGACCAGCGGGACGTGCTGGCCTTCGGCGACATGCCGAACGACGTACCGATGCTGACCTGGGCCGGCCGGGCGGTGGCCGTCGCCAACGCGCACCCCGCCGTCCTGGAGATCGCCGACGAGGTGACGGCGGCGAACTCCGCGGACGGCGTGGCAGCGTACCTGGAGAAGGTCTTCGGGGTGGGCTGACCGGGCCCGGGCGCCCGCGTGCGCGCGGCGCCCGGGCCCGGTCAGAGGTACTGGCCGGTGCCGTGCCCCTCGCCGCCCTGCGGCTGGCCCATGCCGGGCATCCCCGGCATGACCCCGCTGGGGCCGCTGGGCAGCGCCTGCCGGCCGGACCGCATCTGCTCGAGCTGCACCCGGGCGGCCATCTGCTGGGCGACCAGGGCCGCCTGGATGCCGTGGAACAGCCCCTCCAGCCAGCCCACCAGCTGGGCGTGCGCGATCCGCAGCTCGCTCTCGCTGGGCGCCTTGTCCTCGGTGAAGGGCAGCGAGATCCGCTCCAGCTCCTCGCGCAGCTCGGGGGCGAGCCCCTCCTTCAGCTCGACGATCGAGCGCTCGTGGATCTCGCGCATCCGGTGCCGGCTGGCGTCGTCGAGCGGCGCCGCCTTCACCTCCTCCAGCAACTGCTTGATCATGCTGCCGATCCGCATCACCTTGGCCGGCTGCTCGACCAGGCGGGTGGGGTCCTCGCCCTGCCCCTCCTCGGTCTGCATCGTGCCGACCGGCCGGCCGTCGGGACCGACCACCACCACCGTGCCGGGGATCCCGTCGGTGCCCTGCTCGTCGTTCTGTCCACCGGAAGGCGCTTCGGTCATGGGTCCCATCTTTACCCAGGGCCCGCCACCCGCGCGCGGCGGGACCGGGTCCCGGGCCGGAACCACCCGGCCGGGCGCGCTACCGTCCCGGTCATGCCCGCAGACCCGCGCGCCGTGCTGACCCGGCCCGCTCCGGCGCCGGACGCCACGGTCGCCTACGGCGACCACCCCGACCAGGTCGCCGACCTGCGCCGGCCCGCCGGCGACGGCCCGGCCCGTCCACTGGTCGTGGTGGTGCACGGCGGGTTCTGGCGGGCGGAGTACGACCGGAGCCACACCGGCCCGATGGCGGCGGCGCTCGCCGCGCTGGGCCACCCCGTCGCCCAGGTCGAGTACCGGCGCACCGGCCAGCCCGACGGGGGCTGGCCGCACACCCTGACCGACGTGCTGGCCGGGGTGGCCGCGCTGCCCCGGCTGGCCGCCGCCGAGCTGCCGGGCCGGGTGGCTGGCGTACCGCCGATCCTGGTGGGTCACTCGGCCGGCGGTCACCTGGCGCTCTACGTCGCGGCGCACGCGCCGGAGACGGTCGGCGGCGTGCTGGCGCTGGCCCCGGTGGCCGACCTGGCCGAGGCGTACCGCCTCGACCTGGACTCGGGTGCGGTGGCCGCGCTCCTCGGCGGCGGCCCGGCGGACGTGCCCGACCGGTACGCCACGGCCGATCCATCGGCGTTGGTGCCGATCCGAGTACGCAGCGTAGTGATCCACGGCACGCAGGACCGCCAGGTGCCGGTGGCGATCAGCCGCTCCTGGGTCGCCGCGGCCCGGGCCGCCGGGTCTCCCGCCACCCTTGTCGAGCTGCCCGAATGTGAGCATTTCGGCCTGATCGCGCCGGACTCCGCCGCCTGGCCCCGGGTACTGGACGCATTGCGGTCGCTGCACGATGATCTTCCGGGCATTGACGCAGCGTCGCCAAGCAGGTAGAACGCCGGAGGGGCGATGAGCCCTGCACAGCTTTCGGAAGGAAATCGGTGTCGCAGATGAACCGCAGGCAGGCTCTTCAACTGCTGGCCGCGCTCGGTACCAGCGGACTGGCGGCCGGCTGCGGCTCCGACTCCGAGGACCCGGCCGCCAGCTCCGGCAACCCGATCAAGATCGGCCTCATCGTGCCCGGGACCGGCCCGAACAAGGTGATCGGCGAAGAGATCAGCAACGGCTTCCAGCTCTTCCTCAGCCTCAACAACCATCAGCTCGGTGGGCACCCGGCGACCGTGGTGACCGCCGAGGAGGGTGAGAACGCCAAGAGCGGCCAGGCCGCCGTCGACCGCCTGCTCAAGGAGGGTGTCCTGGCGCTCACCGGCGTGGTCAGCTCCGCCGTCATGCTGGGCATCCGGGACAGCGTCGAGCAGGCGCGGGTCCCGCTGATCGGCTCGAACGCCTCCCCGACCAGCCTGCAGAGCGTCGTCTACATCTGGCGCACCTCGTACGTGCTCGACGAACCCGGCCGGGCGCTCGGCCAGTACCTCCGCGAGACCCTGCCCGCCACCAAGCGGATCACCGTCATCGCCCCCGACAGCCAGAGCAGCCGGGACGTCGTCGACGGCTTCCGGAAGGGCTACGAGGTGAACGGCCGCCGCATCGCCGCCGCGCCGATCCTCACCGCCGACATCGCCAACCCGGGCAAGGGGACGTACGGCGCCGCCATCGGCCAGGCGCTGCACCAGCGCCCCGACGTGATCTTCTGCCACTACGCCGGCCCCGCCGCGGTCCAGTTCGTCAAGCAGCTCTACGACGGGGGGTACCGCGGCCCGGTCTACGCCCCCGGCTTCCTCACCGAGGGCACGGTGCTCGGCGAGCTGGAGAGCGAGGACGCCTTGATCGAGAAGTACGGCATCGAGACGGCGCTCAACTACTCGGCCGATCTCAACAACACGGCCAACCGGGTGTTCGCCTCGGCGTACCGCGACACGTACCGGGCCTCCCCGACCACCTACGCGATGGCCTCGTACGACGCCGCGCAGGTGCTCGACAAGGCGATCCGGCTGGTCCCGGGGAACCCCACCTCGCAGCAGGTCAACCTGGCGCTGGGCAAGATCGGCCAGATCGACAGCCCACGCGGGCCCTGGCAGTTCAACCAGCCGCGCACCCCGCAGCAGAAGTGGTACCTGCGCCGGGTCCAGCGCGACGGCCAGCTGCTCTCCAACGTCGTGATCAACGAGCTGGCCACGCTCGGCTGAGTCACCTCCCGTTACGCCGACGGGCCGGCCTCCCGGTGGGGAGGCCGGCCCGTTCGGGTGACCGGCGTGCGGTGCGGGACGGTCAGTGGCGCAGCTCGGCGATGCAGCACTTCACGCTGCCGCCGCCCTTCTTCAGCTCGGCCAGCTCGACCGGGACCGGGTGGTAGCCCGCCGCCTTCAGCTTGCCCGCCAGCCGGCTGGCCTCGCTGTTGAGCACGACGTTGAGGCCGTCGCTGACCAGGTTGAGGCCGAAGGTCAGGGCGTCCTCGTCGTCCGCGACGACCGCGTCCGGGAAGAGCTGGGTGAGCACCCTCTGGCTGGCCGCCGAGAAGGCGCCCGGGTAGTAGACGATGTTGGTGTCGTCGATCGACGCCAGCGCCACGTCCAGGTGGTAGAAGCGCGGGTCGACCAGGCGCAGCGAGACCACCGGCCGGCCGAGCGCCTCCTGCGCCTCGGCGTGCGCCGGCAGCTCGGTACGGAAGCCGTGGCCGGCGAGGATCAGGCCGCCGTGCGCCTCCGGCAGGTACGCGAAGTCGCCCTCGCCCTCGTTGGTCTCGCTCGGCGCGATGAACCGCCAGCCCTGCGCCTCGTAGAACGCCCGGTGCGCGGCGGCCTCGGCGGCCCGCTGGTCGTGCTTGAACTGGGCGCCGTAGGCGGTGCCGTCCACCACGAAGGCGCCGTTGGCCGCGTAGACCATGTCGGGCAGCCCGCGCTCGGGGGTGAGCAGGTGCACCTCATGGCCGAGGCCGACGAGCGTCTCCCGCAGCCGGTCCCACTGCTTGACCGCCAGCTCGGCGTCGACCGGCGCGGTCACGTCCATCCACGGGTTGATGGCGTACTCGACCGCGAAGTGCTCGGGCGAGCACATGAGATATGTCCGCTTTCGCGGGACTCGCTGCTGGTTCACGGTCACCAAGAGTAGGTACGGTACAACTTTGGTAACAGCCACAACCATTGCTTCCCAGGGGCGGAACGTTGCAGATAGACGCGGTTGACCAGCGAATCATTGCGTTACTCGTGGCGGATGCCCGCGCGTCGTACGCGGACATCGGCACCCGGGTGTCACTCTCCGCCCCCGCCGTGAAGCGACGGGTCGACCGACTCCGATCCGCCGGGGTGATCCGGGGCTTCACCGCGGTGGTCGACCCGGCCGCCGTCGGCTGGACGACCGAGGCCTTCGTCGAACTGTTCTGCGCCGGCCGGACCACCCCGGCGCAGATCGGGGCGGCCGCCCGCCGGCACCCCGAGGTGGTCGGCGCGTACACCGTCTCCGGGGAGGCGGACGCGCTGGTGCACCTGCGGGCCGCCGACATCGCCCACCTGGAGGAGGCGTTGGAACGGCTGCGGGCCGAGTCGTTCGTCACCTCCTCCCGGAGCACCATCGTCCTGTCCCGGCTGGTCGAGTCGCCCGGCGTCGGCCCCTCCGGCGGCTGACCGTCCCGCGTCGCGCCGCCCCGCCCTCGCTCGCCCTTCCGCGCCGGCCGCCGAAGGGAAGCCCGGCGCGATCGGGCCGGAACCGGGCGGCGGGGGGTGGCGTCCAAGGGCGCATGAGACCGGTGACCGCCTACGCCACGACCGGAACCCTGCTGGCCCTGAGCCTGCTCGCCGGGAGCGCCGTCGCGCCCCGGGCGGCGACCCCCGACCCGACGCCACCCGCGGCCGCGCCCCGGCTCGTCGGGTACGACTCCTGCGCCGAGGCGCTGGCCGGGCTGCGCGCCGCCGCCGGCGCCGCCGTCGGGCCGTGGGGCTTCGGGGCGGGCTGGCGTACCGGAGTGGCCGATGACGTGGCGATGCCCGCCGGCGCGGCCGCGCGGCCCCAGTCGGCGCTGCCGCCCGGCGCCGGGGCCAAGGCCGGGTCGGCAGCGCCGGAGCACTCCACCACCAACAGCCACGAGCCGGGGGCGGACGAGCCGGACCTGGTGAAGACCGACGGACGGCGGATCGTCGTGGTCAGCCAGGGCATGCTGCGGGTGGTGGACGCCGCCAGCCGCGTGGTCACCGGGCGGCTCGACCTCTCCGCGGGGGAATCGGGCCGCCGATGGTGGCCGGAGAGCAGCCTGCTGCTGCACGGGGACCGGGCGCTGGTGCTGGTCCGGCCCGCGCCGGAGGTGGTCGCGGCGACCGACCGTCCGCTCGACCCCGACCGCCCGGCCGACCCCGACCGCCCGACCAGCCCCGACCGTCCGGAGGGGCCGGAGGGGCCGGAGGGGCCGCGCCTGCTCCTGGTCGACCTGGCCGGGCGGCCCACGGTCGTCGGGACGTACCGGATCGACGGGAGCCTGCTGGACGCCCGCCAGACCGGCGCGACCGCCCGGGTCGTGGTCCGCTCGCAACCCCGGCTCTCCTTCCCGTACGACGAGCGGCGCAGCGACGCGGAGCGGACCACCGTCAACCGGGCGGTCATCGCCCGGGCCGGCCTGGACGCCTGGCTGCCCCGCTACGAGTGGACGGCCGGCGGGGAGCGCCACAGCGGCCGGGTCGGCTGCGACCGGCTGAGCCGGCCGGCCACCACCAGCGGCACCGCCCTGCTGACCGTGCTCAGCTTCGACCTCGCCACCGGCCGGCTGGGCGACGGCGACCCGGTCACCGTCGCCTCGGACGCCGACACCGTCTACGGCACCGCCGACAGCCTCTACCTCGCCGGCGCGGGCGGCGCCGGCTGGCGGCCCGGTTGGGGCGGGATGCGGCGGCCCGGGCCGGAGCGCACCGACATCTACCGGTTCGACACCGCCGACCCCGGCCGGCCCCGCTACGCGGCCGCCGGCAGCGTGCCCGGAACGCTGCTCAACCAGTACGCCCTCTCGGAGTGGCAGGGCCACCTGCGGGTGGCGACCACCCGCGCGGGGTCGGCGGCCGGGACCGAGTCGGCCGTGCACGTGCTCGCCCGGCGGGGCGACCGGTTGACGGAGACCGGCCGGGTCGACGGCCTCGGCCGGGGCGAACGGATCTACTCCGTACGCTTCCTCGGCGGGACCGGCTACGTGGTGACCTTCCGCCAGACCGACCCGCTCTACGCGCTCGACCTGACCGACCCGGCCGCCCCCCGGCTCACCGGCGAGTTGAAGATCAACGGCTGGTCGGCGTACCTGCACCCGGTGCCGGGCGACCGCCTGCTCGGCGTCGGCCAGGAGGCGGACGACCGGGGCCGGGCGCAGGGCCTCCAGGTCTCGCTCTTCGACGTGCACGACCCGGCCCGACCCGCCCGGCTGGCCCGCCACCACGTGCCCGGCGGCGGCTCGGTGGCGGAGTTCGACCCGCACGCGTTCCTGTTCGACCCGACCACCGGACTGGTGGCGCTGCCGCTGAACACCGGCGGCGTCCGCCTGCTGACCGTGACCGACACGGGAATCGCCGACGTCGGCACGGTCACCCTGCCGCAGGGCGGCGCCGCCAGCCGGTCCCTGCTGATCGACGGCCGGCTGTGGGCCGTCTCCGACACCGGGCTGGCGGTCGTCGACCCGGCGACGGCGCGCGGCCTCGCCTGGCTGCCCTGGACCTGACACCTCCCTCCCCGGCGGGTGGGGTCCGGGAGCCGCACCGGCTTCCGGCCCCCACCCGCCGCTCCAGGCCCGCCGGGACGCTCGCGGCCGGCCTCTCGCCGCCCGTCGACCGCCGGACCCACCGGCCGGCTGCCGGTCACCCGACGCGGCGCACCGCTCGCCGGTCGCGGGGTTGACTTGAATCCCGGTTGAGGTTGTTCAGTGGGGGCGGGACGGCGGAAGGGGGACAGGTGCGCGCGGTGTGGCTGCGGGAGTTCGGGGGTCCGGAGGTGCTGGTGCCGGGGCCCGCGCAGGATCCGGTGCCCGGACCGGGGCAGGTGCTGATCGAGGTGGCCCACGCCAACCTCACCTTCGTGGAGACCATGTTCCGGGCGACCGGCTTCGGGCCGTTCCCCGCCACGCCGCCACTGATCCCCGGCAACGGGGTCGGCGGCGTGATCGCCGCCGTCGGTCCCGACGTCGAGACGGAACTGGTCGGCCGGCGGGTGGTCAGCGGGACCGGCGGCTCGGGAGGCTACGCCGAGCGGGTCGTGGTGAACCGCGACCTGCCCGTCGAGGTGCCCGCCGGGCTGCCGCTGGACGAGGCCGTCGCGGTGTTCGCCGACGGCCGTACCGCCACCATGCTGGCGCACACGGCGCAACTGCGGCCCGGCGAACGGGTGCTGGTCGAGGCGGCGGCGGGCGGGGTCGGCATCCTGCTGACGCAACTCGCGACGGCGGCCGGCGCGCGGGTCGTCGCCGCCGCCGGGGGCGCCCGGAAGGTCGCCCTGCTGCGCGAACGGAGCCTCGACGTGGTGGTGGACTACCGCCGGCCGGACTGGACCGACCAGGTCCGGGCGGCCACCGGCGGCGTGGACGTGGTCTTCGACGGGGTCGGCGGGGCGCTGGCCCGGGCCGCGTTCGACCTGCTGGACGCGGGCGGGCGGATGCTGAGCTTCGGGCTGGCCAGCGGCGCCTGGGCCGACCTGCCGGCCGACCTCGTGGCGGCCCGCGGCGTGACCCTGCTCCGCCCGACCGCCGACCCGCCGACGCTACGCGGGTTCACCGAGCGGGCGCTGGCCGAGACGGCGGCCGGGCGGCTGCGACCGCTGATCGGGCAGCGCTTCCCGCTGGAACGAGCGGCCGAGGCGCATGCGGCGATGGAATCCCGGGCCACCGTCGGCAAGACCCTCCTCGACCTCCACTGAGGCCGCCCGCGCGCCTGCCCGCGTCCGCGCGCCCGGGTCCGCCGTGGGCGGTTAGAGGTACATGCCGGTGCGGTGCTCATCCTGCGGGCGGGACGGCTTGTCCCCCTCGCCGAAGAAGCGCTTGCCGCCGAACTCGCCGTGCAGCCGGTCGTCCAGTTCGTCTGCCAGCCCGGTCATCACCTGGACGGCGAGCATCAGGTGGGTGGGCTGGAAGTTCCGGCCGAAGACCGGGATGGAGGCCCAGACCGTGTCGTCGGCGCAGTAGAGCCGGCCGATCGGCATCCGGTTGGTCAACTCGGAGAGCTTCACGTAGAGGCGCTCGGTCGGCTCGACCTCGGTGAGCACCGGGGAGAAGACGTCGACCAGGGGCGGATTGTCGCGTACCCGGACGAAGACCATGGCGGAGCCGGCCCGGATGTTGATGTCACCGTCCGAGTCGACCTGCAACTGGTCGGACGTCGACTTGAGCATGGTGGAGACGACCGTACGGACCCGCTCCTCCAGCGCCAGCACGTCGTTCTCGCCGGCCTGGGCGGTGGCCGCCGCGGCCAGCGCCTCGTCGAGGTCGGACTCGACGTCCCGGTCCGGCCCGAACTCGCTCCGCGCCGTGCCCATGGGCTCCACCGGCAGCGGCTCCCCCTCGGCGTCGTGCACCAGGTAGACGAGGAAGGCGGGGTGCGGCGCGCCGTAGACGTCGCGCAGTGTGCGGGAGAGTACCGCCGCGAGCCGGGTGGCTTCGGAGACGTCGCAGCTCAGGCCGAACTGCTCGCCGGAGCCCTCGACCACGCCGGGCGGGGACCAGCCGAGCGCGATCATGTCGGCGACGGCGGCCCGATCCAGCCGGTAGCCCTGCGGCAGGGTGGCGTTGCCGACCGCCCGCGCGGCGAGCCTGCCCTCCGCGCCGGCGTCCACGCTGATCGAGTAGACGGCGTCCCCGGTGCCCGAGGCGGTGGGGTCGAGGGTCAGCTCCACGTGCGCGCCGGTGGGCAGGCCCCGCAGCCGGTCGGCCAGCGCGCGAGCGAACTCCCGCCAGGCCTCGGTCACCTTCGCCCGCAGGTCGGCGGTGGTCGGCTCGTCCAGCAGGATCGACTCGTACTGCTCCGGCGCACCGCCGGCCGGGTCATCCGTCGGCACCGAGGGGTGGTCTGCCGTCATGATCGCCTCCGTCCGTCATGGTCACCCTACCCACGGACGGTGGGGGCCGAATCAGGCCGACCTGGATCGGACACCGGCCCGCCAAGGGTCCGCCGCGACCAGCCACATCCCGCCGGCGAGCGGGCCGGTCGCCGGGCCGCGACGGCCGAGCCGGGCCGGCGCCGTCCAGCTGTCCGCCCACTCGGCCGGGCCGCCGCCCACCTCGATCGGCTGTTCGCCCGGCGGGTGCCGTCCACTCGATCGGCTGTTCGCCGGCGGGTGCCGCCCACCTCGATCGGCTGTTCGCCCGGCGGGTGCCGTCCACCTCGATCGGCTGTTCGCCCCGAGCCCAGCTCGATCGGCTATTCGGCCGGGCCGGTGCCGTCCAGCTCGACCGGCCAGCTGGCGGCCAGCTCGCTGAGCCGGGACGCCGCCCCGGCGGCATCGGCGCCGCGCCCCACGGCGAGCCCCAGCAGGTACGCGGACACCGGCGCGCCCGGACGCAGCACCTGGTGGGCCACGTCCCGGGCCAGGTCGAGCACGACCGGCACGGGCACCTGAGCCGGGTCGAGACCCAGCTCGGCGCAGGCCGCCGTGACCCAGTCGTCCATCACCGTCATCGTGTCCACTCCTCGGCCCGGCGTACGTCATCGTCAGTGTCGCAGTCGAACCAGGGCGGCGGGCCGGAGCCGGACCAGGCCACCTCCCGCACCGCCAGCCCGGCCAGCAACGCCCGCACCGGAGCCCCGTCGAGCGTGTCGCCCCGCTGCCCGGCGAGCCGGTCCAGGGCGGCCCGCAGCGCGGCGACCCGCCACACGCCGCAGAGCTGCTGCCGACGCCCGTCACCGTCGACGTAGCAGGCCCCGTCGACCGTCGACCCGGCGAGCTGCCGCAGCAGGGCGTCGACCGCCTCGGCGGTGAGCAGCGGCAGGTCGGCGGCGAGCAGGGCGACGGTGGCCGTACCCGGGTCGAGCAGGTCGATCCCGGCCCGGGTGGCGGCGACCGGGCCACCGCCGGACGGCTCCTCCCGGGTCACCCGCACGCCGGGCGGGACGGAACCGGCCGCACCGACCACGATCCGCGACTCGGCCTGGGCGACCGCCGCCAGCACCCGGTGCAGCATCGGCCGGCCGCCGACCGGGCGCGCCGGCTTGTCCACCCCGCCCATCCGGCGCGCCGCACCACCCGCGAGCAGCACCGCCGCGTACGCCGTCACCCGGCCACGGTAACCCGAGCCGCCACCCACGGCCGCCGGGCGCCCGTGCGCACGGCGGCTTGGTCCACTCGGGGTGCGGCAGGTCGCCGTGTCCGAGCCCTCGATAATCGCCGTTCGCCGCAACCCGGGTGCGGCACCCGCCGCACGTCGCCCTGCGGAACGCGCCGGACGCCGCCCTGCGGCACGGACACAGCCCTCGCTCTGCGGCACCGGCCGGGGCCGTCGCCCTGCGGCGCGGGGCACACCGTCGCCCTGCCGAAACGCGCCGGGCCGCCGCCCTGCGGCACGCGCCGTACGCCCGCCGGGCGACGGGGCGGCCGGGCGGGGCAGGATGGCGGGATGGGACGGGCGACTGATCGGCGCGGGGTGCTCCGGATCGACCTCGACGCGGCGGCGGACGGACGCGCCCGGATCCGCAGGCAGGACACCCTGGCCGTGGAGGAGCCGTTGGAGATCCGGGTCGGCCGGGCCGGCCCCGGCCGGCGGCGCCCGCTCGCGGTGACCATGCGCACCCCCGGCGACGACCTGGACCTGGCGATCGGCTTCCTGCTCACCGAGGGGCTGATCCGGTCCGCCGACGACGTGCACACCGCCCAGCTCTGCGCCGGGGCGGAGACGCCGAACACCTACAACGTGGTCGACGTGGTGCTGGCCCCCGGCGTGCCGGAGCCCGCCACCGACCCGTCCCGCAACTTCTACACGACCAGCTCGTGCGGGGTCTGCGGCAAGGCGAGCATCGACGCCGTACGGACCCGCTCGCTCTTCGCGGTGCGGGACGACCCGGTGACCGTGCCGGCGGAGGTGCTGGTGGCCCTGCCGGACCGGCTCCGCGCGGCCCAGCGGGCCTTCGACCGGACCGGCGGACTGCACGCGGCCGGCCTCTTCACCCCGGACGGCGACCTGGTGGTGCTGCGCGAGGACGTGGGTCGGCACAACGCCGTCGACAAGGTGGTCGGCTGGGCGGTGCGGGAGCGGCGGCTGCCGCTGGCCGGGCACCTGCTGCTGGTCTCCGGCCGGGCCAGCTTCGAGCTGACCCAGAAGGCGTGGATGGCCGGCGTGCCGCTGCTCGCGGCAGTCTCCGCGCCCAGCACCCTCGCCGCCGAGCTGGCCGACGACGCCGGCATGACCCTGGTCGGCTTCCTGCGCGGCCGGACCATGAACGTCTACGCCGGCGCCCACCGGCTCACCGAGGTCGACTGAGCCGGACCCGGACCTGGTCGCCCGGCTGCACCGCCACGCCGGAGCCACCGACCGCGTCCAGCGGGCGGTACCCGGCAGCGTCGCCGGTGACGGGCCGGGCGCCGCAGATCCGCCCGGCCCGACGGCGGCAGCCGGCGCGGACGAACCGTCGCCCGTCATCAGACGCTCCGGCGTGGGATGCGGCGGCAGGCCCGGCGGCGGACCACCCCGGGAAAACCGACGGCCGGCCAACCGTCCAGCTCGGACGGGGGCACGCCGCGCCGGAGCAGGTCGTCGAGGAGCAGCGCGAGGGAGTAGTCGGGACGGGCGGCGAGCACCCGTTCCAGGGCCACCGCCGCCAGGGCGCCGTAGCCGGCCCGCCATGCGGCGAACACCAGCAGGCTGACTGATTTGATTAAGAATCCTCGGTGATCATAGATTGATCGTGTGGAATTTCTTCGGCTGTCAAAGGCCGTGAAGCGTCTCGGTGGTCATCCCGTGACGCTTCGTCTTTGGGCTGGCTCGGGGAAGATTCCGGTGACTTGGGTTGGCCGTGAGCGCCGGTTCTCCTCGATTGATGTCGAGGCGATGAAGGTTTCTACCGGCGGTGAGCGTTTTCGCTTGGAGGGCCTGTACGTGCGCGTCTGCGGCTCCAGTGGGCGGGAGTCTTCGTTGGAGGCGCACGAGAACGAGCTGCGGCCCACGTCCACCGGCGAGGTCGTCGAGGTTTTCCGTGACCGGGCCTCGGGCCTGCGGGAGGACCGGACCGGCCTCAACCGGCTGCTGCGGGCCGTTGCCGACGGAAGCATCACCGTGGTCCGGGTCACGCATGAGGACCGGCTTGCAAGGGTCGGTGTCGGCTGGCTCGAACACCTGCTCGCCGTGCACGGGGCCGCCCTCGAAGTGCTCCAGCCGAAGAAGCTCGGCGGGCGGGAAGAACTCGTCGAAGACTACTTTTCTGTCGTCGCCACGTTCGTCGGGCGCCTGTACGGGATGCGATCGGCCGAGAACCGGGGTGGCCTGCTGGCCGAGTCCGGGCAATGCCAGGCTGGTGGCCGGTGAGCCGGAAGTTGCCGCTGGCCGAGGGCGAGACCTCCCGCACCGCGTGCGCGCGCATCCTTGTGCGTGCAGGCGTGGACGAGAAGACCGGCGAAGTCCTGTCCCAGGCCGTGCTTGCCGAACGTGTCGGCTGGTGTACCGGCCTGGTGGCGGGCATGGTCTGCGCTCTGATGGGCGAGCACTGGAACAGCGCAGATGTGGATGTGTTGGCCTCCGGGGAGGACGCGGGCGGTCGGAAACTGCCGTCGAACGCGTGGATGGCGCTGCGGCGCCTGGGCTGGACCGCCGCCACGCCTGAGGGTGTGAAGGTCAATGATCGGATCGTGCGCATGGCCCAGGAGCAGGCTGGGCGTGCTCTGCGCTCGGCGAAGTGGCGCGCTGATCTGACCGCCGGGGTGCTGGCGACGTGGCCGGCCGATCCGCGTAAGCGCACCCCGGTCGAGTGGGATCAGGTGCGGGCCTCGATCCCTGGCGGGGAGTATCTGCCGTCCAGCATCATCAAGGGCCGAACCCGGCAGGCCGCCAAGTTCGTCAAGGCCAACGGCCGCCTGCCCGTGGACGTGTTCGAGCTCGAAGGCACCCCGAAGATCCCGCGGATGCTGCTGCTCGCCGCGTGCGACGGGCAGCAGGCCACGATCGAGCGTTCCGAGACCGACCCGGCGAGGGCGCTGCTCCGCTTGCAGCTGCCCACCCGTCCCGATCCGCAGGCGTACCGGGACTGGACGTGGGTGCAGTGCCCGATCACGCTGCCGTCCACGGTCCCTGCGGGCGCGGTTGTGCACCTGCCCACCCTCCGCGTAACCGGCCGACAGGTGCGAGCCGATGTCGCGTACACGCACGCCGTGCCGAAGGCCCAGCGCGCTGGGCACACGGTGGCGCTCGGCGTGGACTGGGGACTCAACACCCTCCTCAGCGCGGGGGCCGTACGACTCCACGACAACGGCCGGATCACCTCCCTCGGGGCCGGTGCCCAGTTCCGCGCCGCCGGCGTCCTCGCCAAGCAGCACCGCCTCCGGCGCCTGTCAGAGCGGCTGCACGCCAAGGACGACCAGTACGTGCGGCTGATCGACGGCCGCCCCGACGAACACCTGACCGCGAAACACGAGGTGCTGCGCGGCGAGATCCGGCACGTGTCCGGTCGCAGATCGCACCTCAACGACGCGCTCGCTTGGGCCGCCGCCCGCTGGGCCGTCGACCAAGCGATTGCCGCCGGAACGACCGTCATCTACCTCGAAGACCTGCGGTCGATGGAAGCCAAGGGCATGGGCCGCACCCACAACACGCGCCTGTCCCAGCAGGTGCGCGGCCAGATCACCGACCGCATGCGGCACCTCGCCGCCGAGGCCGGTATCGCCGTGGTCACCGTCCCAGCCCGGAACACCTCAAAGCACTGCCCGCAATGCCTGACCCCGCTGTGGCACCGCAAAGCCCCCGACCGGCCCACCACGGCGGGCTGGAAGTGGGCCATCTGCCCCAACAGAGAAAGCTGCGGCTGGCAGGGAGACCGCGACCACGGCGCCTGGCGCCGCATCGCAGCCCGCGGCCTGGCCCATCAGGCCAAAACCGTCATCGACCGCACCAACCATGCCATGGTGATCCGCTCGGTCGTGGACAAGCTCGAAGCCAAAGCCGTCGTCACCCCGACCACCAAGGCCAGCCGCAAGGACCGGTCGAAGACCGGCCCCGCCCGACCCCACACCTCACGCCCCGCGCCCAGGCGACGCAGGGCACCCTCCCCCGCCAGACCTCACGGCCCGGCAGGCAAGCGTCCGGAGGGACACGCACCAACGGACCGGACCCAGCTGCCCCGCGCAGCCCACCGGCACCAGAGCGTGAACGCGATCAGCACACCCACCACCGGCCACCGGCCGCGAGGGGCCGCCCTGGGCGCGGGATTCCACCTCCACGCCCATGCATCCCCACCACGATGGGAAACGATCCCGGAAACTCAATCCGACCCAGGATCGCTTAGCTGATCAGAGACGCTGCCCGGAGCGGCGATCAGCTCCGGCTCGGCCCGGCGCAGCACGTCGGTCCAGAGGGCGATGTCCCCGTCCCGCCCGTCGGTCCGCTCCCAGGCGTGGTCGCGTATCGGGAGCTGGGTCAGGAGCACGGTCAGCCAGGCCACCTCGTCGTCGCTCAGCCGCTCGCCCCGCCGGTGCCGGCGGAACGCGGTGCGGACCACGGCCACCCCGGCGGACCGGACCGACCGGCCACCGACCAGCGCGGTCTCCGCCGCCTCCTCGGTCAGCGCCGCCAACCGCCCCCGCGCCCGGGCGGTGGCCCGGCGCATGGCCACCCGGACCGGCCCGTCGAGCGGGGCCACCTGCGCGGTCAACGCGGCCCGGTCGGGGAGGGCGACCTGACCGGCGAAGACGGCTGCGGCGCTGACCTCGCTGGCCGCCGGGTCGTACGGGGTGCCGTCCGGCGGGCAGCAGTCGGGTTCGGCGCACAGGTACGACCACCAGCGCCCGTCGGTCACCCGCAGCGCGTCGAGGACGATCACCCCGGCCGCGTCCAGCGCCTCGCCGACCGCGTCGACCGCGCCGGTCACCCGGGGCGCCGGCCCGTAGCCGATCACCGTGGCCGACTCGGTGCCCTGCCGGACGATCACCTCGGCCAGGTGGCGGGCCGGCGGACGGGGATCGGCCCCGGCCTCGGGCAGGTCGCCCCGGGCGGCGAAGATGACCCGCCGGCCGCGCAGCGCCACCACGACCACGCTGTCGGCGGGGTGGAAGCCGAGCAGGTACGGCACGGCGGCGATGAGGTCGGCGGGTGAGCGGACGGCGAGCCGGGGGCGGTCGGTCGGTGTCATGCCGGGAGCGTGCGGCGGACCGGTGCCCGGCCGACAGGCCCTGTGGACGACACGCCGGTTGTCCACAGGTACGGAGAGTATCGGCGCTGGTGGCGGCGATTCGCGGGCATCGGCGGGGCGACGTGGCCCTCCTTCGTCGGTGGCAGCGGCTACCTTGCGCTCATGGACCTGGCGTACCTGCGGGCGCATCCGGAGCACCTGCCGACGTTCCTGACCCACCAGCGGATCCGGGAGACGCCGGTCTCCGGGGGTGACATCTGCGCCGCCTCCCGGCTGACCCTGGACGACGGCCACTCGGTCTTCGCCAAGACCTGGCCGGAGACGGCGGGACGGCCGGTGCCGGAGGGGTTCTTTGCTGCCGAGGCGGCCGGGCTGCGCTGGCTGCGCGAGGCCGGCGCGGTGGCCGTACCGGAGGTGATCGTGGCGCTGCCGGAGCTGCTGGCGCTCGACTGGGTGGACCCCGGCGAGCCGACGCCGGAGGCGGCCGAGCGGTTCGGCCGGGAGCTGGCCGCGCTGCACCGGGCCGGGGCGCCCGCGTTCGGGGCGGAGTGGCCCGGCTTCATCGGCGCGCTCCCGCAGGACAACACCCCGGACCCGGGCCCCTGGTCCAGTTGGTTCGCCCACCGCCGGCTCGCGCCCTACCTGCGCAGGTCGGTGGACAACCGGGCGCTGAGCCAGTCGGAGACCGGTCTGGTGGAGGAGGTCGTCGAGCGGATCGCCGACCTCGGCGGCGACGAGCCGCCGGCCCGGATCCACGGCGACCTCTGGCCGGGCAACCTGCTCTGGGGTGCCGACGACCGGGTCTGGCTGGTCGACCCGGCCGCGCACGGCGGGCACCGGGAGACCGACCTCGCCCAGCTCGCGCTCTTCGGCGGGGCTCCCCACCTGGACCGGATCCGGGCCGCCTACGAGGAGACGTGGCCGCTCGCCGACGGGTGGCGGGAGCGGGTGCCACTGCACCAGCTCCACCTGCTGCTGGTGCACACCGCCCTGTTCGGCGCCACGTACCGGGATGCGGTCGGTACCGTCGCCCGAGCCGCGCTGCGGGGGGCCGGACGCGCTACCGTCGACAGGTGACCGCCGCCCCGACGTCCCCCGGCGTCCTCGTCGACCGGTACGGCCGCGTCGCGCGGGACCTGCGCGTCTCACTGACCGACAAGTGCAACCTGCGCTGCACGTACTGCATGCCGGCCGAGGGGCTGCCCTGGCTGGCCGGGCCGCAGCTGCTCAGCGATGAGGAGATCGTCCGGCTGGTCCGGGTCGCGGTGCAGCGGCTCGGGGTCACCGAGGTCCGCTTCACCGGCGGCGAGCCGCTGATCCGCCCCGGGCTGGTCGGCATCGTCTCCGCCGTGGCGGCGCTGGAACCACGGCCCCGGATCTCGCTCACCACCAACGGCATCGGGTTGGCGCGGCTGGCGGCGGGCCTGCGCGCCGCCGGGCTGGACCGGGTGAACGTCTCGCTGGACACCCTGGACCGGGCCCGCTTCGCGGAGCTGACCCGGCGGGACCGGCTGGCCGACGTGCTCGCCGGGCTGGCCGGCGCGGCGGAGGCCGGGCTGACCCCGGTGAAGATCAACTCGGTGCTGATGCGCGGGGTCAACGACGACGGGGCGCCGGCGCTGCTGCGCTTCGCCCTCGACCACGGCTACGAGCTGCGCTTCATCGAGCAGATGCCGCTCGACGCCCAGCACGGCTGGGACCGGACGACGATGGTCACCGCCGATGAGATCCTGGCCGCGCTGGGCCGGGAGTTCACCCTGACGGCCGACCCGGCGGAGCGTGGCGCCGCGCCGGCCGAGACCTGGCTGGTCGACGGCGGTCCGGCCAAGGTCGGGGTGATCGCCAGCGTGACCCGGCCGTTCTGCGGCGACTGCGACCGCACCCGGCTCACCGCCGACGGTCAGGTACGCGCCTGCCTCTTCGCCACCGAGGAGTCGGACCTGCGCGGGGCGCTGCGCGGCGGCGCGGACGACGCCGAGCTGGCGGCCCGCTGGCGTACCGCGATGTGGGGCAAGCGCGCCGGGCACGGCATCGACGACCCGTCGTTCCTGCAACCCGTCCGGCCGATGTCGGCGATCGGAGGCTGACCGGTGGAGCTCACCGTCCGCTACTTCGCCGGCGCGCGGGCCGCCGCCGGCCGCACCGAGGAGACCGCACCCGCCGGGCGCTCGCTCGACGAAGTCGTCGGTGAGCTCGCGCAACGACACGGCGAGCGGCTCGCCGCCGTGCTGGGGGTGGCGAGTTTCCTGGTCGACGGCGTCGCCTGCCATGATCGTCGGGTGCCGCTGCCGGCCGGGGCGACGGTCGACGTGCTGCCGCCGTTCGCCGGCGGCTGAGGAGGCTCGGTGCTGGCGATGGCGACCTTCGTGGGCTTCGCGGTGCTCGTCACCGCCCTCATCCACCTGTATCTCTGGAAGCGGCTGGTCCGGGACACCACCGACCCGGGCCGCTGGCGGAAGGTCGGCGGCATCGCCGCGCTGGTGCTGGCGCTGCTGGTGCCGGCGACCATGGTGGGGACCCGCGGCGGGGCGTACTGGCTGGCCTGGCCCGGCTACCTCTGGCTGGCGCTGATGTTCTACCTGCTGGTGCTGCTGCTGGTGCTGGAAGTGCCGATGGCGGTGGGGAAGCTGGTACTGCGCCGCCGGGCGATGGTCGCCGAGCCGACCGCCGCCGCGCCGGAGCCCGCGCTGGTCGGGGCCGCGGGCCCCGCCGACCCGCCGGCCGTCGCGGCGGTCGACCAACCGGACCACGACCCGGCGCGCCGGTTGCTGCTCGCGCGCGGGGCAGCGATCTTCGCCGGGCTCACCGCCGCCGGGATCACCGGGTACGGCGTCCGCACCGCGACGGGCCCGCCGCGGCTCGACCGGGTACGGATCCCGCTGGCGAAGCTTCCGCCCGGCATGGACGGCCTGCGGATCGCCACCGTCTCGGACATCCATCTGGGTCCGCTGCGCGGCCGGGCGCACACCGAGCGGATCGTCGAAATGATCAACCGGCTGGACGCCGACCTGGTGGCCGTCGTCGGCGATCTGGTCGACGGCTCGGTGGCCGAGCTGGGCGAGGCGGCGGCGCCGCTGCGCGGCCTGCGCTCCCGCCACGGCAGCTTCTTCGTCACCGGCAACCACGAGTACTACTCGGGTGTGGAGGAGTGGGTCCAGGAGGTGGACCGGCTCGGGTTGCGGGTGCTGCAGAACCAGCGGCAGGAGATCCACGCCCGGGGCGGCGTGCTGGACCTGGCCGGGGTGAATGACGTCACCGCCGCCGGCACGGGCCTGGCCGCGCCCGCCGACTACGCCGCCGCGCTGGGCGACCGCGACCCGAGCCTGCCGGTGGTGCTGCTGGCGCACCAGCCGGTGGCCGCGCACGAGGCGGCGAAGTTCGGCGTCGACCTGCAACTGTCGGGGCACACCCACGGCGGCCAGATGGTGCCCTTCAACTACCTGGTCAAGCTCCAGCAGCCGGTGGTCTCCGGCCTCGGCGAGGTGGACGGCACCAAGGTCTACGTCACCAACGGCGCCGGTTTCTGGGGCCCGCCGGTCCGGGTCGGCGCCGCGCCGCAGATCACCCTGGTCGAGCTGTGCACCCCATAGCGCGCCCGCGCCGCGCAGTCCAGCACCGCATTGCTCAGGTCACGCGTAAGCGTGGCGGCGGGCGGGCGGTGCACCGGCCGTGACAGGATGCGGCGTGCCTCCGTTCAGCGCCGCACCCCCCGGTGGCCTCCCGCCATTCGTCGCGGATCTGCACATCCACTCGAAGTACTCGCGCGCGTGCAGCCGTGACCTGACCCTGCCGAACCTCGGCTGGTGGGCCCGGCGCAAGGGCATCGGCGTGCTCGGCACCGGCGACTTCACCCACCCTGCCTGGTACGACCACCTGCGGGAGACCCTGCACCCGGCCGAGCCGGGCCTGTACCGGTTGAGCCGGGAGGCGGAGCGGGACATCGCCCGCCGGCTGCCGCCCCGGCTGGCCAGTACGGCGGAGGCGGACCCGGTCCGGTTCATGCTCAGCGTGGAGATCTCCACGATCTACAAGCGGGGCGACCGGACCCGCAAGGTGCACCACCTGATCTACCTGCCCGACCTGGACGCGGTGGCCCGGTTCAACACCGCGCTCGGGCGGATCGGCAACCTGGGCTCGGACGGCCGCCCGATCCTCGGCCTGGACTCCCGGGACCTGCTGGAGATCACCCTGGAGTCCAGCCCGGACGGCTACCTGGTCCCCGCGCACATTTGGACGCCGTGGTTCTCCGCGCTCGGCTCGAAGTCCGGCTTCGACGCGATCGCCGACTGCTACGCCGACCTGGCCGACCACGTCTTCGCGGTGGAGACCGGCCTCTCCTCCGATCCGGAGATGAACTGGCGGGTCGGCAGCCTCGACCGCTACCAGCTCGTCTCCAACTCCGACGCGCACTCGCCGCCGGCGCTGGCCCGGGAGGCCACGGTCCTGAACTCGGCCCGGGACTACTTCGCCATCCGGGAGGCGCTGCGGACCGGCGAGGGGCTGGCCGGGACGATCGAGTTCTTCCCGGAAGAGGGGAAGTACCACGCCGACGGGCACCGGCTCTGCGGCGTCAACTGGTCGCCGGAGCGGACCCGGGCGGCGGGCGGGCGCTGCCCGGAGTGCGGCAAGCCGCTGACGGTGGGCGTCCTGAGCCGGGTCGAGGAGCTGGCCGACCGGCCCGAGGGGCACCGGCCCGCGCATGCCCGCAAGGTGACGCACCTGGTGCCGCTGGCCGAGATCCTCGGCGAGATCAACAAGGTGGGCGCCCGTGCCAAGAAGGTCGAGGGGAAGCTCAACGAGCTGGTCGCGGCCCTCGGCCCGGAGCTGGAGATCCTCACCGCCACCCCGCTGGACGAGGTCGGCCGGGTCGGCGGCGAGTTGCTCGCCGAGGGGATCGGCCGGCTGCGCCGCGGCGACGTGCGCCGGCTGCCGGGTTACGACGGCGAGTACGGCGTGATCACCCTCTTCGACCCCGCCGAGCTGGGCGGTGCCGGCAACACGCGAGCACAGGAGACGCTCTTCGACGTACCGGTGCCGGCGCAGCGACGGCCCGCGGAGCCGGCGCCGAAGCCGAAGGCCAAGCGCCCGGCGGCGGCGAAGGCCGAGCCGAAGCGGAAGGCCACGCCGCCACCGCCGCCGCCGATCGCGCCGGCGCCCTCCCCGCACGAGCCGTTCGAGCCGATGCTCGCCGGCATGGAGGAGGTGGGCACCGGCCTGCTGGACCGGCTCGACGCGATGCAGCGGGTGGCCGCCTCCGCGCCGGGCGGTCCGCTGCTGATCGTGGCCGGTCCGGGCACCGGCAAGACCCGGACGCTGACTCACCGGATCGCCTACCTGTGCGCGGAGCTGAACGTCTTCCCCGAGCAGTGCCTGGCGATCACCTTCACCCGGCGAGCCGCCGAGGAGCTGCGGCACCGGCTGGACGGTCTGCTCGGCCCGGTGGCCGAGGACGTCACCGTGGGCACCTTCCACTCGCTGGGCCTGAGCATCCTCCGGGAGAACGCCGTGGCGGCCGACCTGCCGGCGGACTTCCGGATCGCCGACGACGCGGACCGCTCGGCGGCCCGGGCGGAGGCGGGCGACGACGCGGCCCGCTACACCGCGTTGCTGCGCAAGCAGGACCTGGTCGACCTGGACGAGCTGCTCACCCTGCCGGTCGCGCTGCTGAAGGCCGACAAGAAGCTGGTCCGCGAGTACCGCGACCGCTGGCGCTGGATCTTCGTCGACGAGTACCAGGACGTCGACGCCGTCCAGTACGAGTTGTTGCGACTGCTCAGCCCCGCCGACGGCAACCTCTGCGCGATCGGCGACCCGGACCAGGCGATCTACTCGTTCCGCGGCGCCGACGTCGGCTACTTCCTGCGCTTCTCGCTGGACTTCACCGACGCCCGGCTGGTCCGGCTGAACCGCAACTACCGGTCGTCGGCGCCGATCCTGGCCGCCGCGGTGCAGGCCATCGCGCCGTCGTCGCTGGTCCGGGGCCGCCGGCTGGACCCGGCCCGGCTCGACCCGGAGGCCCCGCTGGTCGGTCGCTACCCCGCGGCCTCCGTCTCCGACGAGGCCGATTTCGTGGTACGCACGATCGACGAGCTGGTGGGTGGCCTCTCCCACCGGTCGCTGGACTCGGGCCGGATCGACGGCCGGTCGACCAACCTGTCCTTCTCCGACATCGCGGTGCTGTACCGGACCGACCAGCAGGCCGCGCCGATCGTGGACGCGCTGGCCCGGGCGAACATTCCGGTGCAGAAGCGCTCGCACGACCGGCTGCGGGACCGTCCCGGCGTGCTGGCGATCGCCCGCGAGCTGCGGCACGCCGACGGCCTGGACGGCTCGTTGCCCGCTCGGGTCCGCCTCGCCGGGCAGGTCCTCGCCGAGCGCTTCGCCGTGCCCACCCTGGACAACACCGGCGCGGTACGCCCCGAGGACGTCCGGACGGCGATCGACCTGCTCACCCCGCTGGCCCGCCGCTGCGGCGACGATCTGGAGCCGTTCCTCGCCCAGCTCGCCACCGGCGCGGAGGTGGACGCGCTCGACCCGCGCGCCGAGGCGGTCACCCTGCTCACCCTGCACGCCGCGAAGGGCCTGGAGTTCCCGGTGGTCTTCCTGGTCGGCGCCGAGGACGGGCTGCTGCCGCTGCGCTGGCCCGGCTCGGAGCCGGACGACGACGCGGTGGCCGAGGAGCGGCGGCTCTTCTTCGTCGGCCTGACCCGCGCCCAGGACCGGCTTTATGTCAGCCACGCCGCCCGTCGGGTCCGGCATGGCGCGGAACGCGACTGCCGGCCCTCGCCGTTCCTCGACGTGATCGACCCGGGCCTGTTCGAACGCTTCGGCGACGCCGAGCCCCGCCGCCCCAAGGACCGCCAGCTCCGCCTGATCTGACCGCGCACCCGTCGGACGACGGCCGTAGGCCGCGGACGGCCGACCACGGGGTGGCGCTGTCGCCACCGCAACGACCCGGGGGCAACTTTGCCGGGGGACTCGGACGGGGCGGGTGGTGGTGACCCACCGTCACCTCGGCACCCGAGGTCATCGCCATCCGCGAGATGACTCTCAGGCATATTTATGCCGCACAGTCATATCGCTCCCCGAGGATCCGTTCCGGTGGCGGGACGGCTCAGGAGAGCAGGACGGCCAGCCAGGCGCCGGCGAGGATGGCCGGGCCGAAGGGCAGAGCGGTGTCCCGGCGTACCCGGCGGGTGACGAGCAGCGCCAGCACCACGACGCCGTTGAGCAGGTGGGGCAGGAGCAGTCCGAGCCAGAGGGTGGGCCAGCCCGACCAGCCGAGCGGCAACCCCAACGCCGCGGCGAGCTTCACGTCGCCGAAGCCGAGCCGCGCGCGGGGCAGCAGCGCCAGCAGCACGTACGCCGCGAGGGAGAGGGCCGCCCCGGCCAGGGCGCCGAGCAGCCGGCCCGGGGTGCCGGCGGCCAGCGCCGCGCCGGCCAGCCCGAGTCCGCCGCCGAACGTGGCGGCGGCGACCAGCGGATCGGGGAGCCTGAGGCACGCCAGATCCACCACCGCGAGCACCAGTCCACACGCCGCCACCAGGAGGAACGCGGGCAGCGCCGGGTCGATGCCCAACGCGGCGGCGAGTCCGCCGAACACCAGCGCACCGAGCCCCGCCATCACCGCCGGGAACCCCACGGACCGCGCGGCGGACCGCAGGGACCGGGCGGACCGCAGGGATCGGGCGGACCGCAGGGATCGGGCGGACCGGAGGGCGAAGCGCGGGGACCGGGCGGCGGACGGCGGGACCGGGGCGTTGCCGGCCGCCGCCGGCAGGTCCAGTCCTGGCTGGGGACCGCGCCGCGCCCTAAGCGGGCCTTCCGCGGGCGACCGGGCGACGAGGGGACGGGCGGCCGCAGGGGCGCCGGCGCCGGCCAGCGCGCCGAGCAGCGCGACGCAGGTCACCAACCCGGCGGACACAAGCCCGGAGGTTACCGGCGGGCCGGCTCCTCGGCTGTCCCGTCCACCGGCCGGCGCGGACGTTCGGTGGTCACCACCAGCGCCACCCCGGCGACGATCACCGCCCCGCCGAGCAGCACCCGGGCGGTGACCGGCTCGGCGGCGAGCAGCGCGCCGAGCGCCACCGCGACCGCCGGGTTGACGTAGGCGTACGTGGCGACCAGCGAGATCGGCGCGTGGTGCAGCAGCCAGACGTACGCGGTGAAGGCGACCAGCGAACCGGCCACCATCAGGTACGCCAGCGCCGCCCAGGAGCGGCCGGTCACCTCGGCCGGGGAGAAGCCGCGCAACTCGCCCCGCACGGCGGCGGTCACGGCGAGGGCCACGGCGCCGGCGACCATCTCGTAGACCGTGGCCACGAAGGGGTCGGCCGGCATCCGGAGCCGCCCGGACAGGAAGGACCCGACGGACCAGCAGGTGGCCGCCGTGACCACGGTGAGCGCCCCGGCCAGCGGGACGGCGCCCGAACCGCCGGTGGGGAGGACGAGCAGGACCAGGCCGACGAAGCCGACGGTCACCCCGGCGAAGGTCCAGGGCCGGGGCCGGTCGCCACCGAGCGTACGGAGCAGCACCACCAGCAGCGGGACGGTCGCCACCAGCAGCGCGGTGATGCCGGAGGGCACGGCGACGCCGGCCGGACCGGACTCGGCGAGCACGACCAGGCCGTTGCCGCCGGCCAGCAGGAGCACCCCGACCAGCGCGGCCGAGCCGAGTTGCCGCCGGTCGACGCGGAGCGCGCCGGGGCCGCGCCGGACCCGGAGCACCGCCGCCAGCACCAGCGCGGCGGCGGCGAACCGGCCGGCCGCGGAGGTGAGCGGCGGCAGCGACTCGACCGCGATCCGGATGCCCAGGTAGGTGGAGCCCCACAGCACGTACACCAGGACCAGCGCAGTCCAGATCAGCGCAGGTCGGGTGGGCATGCCGGGACGGTCGACGGCGACGGGACCGTCCGGCGCGGGGCCGGGTCCGGAGGACGTCGCACTTGCGGGGCGTGAGCTCATCGGTGGACCAGGCTACGGTGACCACGGCGTCGGCGTCCCCTGTTGGTGGCCGGCCTCTCAACCTTTGCGCATGCAGGAGGGCGTTCATGACCAACTTCGGACCACCGGTCGGCGGCTCCCCGGAGCCGTGGGGTGGACGGCGGCCTGACGACGCGTACGCCCCGCCGGCCGACCCGCGGTACGACCCGCAGCCGGGCGGGTGGGGCGAGCCGCCCGCCCAGCGGTACGAGCCGACGGGCTGGGAGGAGCAGCCGTCCCGGCAGTCCGCCTACCCCGCCGCGTACCCGCCCTACCAGCAGACCGCCCGTCAGGGGTACGCGCCGGCCGGGTCGCCCGGCTACCCGCCGGCCTCGCCGTACGTCGGCGACGGTCACCCGTACGCCGATCCGCCGCCCCCGCCGAAGCGCGGCAAGGGTCCGCTGATCACGGTGCTCGCCGTGCTGGCGGTGCTCCTCCTCGGCGGCGCGGCCACCGTCTACCTGCTGGGTCGGGACGACGCCGCTCCGCAGGCGGGGTCGACCGAGGCCCCGGCCACCGACCCGGCTGCGGCGGCGACCGAGCCCGCCCCGGCCACCACGGCGCCGGCGCCGGCGTCCTCGGCGGATCCGCGGTTCGTCAAGGCCGGGCAGTGCGTCCGCAACGAGGGTCCGGCCGGCGGCAAGCCGAAGCTGCTGATCAGCGAGTGCGGCGCGAAGACGTACCAGGTGCTGCGCCGCTTCGACGGCGCGACCAGCGGGGAGAAGGACGCCCAGGCCAAGTGCGCCAAGGTGGATGGCTACACCAACTGGTACTTCTTCGACAGCGAGCTGGACACCCTCGACTTCGTCCTCTGCCTCAAGCAGCGCTGACCCCGCCCGTAGGCAAAACTAGGGCTGTCTAGCGTGAGAGCTAGACAGCCCTAGTTTCGTCTCGACGGTCCCGACACGCCGGTAGGCCCATCTATCCATGTCTAGCCCGGTGGCTAGACGGCCCGATACTCTGCGATGCGTGGATCCGGTCCGCAACCCGTACGCCCCGGGCGCCGGGCAGCGCCCGCCCGAGCTCGCCGGGCGGGGGCGGGAGCTGGACGTCTTCGACGTCGTACTGGAACGCATCGCCCGAGGCCGCCCCGAGCGCAGCCTGATGCTCACCGGCCTGCGCGGCGTCGGCAAGACCGTCCTGCTCAACACCCTCCGCTCGCAGGCGATCAACCACCTCTGGGGCACCGGCAAGATCGAGGCGCGCCCGGACCAGTCGCTGCGCCGGCCGGTCGCCGCCGCCCTGCACATGGCGGTCCGCGAACTCGCCCCCCGGCACCGCGCGCCGGACCGGATCGACGGCTTCCTCGGCGTGCTCAAGGCGTTCGCCCAGCGCTCCGCGCCGACCGGACGCGGCGGGGCCGCGCCGAAGCTGCGCGACCGCTGGCAACCCGGCATCGACGTGCCGGCCAGCAGCGGCCGGGCCGACTCCGGGGACATCGAGATCGACCTGGTCGAGCTGCTCACCGACGCCGCGGCGGTGGCCACCGACGTGGGCACCGGCATCGCCGTCTTCATCGACGAGATGCAGGACCTCGGCGCGGAGGACGTCTCGGCGCTCTGCGCCGCCTGCCACGAGCTGTCGCAGCTCGGCGCGCCGCTGATCGTGGTCGGCGCCGGGCTGCCGCACCTGCCGGCCGTGCTCAGCGCCGCCAAGTCGTACTCCGAGCGGCTCTTCCGCTACCAACGGATCGACCGGTTGGATCGGATCGCCGCCGACCAGGCGCTCTGCGCGCCGGCCGAGCGCGAGGAGGTCGAGTACGAGCAGAAGGCGCTCGACCTGCTCTACGAGAAGTCGGGCGGCTACCCCTACTTCGTCCAGGCGTACGGGAAGGCCACCTGGGACCACGCCCCCCGCTCACCGATCACCGCCGCCGACGTCCGGGTGGCCGCTCCGGAGGCCGAGGCGGAGCTGGCCGTCGGCTTCTTCGGCTCCCGGTTCGAGCGGGCCACGCCCGCCGAGCGCGAGTACATGCGGGCGATGGCGACGCTCTCCCTGGTGGAGGGGGAGGAGAGCAGGCGCGACGACATGGACGCCGCGGTGCCCACCGCGGAGATCGCCCGCTCGCTCGGCCGCAAGCCGGCCAGCCTGTCGCCGGCCCGGGACGCGCTGATCAAGAAGGGCCTGATCTACTCCGGGGAGCGGGGCACCGTCGCCTTCACCGTCCCGCACTTCGGCCGGTACCTGCGGACCCAGCCGGCCTGACCGCGGGCCGGCGCGCGGGTCAGACCTTGGCCCAGGGTGGCGGGAAGACCACCTCGCCGCGCGGTGGCGGCGCCTCGCCGCTGGCCGACGGGGGCAGCACCAGCGCCTGCCACGGCTCTCCCAGCCCGGACCAGGGACTGGTCAACCCCATCCGGTCGGCCCGCTCGAAGCCGAAGCGGCGGTAGAAGGCGGGGTCGCCGAGCACCACCACCAGCCGCTCACCCAGTTCGGTCGCGGCGTCCAGCGCCGCCTGGACCACCGCCGCGCCGTGGCCGATTCGCTGCCGGTGCGGCGCGACCGCCACCGGGCCGAGCGCCAGCGCCGGCGCGGGCGCCGCGCCACCGTCCGAACAGACCCGGACCCGGGTCAGCAGCGCGTAGCCGACCACCTCGCCGCCGTGCTCCGCGACCATGGCCAGCTCGGGGATCCAGGCGTCGCTGTGCCGCAGTTCGTCGACCAGCCCAACCTCGGGCGGGGTGGCCACGTCGGGCCGGGCGAAGGCGGCGGCCAGCACCCGGGCGACCGGCGCCTCGTCCGCCGGGTCCTCTGGTCGCAGCCGCAGGGTCGTCACCCGCGCGACGTTACCGGGCCGCGGCGGTCCATCCGCGACGGTCGCTGGAATTCGGTGTGGCGCGTCTCCCGCCGGACGTCCATGCCGGCCGATCCCTTTCGGGTGTTGTCGGGATAGCGGACCCCGACACGGGGTATGACTGAGCCATGAAACCCGTGCGCTCCCTCGCCCGTGTCATGTTGAGCGGAATCTTCGTGGTCAGCGGCGCCCGCAACCTGCAGAATCCCGGTCGTCTGGCGCCGGCCGCCAAGCCGGTCACCGACCGGCTCGCTCCGCTGATCCAGAAGAACGTCCACCCCCGGTTCCCCACCGACGCCGAGACGCTGGTCCGGGTCAACTCGGCCACTCAGCTCATCGGCGGCCTGATGCTCGCCACCGGCAAGTTCACCCGCCCGACCGCGCTGGTCCTCGCCGGGAGCCTGGTGCCGGCGACCGTGGCCGGCCATCCCTTCTGGAAGAACGACGACCCGGCGATGCGGAGCAACAACCAGATCCACTTCCTGAAGAACCTCGGGCTCTTCGGCGGGCTACTGCTCGCCGCCGCCGACACCGAGGGCAAGCCCGGGCTGCGCTGGCGCGCCGGCCACCGGATCGGCCACTCCCGACGGTCGATGCAGCGAGCCGTCCGGACCGCCCGCCGGGAGACGAAGATCGCCGTACGATCGGCGGCCACCGCCCGTCGACTCCCGGGCTGACCTGCATCGATACGGCCGCCTCCCCCCGCAAGGCCGCGAATTACCTGAACCACCCGACACCCGTTAACGCGGTGGAAATGTCAAAAACATGTGTGGGATCGGACACGGTCGCATAACGCGGGAGGCAACGACGTGAGGCGCCGTTCTAGGCTCCGTGCAGGACCTGGACGGGCAGGACGATCTTGGTACGGGGGTGGCACCGCCATGCCGGCGACCGTCGGTAGACGGCTGGACCGCCTCGCTCCAGTCCACCGCGTGACGCGTGGGATCGATCGCAGGACAGTCGTACGGACCGGCATCGTGGCCGCCGTCGCCTACGCCGCATGGCTCGCCATCGGCGCGTTCGGGCGGCCGTACAACTTCTTCGACATGAAGATCTACCACGGCGCCGTGGTGTGGTGGGCGAGCGGCAACGAGCTCTACGACTTCATCGCACCCTCGACGACGCTGGGATTCACCTACCCGCCCTTCGCCGGCCTGGTCATGCTGCCGATGTCCTGGCTGCCGGTGGACGCCGCCGCCTGGCTCAACGCGCTGGCCAGCATCGCCGCGCTCGCGGTCGTCCTGGCCGCGCTGCTGCGCCCGATCGTGGACCGGCTGGGCTGGCCCCTCTGGTTCACCGTGGGCATCGCCACGCCGATGGCCGTCGCCATCGAGCCGGCCCGGGAGAGCCTCGGCTACGGGCAGGTCAACCTGCTGCTCTTCGCCCTGGTCATGGCGGACCTGGTCGGGCTGCGCTGGCGGGCGAAGCGGGGCACCCATCACGACACCGCCAACTCGGCGCTGGCCCGCTTCGTCTACAGCGGCGCCTGGGCCGGCGCCGGGATCGGCCTGGCCACCGCGGTCAAGCTGACGCCCGCGCTCTTCATCGCGTACCTGATGATCACCCGCCAGTGGCGGGCCGCGCTGACCGCGGTCGGCACCACGATCGGCGTCACCCTCGGGACGTTCGCGCTGGTCGGCGAGGAGTCGCGGACGTACTTCAGCAGCGTGCTGTGGCAGACCGAGCGGGTCGGCGCGGCGGACATGACCCCCAACCAGTCGCTGGCGGGCCTGCTGGCGCGCCTCTACGACTCGATCGAGACGCCCGGCCTGCTCTGGCTGGCCTTCTCGGTGCTGGTCCTGGCGCTCGGGCTGTCCCGGGCCGCCGCGGCCCGGGCCGACGGCGATGAACTGACCGCGTTCACCCTGGTCGGGCTCACCGCCAACGTGATCAGCCCGATCTCCTGGTCGCACCACCTGGTCTGGGTCATCCCGGCGATCATCGTGCTGGCCGACGCCGCGGTACGCCGGCACGAGGCGAGCCGCGGCCTGCTGCCCCGGCTCAGCACGGCGTCGACGGCCGGCGGGGTGCCGGGGGTCAACGCGCTGCGCCCGCCGATCTGGTACCCGACGCTCACCGGCCTGCGGCACGCCGTGGCCGCGATCGGGCTCTACCTGCTCTTCCTGATCTCGCCCATCTGGCCGTACGAGCACCAGCTGCCCGAGGTGTCGCACTACCAGGACGGCCTGTTCGGCGCGCTGATGGAGAACTCGCTGGCGATCGCGCTGATCGTGCTGGTCGCGGCGCTGCCCTGGCGGCCGGGTGCCGAGCCGGCGTTCTACCACGACCGGCCGCTCCGCGCCGCCCAGCTCACCGGGCGCCGCTGACCGTCCCGGCCCGGGACGGTCGGCGGATCACGGGCAGTTCACCCACTCCTCGGTGCCGTCGGCGAAGACCTGCTGCTTCCAGATCGGCAGCCGCGCCTTCACCTCGTCGACGAGGCGGGCGCAGGCCGCGAACGCGGCGGCCCGGTGGGCGGTGCTGACCGCCGCCACGAGGGCCACGTCGCCGATCGCCAGCGGGCCGATCCGGTGCGAGACGGCCACCGCGTACACATCCGGATCCGCGGCGATCTCGGCGGCGACCTCCCGCAGCACGGCCTCGGCGCTCGGGTGGCCCTCGTACTCGAGGCTGGTCACCGGACGGCCGTGGTCGTGGTCGCGGACCACGCCCTGGAAGGAGACCACCGCGCCGGCCCGCCGGTCGGCCACCGCCGCCTCGTGGGCGGCGAGGTCGAGTGGCTGGTCGGTGACCGTGCCGTGGGCCAGCGTCCCGGCGGGGCTCACCACGTCCGCTCCCCGGGGGCCAGCGGCAGCGGCACGACCGGCACCCGCGCCCCGGCCTCGCCGTTGGTGCCGGGGCGGATGACCGCGAAGCCGTCCGCACCGGCCAGGCCGCGGAGCATCGCCGAGCCGACGTGGCGTACCGGATGGGCGGTGCCGGCGGCCCGGTCCAGCCGGACCAGGGCGAGATGGGTGTAGTCGCCCCGGCCGGGCACCGGCTCGGCGAGGGTGGCCAGCGGCAGCGCCGGCATCGGTCGCCCCTGCAGGCCGGCGAGCAGCGGCGCGACCAGCGAGACCAGCGCGACGATGGCGGACTGCGGGTTGCCGGGCAGGCCGGCGACGAACCGGACCCGGCCGTCGGCGTCGACCAGCCGGGCCAGCAGCATCGGGAAGCCGGGGCGGACCGCGACGGTGTTGACGACGTAGTCGGCGCCGAGCGCCGCCAGCGTCGGGTGCAGGTGGTCGACCGGCCCGTGCATGGTGCCGCCGGTGGTGCAGACCAGGTCGGCGTCGGCGAGCGCCGCGCGCAGGGCGGCCACGTGGGCGGGGAGGGTGTCCGCCACCGGGCCGACCACGTCGGCCGGACGGATCTGGCAGCCGTACCGGCGCAGCCAGGCGGGCACCGCCGGGCCGAGGGCGTCCCGGACCCGGCCGGCGGCCGGCGGGCCGGAGGTCAGCAGCTCGTCGCCGAAGACCAGCAGCGCGGCACGGGGCTGCCGGCGGACCCGCAGGGTGTCGTGACCGCAGGAGGCGGCCAGCCCGATCAGCGCCGGGTCGACCGGGGTGCCGGCGGGAAGCAGTTCCTCCCCGGCGTACGCCTCCTCACCCGGCTCGCGCCACTCCGGCCCCGGCCGGGGCGTGCCGGCGACCCGGCCGTCGGCGGTCCGGGTGGACTCCTCGATCCGCAGAATGGCGGCGGTCCCCTCGGGGACCATCGCGCCGGTGGCGATCTCGACGGTGGTGCCGTCGGCGGTCAGCGGCGGCGGGCTGTTCCCCGCGAGCACCCGCCCCACCACCTCCCACGGGCCGTCGCCGCGCACCGCCCAGCCGTCCACGCTGGAGGTGGGGAACGCGGGCAGGTTCGTCCGGGTGGTCAACGGCTCGGCGAGGGTGTGGCCGTCGGTGTCGGCGAGCGGCCGGTCGAGGGCGGGAAGCGCGGCGGCGAGGCCGACGGCGTACACCCGGGAGCGGGCCTCCTCCCAGCCGGCCGGCGGCGGCGCGGCGACCTGGGCCGCCGCGGCTGCGGTTTCCGTGCTCATCCGGCGAGCCTATCGCCGGCCCGGCGGGCGCGCCCGGTCAGTGGTCGCCGCCGCGGAGCTGGTCGACGGCGTGGGTGAGGATGGGCCGCAGCACGGCCAGCCCGTCCTTCGCGCCGCCGGTCGACCCGGGCAGGTTGACCACCAGCATCCGGCCCGCCACCCCGGCCACCCCGCGGGACAGCGCGGAGGTGGGGACCCGGTCCCGGCTGTGCGCCCGGATCGCCTCGGCGATGCCGGGGATCTCGTAGTCGAGCAGCGCCAGGGTCACGTCCGGCGTCCGGTCGGTCGGGGTGATGCCGGTCCCGCCGCTGGTCAGCACGACGTCGACCCCGTCGGCGCGGGCCGTGCGCAGCGCCTCGCCGACCGGGTCGCCGTCCGGCACCACGACCGGCTCGTCGACCTGGCAGCCCAGCTCGCGCAGGCCGGCGACGAGCAGCGGACCGCTGGTGTCGGCGTAGACGCCGGCGGCCGCCCGGTTGGAGGCGACCACCACCCGGGCCCGGATCACGGCCGGTCCTCCGGCCGGACCCACTCGCCGGTCTTGCCGCCCTCCTTGCGGAGCACCCGGACCGCGTCCACGCTGGCCGCCGGGTCGACGGCCTTGACCATGTCGACCAGGGCGAGGCCGGCGACGGCCACCGCGGTCAGCGCCTCCATCTCGACGCCGGTCCGGTCGGCCGTCCGCGCGGTGGCGGTG
Source organism: Micromonospora sp. GCM10011541 (assembly GCF_042650725.1). NCBI lineage: Bacteria > Bacillati > Actinomycetota > Actinomycetes > Micromonosporales > Micromonosporaceae > Micromonospora > Micromonospora sp. GCM10011541. The sequence goes on from NZ_JBHSBP010000057.1 coordinate 40,128, forward strand.
ATCTCCACCGTGTCCCCGGTGAGTCGCAGGTCGACGCTGACCCCGTGCAGGGCGATCGGGTGGCAGAGCGGGATCAAATCGGGAGTGCGCTTGGCGCCCATGATCCCGGCCAGCCGCCCGACGGCGAGCGCGTCACCCTTGGGCAGGCCGTCGCGGCGCAGCAGGTCGACCACCTCGGGGGTGGTGCGGAGCCGGCCGGCGGCCACGGCGAGCCGGCCGGAGACCGGCTTGGCGGAGACGTCGACCATCCGGGCCGCGCCGGCCCGGTCGACGTGGGTGAGCTGCGCGGGTTCGGTCACGGCGCGAGCCTATCGGTCGGGTACGACGCGTGCCGCCGCTCTCGTCCCACGGCGGCGGCCGGCCGGTTCCCGGATAGCGCTCACGACATCGCCGGCACAATGTGTTGTTCGGTGGTTCCGAGTGGCAGGACCCACGCAGCAATGTGCACCCCGACGTCGGCCGAGGACCATTCCGCGGGCGCGCCGGCTCCGATTTCCCGGCGTGCCCGGGCAGCCACCTTCTCGACGCTCGTCGATCATGAAGAATTCACCGTGCCGACTCACGTCCCGTGGCCACCGGAAGCGGGCACGGGGACGGGGCGCTCCCCGGCACTTCCCCTGATCCGTTCCGACACTCGAACTGAAGCGTGGATGAGTCCCCGCCCTCTCCGCAGCACACTGACAGCAGGCAACAAAGCACGTCGGGACCCACGGTGAGAACGACAGCGTTCCGCAGTCGATCGGACACGGAAAGGAAAGCGGCGGGCGCTCTCCGCACAGCTGCGATGGACGGAAAGTTATGAATAGCTGCTCTGTTGACTAATATTGAATAATGTCACATATATCCCTCCTAAAGCTGATGTTCCTGGCTTAAGCTTCCATTCACTAACCAAGTGACGCAGGGCTGACAATTGCCCAGGGTCGGGGGTCGAAGGAGGCAGGACATGCGCGGCAGCGACTGGGGCTGAAATCCGACGTGGGGCCTGCGGCCCTCGCACGTTAGGCTGCGGCCAGAGGTGAAGTAGTCAGCCGGGAGTGGTGTGACTCTTACCAGGCGACGCGAGATTGAGACCGATCGGCGGCTCCGGCTGCTCGTCGGTCTCGTCGTCGTGCTCGCCGCCGGCGTGACCCTCACGGCACTCTGGACCGTCTCGGTGTCCACGCCACCCCGCTCGTCCGCTGACGTGGCGACGCTGGTGACGCTGCCGCTCATGATCGCGCTGGGCACACTGGTCAAGGCGCGGATCCGCATCCGATCCACGACGCACCTCATCAGCTGGAACGAAACGGCGATCGTCCTCGGCGTGGCGATCGCACCGACGTCCTGGGTGGTGCTCTGCACCGGCGTCGGCGTCGCCCTCGCCTCGTGGCGGCTGCCCCGGATAAAGCTGCTCTTCGGCGTCAGCAAGAACATCATCGTGGCCTTCGGCGCCGGTGCCACGCTGGCGGTCCTGCCCTGGGGGCCGCCGACGAAGACAACACACGTCATCGGGATGCTGGGCGTCGCCTATCTGGTCGCCGCCCTCCTGGACGACCTCCTCGCGATCCCCGTCATCGCCCTCGCTTCGGGCACCAGGATCTCACGCCAGTTCCGCAGCAACCTCGACCTCCGGATCGGCGGGTTCGCCGTCCGCTTCGTCGTGGCCGTCTGCACCCTGCTCATCCTCCGCGCCGACCCGCGGCTGCTGCTCGCCGTGCCACCGCTGGTGCTCAGCCTCCACCTCGCGTACTCCACCCGGATCCGGACCCGCACCGAACAGCAGGCCTGGCAGCGGCTCGCGCGGACCACCGACGCGCTCAACGTGGTCGACCTGGACCAGGTGCTGACCACCGCCGTCACCCAGGCCGCCGAGCTCTTCTCCGCCGACGAGGTCGAGATCGAGCTGCGCGAGGGCGGCCGTACCGTGCGCGGCACCACCGCCGGCATCCGGCACGACGGCGGCGACGCCGAGCCGAGCGCGGTCGGCGGGACCGTCATCCCGGCGGCGCTGGAGGGGCACGACCGGGCCGTCGACCTCGGCGTGCTGCGGTTGCGCTTCGCCGGGCCGGTCGAGCTCTCCGAGCGGGAGCGGTACACGCTGCGGCCGTTCGCCTCCGCCCTCTGCACGGCCGTGCGCAACGCGCAGGCGTACGCCGAGCTGGCCCGGGTCGCCGAGGAGCACGCGCACGCCGCCGCGCACGACGCCCTGACCGGGCTGGCCAACCGGCGCCAACTGCTGGACGAGGGCACCCGGCAGCTCACCGACCGGCACGCCGACGGGGTGAGCGCGCTGGTGCTGATCGACCTCAACCACTTCAAGGAGGTCAACGACACGCTCGGGCACGGCGCCGGGGACCGGGTGCTGATGCAGGTCGCCGACCGGCTGCGCGGCGCGACCCGCCCCGGCGACCTGGTGGCCCGGCTCGGCGGGGACGAGTTCGCCGTACTGCTGCGGAGGCTGCCGGCCCCGGCGGTCGCCGCGCACCGGGCGGACGCCCTGCTGGCCGCCCTGCACGAGCCGCTCCACCTGGACGGCATGCGGATCAGCGTGGAGGCCAGCGGCGGCATCGCCGTCGCGCCGGCCACCGGCGGGATGACCGAACTGCTGCGCCGCGCCGACGTGGCGATGTACCAGGCCAAGCGGGCCGGCCAGCGGATCTCCACGTACGCGCCGGCCCGGGACACCGCCGACCTCGGCCGGCTCACCCTGAACGGCGAGCTGCCCCGGGCGGTGGCCGACCACGAGTTCACCGTCAACTTCCAGCCGATCGTGGACCTGGGCAGCGGCGAGGTCACCGGCGCGGAGGCGCTGGCCCGCTGGCACCACCCGACGCACGGCATCATCGACCCGCTGCGCTTCCTGGAGGCGGTGGAACGCTCCGGCCTGCTGCCCGCGTTCGCGGAGGCGATCCTCGACCAGGCGCTGATCGCGGCCGGCAGTTGGCGCGCCGCCGGCTTCGACCTGCCGGTGTCGGTGAACGTCTCACCGCGCAGCCTGCTCGACGCCCGCTTCCCCGGGGCGGTGCTGGCCCGCCTGCGGGCGCACGACCTGCCGCCCGACCGGCTGGTGCTGGAGCTGACCGAGACGCTGACACTCAGCCAGCTCGACGTGGTCGACCGCGTGCTCAGCCGGCTGCGCGACTCGGGCGTCCGGCTCGCCCTCGACGACTTCGGCACCGGCTACTCCTCGCTCTCCCTGCTCTCCCGCATCCCGGTGCACGAGCTGAAGATCGACCGCAGCTTCGTGACCGCGATGGAGACCTCCGCCGAGGCCGCCGCGGTGATCCGCTCCACCCTGGACCTCGGCCGCAGCCTCGACCTGGCCGTGGTCGCCGAGGGTGTGGAGAGCGAGCCGCAGCGGCGGGCGTTGTGGGAGCTGGGCTGCGTCGCCGGCCAGGGCCATCTCTTCGCCCGGCCGCTGCCCGCCGGGTCGCTGCTCGCCGCCCTGCAGCGCGGCGCGGGCGGGCGCCCGGGCATGCTGGCGCCTCCGCTGCACGACGCGGGCGCGGTGATCCGCCTGCCCGGCCGTCGCCAGGGCGGTCGTGGGCGAACGGGCGGCTCCCCGCCCAGCGCCGGTCAGACCGCCGACGAGCCCCGGCGGCGCTGACCGGGCCCCCGGGGCCGACGCCCCGAGCGCCGGACGGTACGGCGGTCCCGGTCTGCGAGACTGGCCGGCGTGACCGCCACCCCCCACCGGACGACCCGCAGCCGCCGGCGCTGGCAGGCGCTGGACTCCGCCGCCGGCGGCCTCGCCCTCGACCTCGGCCTGTACGCGGTGTCGGCGCTCTTCGCCGCGGTCACTGCGGCCACCTCCACCCTCCCGCCACACCGCGCCTGGGGGGCGATCGCCGCCGTGGGCTATCTGGCGGCGGCGCTCGCGGTGACCGGCCAGCTCCTGCTCCGGTGGCGCCGGCCGGACGCCGCCGGACTCTCCGCCCGCGTGGCGGTGACCGCCCTCGCCTGGGCCGGCGCGACGCTGCTGCCGTTGGCGGTGCTGAGCATCCAGCGGGCGGCGGGGCGCACCGACCGGGCGCAGGAGGAGGTGCTGGTGGTCGAGCACGCCGGCGCCCGGCTCGCCGAACAGGGCAGCCCCTACCTGGGACACGACGCGATCGCCGCGCTGCCCCCCGCCGAGCAGTTGCTCGGCTACACCCCCTACCAGCCGGGGATGGCGCTGTTCGGGCTGCCCCGGGCCGCCGTCGACGCCTGGTGGACCGACTCCCGGGTCTGGTTCGCCCTGGCCACCGCGCTGGTGCTCGCCCTGGCCGTGGGCACCCTGCGCGCCCGGTCCGCGCCGGCGCCGGGCCGCCCGGACGCCGCCGTGCTGCGGGGCGTACAGGCCGCCACCGTGCTGCCGGTCTGCGCGCTGACCCTGGCCACCGGCGGCGACGACCTGCCCGTACTCGCGCTCTGCCTGCTGGCCCTCACGCTCGCCGCCGCCGACCGGCCCGGCCGGGCCGGCATCGCGGTGGGGGTGGCCGGCGCGTTGAAGCTCTTCGCCTGGCCGGTCGCGATCGTCCTGATCTGCTGGGCGGCCACCCGCCGGGCCGGCGTCCGCACCGCCCTCGGCGCGGTCGGGCTGCCGGTGGCCGCGCTCGTGCCCACCCTGCTGGTCGACCGGGACGCCCTGGTCGAGAACGTGCTGCGCTTCCCGCTCGGGCACGGGCTGGTGACCAGTCCGGCGCAGTCCCCGTTCCCCGGCCACCTGATCGCCACGCTGCTGCCCGCCGGCCGGGTGCTCGCCGCCGCGGTGCTGGTGGCGGTCGGGCTGGCGATCGCCGTCCGGCTCGTCCGCCGTCCGCCGCGCACCGCCGCCGCCACCGCGCTGATCTGCGGGTACGGGCTGCTCGCGGCGATCCTGCTGATGCCCTCGACCCGCTTCGGCTACCTGCTCTACCCGCTGGCCCTGCTGGTCTGGGCACCCGCGCTCACGCTCGCCCCGACCCGGGCCGCCGAAGCCCCGGTGACCACCGGCTGACCGGCTTTCCCGGCAAGTGCCGGGCGGAGCCCGGCGACAGGGCGTAAACCTGAGGGCATGACCACCTATCGCGACCGGACCGACGCCGGCCAGGTGCTCGCCGACCGACTCAGCGAACTCGCCGGACAGCCGGACGTCGTCGTCCTCGGGCTGGTCCGCGGCGGTGTCCCGGTGGCCCGGATCGTCGCCGAGCGGCTCGGCGCACCGCTGGACGTGCTGGTCGTCCGCAAGCTCGGCATGCCCTGGGCGCCCGAGCTCGCCTACGGCGCGCTCGGCCCCGACGGGGTGGAGGTGCTCAACGAGCAGATCGCCGGCGGGCTGAGCGAGAGCGACCGGGCCGAGGTGCGGCGGCGGGAGCAGGCCGAACTGGACCGGCGGGAGAGCCGCTACCGGGCCGGTCGACCCCCGCTGGACCTGAACGGGCGCACCGCGGTCATCGTCGACGACGGCCTGGCCACCGGGGCCACCGCCCGCGCCGCCGTGCAGGTGGCCCGGCACCTGGGCGCCGCCCGGGTGATCGTCGCCGTCCCGGTCGGCTCCGAGCAGGCGTACGAGATGCTGGCCGCCGAGGCCGACGAGGTGGTCTGCCCCGACACCCCGCCGGACTTCGGTGCGGTCGGCGCGTACTACGACGACTTCCGCGAGATCTCCGACGACGAGGTGGTGCAGGCGCTCACCGCCACCGCGTGATCCCACCGGGTACCTTCGGTGTCATGCAGCTCACCTGCCCCAAGTGTCACGGAGACATGCGCCAGTACGAGCGCAGCGGCGTCGTCATCGACCAGTGCGGCGAGTGCCGCGGCATCTTCCTCGACCGCGGCGAACTCGAGAAGCTCTTCGAGGCCGAGGCGAACTGGAACCGGCAGAACACTGCCCCCGCGCAGGCCAACCAGCCGGCCGGCGGGTACCCTCCGCCGCCCCCGCCGCCCGCACCCGCCCCGCACCAGCCCGGGTACGGCGCCGTCCCCCCGCCACCGCCACCGCCCGGCCACGGCTACGCGCAGCCCGCGTACGGCCACGGGCAGCACTACGGCTACCACGGCCACTACAAGCGGAAGAAGCACCACGGCGGCTTCCTCGGCGAACTCTTCGACTGAGGCCGCCGCGGCCGGGTCGGCACGCCCCCGACCCGGCCGTTCCCCGTCAGGGGCGTCGTGCCGACCGGCCGCGGTCGTGGCACGCTGCACCACATGACGGCCATCCGGCAGCACGAGGCGCTGCGGCAGGCGTACGACGGGATCACCGCCGTGGTCACCGGGCTGGACGACACGGCACTCCAGACGCCGACCCGCTGCCGCGGCTGGCTGGTCGCGGACCTGCTCTTCCACGTCCTGTGCGACGCGCGGCGGGCGCTGGTCGCGCTGGCCAGCCCCGCCGACGGCCCGGCCGACGTGGACGACGTCAGCTACTGGCGCGCGTTCCCCAGCGGCGGCGACGACGTCAGCGCGAAACACGCGTGGTGGGCCCGCCGGTCGGCGGCCGCCTTCGACCGGCCCAGCGGAGTGGTGCGGATCTGGTCGGACACCGCGCCCGCCGCCGTGCGGGCGGCCGCCGCCGCCGACCCGGACGGGTTCGTCACCACCCAGGGGCACGTACTGCGGGTCCCCGACCTGCTCGCCACCCTGACCACCGAGGCGGTGATCCACCACCTCGACCTGGTGGTGGGGCTGCCCGACGCGCCGCCCCCGGCCGAACTGCCCACCCGGGTCGCGGTGGCCACCATGGACGGCCTGCTCAGCGACGAGGCCGTCCGCCCGGCCGGCTGGGACGACCGGGACTACCTGCTCCGCGCGGCCGGGCGGCTGCCGCTGACCGACCGGGACCGCCTGGAGCTGGGCGAGGCCGCCGGCTGGTTCCCGCTGATCGGCTGACCCCGCCGCTCACCACGGTGCCGTTCGGTCACGCGGGCGACGGCCCGCTCGTCGCCGGCGGTCGCGGCGTCGCCCTCGGTACGCATCGTGCTGATGCCGCCGTCCACCATGTCCCCCAGCCTGCCACCGGTCGTGCCGGTCGGTGCGGACCGGCGCTGTCATCCGGTGTGACGGCGACGGGGCGGAAAACTCATCGCCAGGCCCCAGGGTCAGACGATCGCCATGTGGACGAAGCGCGACCGTTCAGCTGGGCGAACGTCACGGTCTGCCTGCATTACGGGCTGCCACGAACCCTACCTATCTAGGTTCGCGGCATCCAATATTTGCGCTGCCACCTCTGCCTTGCGACTCAGCGCCATCACAGCGTTCTCGTAGAGCAGCGCGATGATCCTCTCGGCCGGCCTGCACGTCGTTCCGATGTTATAGATCGTTTTGTGGGGTCGGACAGAGAGTCGACCCAAACCTTGGGTGACGAGGAAGTCGGCAAATGGCTCGAGCATTCGAGATTTTCCGACCAGCCTGAATTGAGAGAATGACCGGGCACTGTTCTGAGACCTCTTGTATCTCCCTATCGAACCGTCTCCGTCAACCACCCCCCGCCAGAAGTCGCGAGATGTCACGAGCCGGTGATCAACAGCGCCCTCGTACCGGCCCAACTCAATGAGTCGTCCAGCCAATCGAACCGACCGGACCGAGAACTGACATGCCGCGCGAGTGATGCTCGGCTCCGAGATGCTGCTCGTCGAGCCTAGGAAGGCACGCAGAGCCACCAGGTGGTCACGATCACGTTGGGCCAAGCCTACGGAGACCTGAGGCATATAGCCTTGACGATAACTGACAGATCCATCTGCAAAAAGAAAACCGATCCAGTAGCAAGCAATAGGCGTGAGATGATCAAAGGCGTCATCTCGCAGCGTGTGGATGGTTCTGCGAAGGACGACACCACGCCGAACCAAAAGCCCGCGGACGGACGGCTCGGTTACATCGTATGCAGCCGCGAGTTCCGCCATGGCCGCACCGCGCAAATATTGCTGGACCACTTCCGCACGTTGCAACTCAGTGAGTTTCCCGCTGCTTCTGGCTGGCACCCCTCGACGACGGAGTATTCCACGCACCGCCTGGCGGGTGACTCCATAGGTTTCGGCCAACTTGGTTAGGGTTTCACCACCAGCCGCCAGACCAACGATTTCTTCCCGTTGCAAGTTGGACAGCCGAGTAGGCGACATGGTCACACTATAGCCATATCCACAAAACGCGAGAGGTGCAACTGCGCGGCTACCGTGACTGTATCTGTAGGCCCATTCCGATGCTTAGCAATAATGAAATCGGCCTCGCCGGCGCGCGGCGACTCCTTGTCGTAGTAGTCGTCGCGGTGCAGCAAGATGACAACATCCGCATCTTGCTCAATCGAGCCAGACTCACGCAAATCAGACAATTGCGGACGCTTGTCGGTCCGCTGTTCCGGGCCACGGTTCAACTGACTCACCGCGATGACCGGGCACTCGACCTCCTTGGCCAGCAGCTTGAGGCCACGGGAGAGGTCGGCGACCTCCTGCTGCCGGCTCTCGGTGCGCTTCGGCGAGGTCATCAGCTGGAGGTAGTCGACCACGATCAGCTTGAGGTCGTGCTTCTGCTTCAGCCGCCGCGCCTTGGCCCGGATCTCCATCAGGTTCATGCTCGGCGTGTCGTCGACGAAGAGCGGCGCCTCGCTGATCTCGCCCATGCAGCGGGCCAGCTTGGTCCAGTCGTCGTCGGAGAGCTGCCCGCTGCGCAGCACGTGCAGCGGCACCCGGGCCTCGGCCGAGAGGAGTCGCATGACGATCTCGACCTTGCTCATTTCCAGCGAGAAGATCGCGGCCGCCTGATTGGCGCGGATGGCCGCGTTCCTGGCGAAATCCATCGACGCGGTGCTGTTGTGCGTGGGGATCATCGCCCGACCGGCCAGGTAGAGGTGGTCGGGGTTGTCCACCGTGACGCAGCGGACCGGCACGCTCGCCACCGGCCGGACGTCCACGATGAAGCGGGAGGTCGTCCGGACGTCCGACGACGTCAGCCGCCGGGCCGCGTGCGCCGTACGCTTTCTGTCCAGCTGAAAGACCGTGTCGGGCGTGGAGAAGTTCAGGGTGTACGCGGTCGACGAGGCCTCGGTCCGGCCCGCCACCCGCTTCGTGTCGACCGTGCACCGGTAGCCGAGGCTCGCCACGAGCTCCCTGACGTCCTCGGCCAACCGCTTAGAGGTCGAGGTGTACTGGAGGTTGCCCGCCGCCGCCACCGTCCCGTCGGTGTCCATCAGGCCGGCCAGCAGCGCCCGGCGCTGGGCCTCCGAGGCGCGGAGGTAGTCCGGCGGGATGTGCTTTTCCGCCGCGACCCCGATCCGGCGCAACAGTGCCAGGAAGGAACCGTTCCGCTCGTGACACGCGGCGCAGCGCCGGATCGTCGGATTCTCCCGCAGGGCCCGGGTCGAGCAGCCGCAGTCGGCACAGGTGCGGTCAGCCGTGGCGGTGGGGACAGGCAGCACGATGGTGTAGACCATCGGCCCACTGGGACGTACGACGAAGCCGTCCCGCGCGACCAGGTCCGTCATTTCGGGGTCTGCCGTGGTGAAGCGGCTCGCCCCGGTGTGCCCCTCGCCGAGCCAGACGCCGAGGGTGTACGGGGGGACGACCAGGTCCCGTGGGGGCAACTGCAGCGGCCGGCAGTTCTCGACCGCGTGGTTCAGTCGGCGGTCGGCCGTGTCGGTACGCAGGGTAGCGGCGATCTCGGCGGTCGTCACGACCCCGTCGTGGCCTACCCGGGCGCCGGCGTTGACCTGGCGCTCGCCCCGCTCGCGCAGGCCGCTCAGGAGCGGCCCGGCGGGGTAGCCGGGCGCGGTCCAGTTCCGCACCTTGCCTGCCCGAGCCGCCGGTCGGGCGACCCGACCGTAGGCACCGATCTGCCGTGCGACGCTGTGCAGCACGTTTCGGAACTCGGGACCGACCTGCTCGAGGGTCTGCGCGAGGGTGACCAGGCGCCGCGGCTCGGCGCCGGCCGTCGCCTCGGCCGCCCGCACCTTGGCCAGCGAAGGCTCCGACCAGTAGTGCCGTGCGCGCGCCTCGGGCTGCCGACGGCTGGCCCGGGTGGTCGTCTTCCACAGGTGCTCGGCGTCCGCCACGATCACCGAGCCGTCCGAGAACTCGACCTCGTAGCAGGGGCGGTCGTGCATCACCTCGAATGCGGCGGTGACGGTGGTCGGGGTGCCATCCGCCGCGAGCAGCCGGTCGCCGACGGCCACCTCGCCCATGGTGGTCCAGCCGTCGGGGGTCGGCAGCGGGGTGTCGAGCGCGAGCGCCTTTCCGAGACCCGGCCTGCCTGCCACGATGATGAGCTGGCCCGGGTGGAGGCCGTTGAGGAGCCGGTCGAGGTCGCTGAAACCGGTCGGCACCCCGCTCATCACCCCGCCCTGGGCACCCACCGCCTCGATCTCGTCGAGAGTCGGCTGGAGCATGTCGGCGAGCACCGCGAAGTCCTCGTTGACCCGCCGCTCGGTGATGTCGTAGACGGCCTGCTGGGCCAGGTCGACGATGTCGTCCACATCCCGGCTGCCGCCCTGACCGGTGCCGTACCCGAGCTGGACGATCTTGGTGCCGGCCTCGACCAGCCGGCGGAGCACGGCACGCTCGCCGACGATCCGCGCGTAGTACGCGGCGTTCGCGGCCGTGGGCACACTGGCGATCAGCGTGTGCAGGTAGGGGGCGCCACCGATCCGGGCCAGGTCGCCCGAGTCGGCGAGCGCGGCCGCGACGGTGATCGGGTCGGCCGGCTCGCCCCGGCCGTAGATGTCGAGGATCGCGTCGAAGATGGTCGCGTGCACCGGGCGGTAGAAGTCGTTGGACTTCAGGATCTCGACGACGTCGGCGATGGCGTCCTTGGAGAGCAGCATGCCGCCGAGGACGCACTGCTCGGCGGCCACGTCCTGGGGCGGGGTCTTCTCGAAGTGCCCGTCGCGCGGGGCCGGCGCGGGCTGCTGCCCACCGGAGCGCTCCGTCCGCATGTCGTCGGTGACCGACACGGGTCCCCCCTCACTGCGTTCGGATCCGGTCCAGGTCTACCGCCGGCGTGTGACAACTTCCGCCGACCCTCCGGTCGATCGGGGGCCACCGGCCGGACGGTCGGGGGCCAACGATACGGAACCCGAGCTGAGCCACTCAACAACGCCGGTGGACGAGCCTCGGGACAACCTGTGGACGCCGGTGCACAGGCATGTGCGCAGGGTGTGCACAGCATGTGGACAAGAGCTGGGGAATTCCGGCCGAAATCGCTCTGACCTGCGGTTTTGCAATCCCCACCCTGTGGATGGAAGATTTCGGGTCGAGCCTTGAGGCCGTTCGTCCCGTACTATCTCAGCGAACGGCTACACCTGGACAGCGGATTGCACTTTCGGTTGAGAAGGGTCACGCTCCGGCCGTGAGTTACCGGGACTGGGGAAGCGGGGAGGGCAGCCCGCGAGAGCGCCAGCCGATCGCCCCCTGGGACGATCCCGCCGAGCCGTTCCCGGTCGACGCGTACGCGTCCGAGCGCTACCGCACCCCCAGTCGTCGCCGCGCCAGCGAGCGGGGCCAGCAGGAGCCGGTCGACGCCTACCTGCCCCGCTGGGCTCTCGAGTCGGGGGTCAGCCGCGCGGACGGCGGGGGCCGGCACGCCGCCCCGGACGACGACGACCTCGACCGCCCGCGGTCGGACGGCGGATGGCGTACGTCCACCGACGGCGACTGGCGCCGGGAGCGCGAGCCGCAGGCCACCGGCGTCGGACCGGCCGGCGAGCACACCGCCGAGTGGACCCTCGACGTGCCGCAGGACCAGGGGTATGTCGGTAGCCGGCGCGCCGAGTCCGCCGAGGACCAGCCGGTCTCCAGTGCCGCCCCGCGGAGCCGGCCGCGTCGCGCCCCGTCCCGTCGCCCGCAGGTGATCTGGTCGGGTGTGGAGGAGGAGACCCCGACGGAGGGGGAGCGCGACCGACGGGACACCGGGCGGCCGGGCCGGCGCAGCCGACGGGCGGCGGCGGATTCCTGGTCGCGACCGGCGACGGATTCCTGGGAGCGGGGCCGTTCCGCCGAGCCGGATCCCGCCGAGCAGCCGGCGGTAGACCCGTGGGACGCCTCCGGGGTGCACGCCTGGGACCGCTCGGCGACCGGCGGGCGGTGGGACCAGGCGGACGGCGCCGGGCGCTGGGACCGGTCCGACCACACCGGTGAGTGGGACCGGTTCACCGACACCGGCCAGTGGGACCGGTACGGGGAGACGGACGAATGGGACCGGACGGTGCCACCCACTCGGCTGCGGGACCGGGGGGCCGACGGATGGTCGTCGGCGGAACAGGCCGAGGGTTTCTGGTCCGGGACCCGGCTGGCCGGCGACGATCCGCGCTGGATGGCCGCGCCGCCCTCCGCGCCGCGGTCACCGGTGGTCGCCTACACCGCGCCGCGCCCGCGGGCGGTGCCCCGACGCGGGGTGGAACCGGTAGGTGCCGGCGGGGCCTCGATCCGGCGGCGGATGGAGACGATCGGCGGTGGGTCGTGGGGCCGTCCGCTCGAGGACGACCTGCTGGACCCGGATCCGAGCGGGCCGATCCGGCCGCTGGTCTACACGGCCGCCTGTTATCTGGTCCCCGCGGTGCTGGTCTTCCTCTGGCTGTTGACGCTCGACGGGCAGGCACCGCCGGGCTGCGTCACCGACATCACCGGCGGGGGGTGTGACTCGCCGCGGGCGCACGCCTTCGCCTCGCTGATCGCGGGGGCGCCGCGGTTCGGGTTGGCGCTGGTGAGCAGCCTGGTCGTCGCGGTGCTGCTGCGCCGGGTCGGGACGACCTGGCGGTCGGCGACGGTGGCGCTGGCGGCGGCGGTGGTCGGTGGCGGTCTCTCCACGGTGATGATCAGCGCGGTGACCGGTCAGCCGATCGGCTGACCGCGCCCAGGCCCGGCCTGACCACCGCCCCGCCGGGCCCCGGCCCCGCCCTGGCGACGGTCCGGCCCCGGCGCGGCCCGGCGCGATCGCGGCGCCGCCATACCCGCGCGGCGTCCGCATGCGCGAGGGCCCGCACCGGTTCCGGTGCGGGCCCTTGCGTGGTGCTGGCGGGTGTCAGCCCTGGACGACGTTGAGGTCGAACTTGGCGGACACCTCGGGGTGCAGCTTGACGCGCACCGGGTAGGTGCCGGTCGACTTGATGTGACCGGGCACCTCCAGCCGACGACGGTCCAGGACCGGGCCGCCGGCCGCCTTGACGGCGTCGACGATCTCGGCCGGGGTGACCGAACCGAAGAGCCGGCCGCCCTCGCCGGCGCGGGCCTTCAGGCTGACCTTGAGACCCTCGAGCTGGGCCTTGACCTCGTTGGCGTGGTCCAGGTCGCGGATCTCCCGGGCCGAGCGGGCCCGCTTGATGACCGTGACCTGCTTCTCCGCGCCCTTGGTCCAGGCGATCGCGAAGCCCTGCGGGAGCAGGAAGTTACGGCCGTAGCCGTTCTTCACCTCGACGATGTCGCCCGGGGCACCGAGGCCGGACACCTCCTGAGTCAGGATGATCTTCATGTCGGTGCCTCCTCTCAGCGGGTCGTGGCCGTGTACGGCAGGAGCGCCATCTCGCGGGCGTTCTTGACCGCGCGGGCGATCTGCCGCTGCTGCTGCGAGGTCACGCCGGTCACCCGTCGAGCGCGGATCTTGCCGCGGTCGGAGATGAACTTGCGCAGCAGCGCGGTGTCCTTGTAGTCGATGTAGGTGATCCCGTCCTTGTCGAGCGGGTTCACCTTCTTCTTCGGCTTGCGAAGTGCCGCAGCCTTGGCCATTGCACGTGCTCCTGGTTTGCGATCGCGGGCGCTCGGCGCCATTAGAACGGAGGCTCCTCGTCGAAGTTGCCGCCCGAACCACCGCGCGAGGGAGCCGGGGCAGCCGAGGCCCAGGGGTCGTCGAAGTTGCCTCCGCCGCCCTGGCCACCGCCACCACCGGAGCCGAAGCCACCGCCGCCACCACCACCGGAGCGCGACATCTTCTGCACCTTCGCCGTGGCGTAGCGCAGCGACGGGCCGATCTCGTCGACCTCGAGCTCGATGACGGTGCGCTTCTCACCCTCGCGCGTCTCGTACGACCGCTGACGCAGTCGACCCGAGACGATCACGCGGGCGCCCCGCTGCAGCGACTCGGCGACGTGCTCCGCCGCCTGCCGCCACACCGTGCAGGCCAGGAAGAGCGGCTCGCCGTCCTTCCATTCGTTGGTGGTCTTGTCCATGAACCGGGGCGTCGAAGCGACCCGGAACTTGGCGACCGCCGCACCCGACGGGGTGAACCGCAACTCGGGGTCATCGGTCAGGTTGCCGATGACCGTGATGGTGGTGTCTCCTGCCATGACCATCTCCTCGCGCACTCATCAGATCCCGCCGTACAGGCTCTCAGAGCCGTACGACAGAGCCGATGAGGCTGATCCGGGCGAACCGGGGTTGAATGCTTAGCGCATCTCCGGCCGGATGACCTTGGTGCGCAGCACGGACTCGTTGAGCCGCAGCTGACGGTCCAGCTCGGCCACGGCCGCAGGCGTGGCCTGCAGGTCGATGACGGCGTAGATGCCCTCGGCCTTCTTGCTGATCTCGTACGCGAGGCGCCGGCGGCCCCACACGTCGGTCTTCTCGACCGAGCCACCCGCGGTCCGGATCACGTTCAGGTACGTGTCGAGCGACGGGGCGACGGTGCGTTCCTCGAGGCTGGGGTCGAGGATCACCATGATCTCGTAATGACGCAAGACGTGCTCACCTCCTGTGGGCTATGCGGCCACGGTCCTTCCGTGGCAGGAGGTCTGCGTCGTGGCCCGCTCCGGTACCGGGGGGACCCGGCCGAACGCGGACAACCGGACCAGGATACCCGGTCCGGACGATCATGCCCGGGCCGGTCGGCGGGACCGGCCGGGCGCGGTGACAGGGGCCCACCGCCGGCGTCGAGCACCGGAGGTGGACCCCTGTCCACGGGGCCGCGGGGCGTCCCGTCCGCATTCCTTGGGTGGGACCTGGGGAGGAACGACCACACCGATGAGGTTGGATCGAGGACGCCCCGCGGAGCTTTATCGTGTTGTCGGCTGATCTGACCATACAACGGCTCTCGTCACCTGTTGGGGGAAATGAGGAATTTGCCCCAACCGCTCCGCCGATCGGTCGTCGGGTGGCGCGAGTCGGATCCCGCCCCGCCGTGCCGGGCCGCACGGCGGGGCGAGCCGTTTCCGGGGGTCTCCCGGGCCGCGGGTGGATTGCAGCCGGGTGGAGCGTCGACCATCGATCCCACCTCGCACAACGACCGCCCGCCCGCCGGGTGACGCATCCGGTCGCCGCGCCCGGCCCGGCGCCGAGCCGATCCGGAGCCGGGACACCGCCGCCGCCGTCACCCCGCACGTCGGGGGCGCGACGTAGGCTCCCCTGCATGCGAATCGGAGCCCACGTCGATCCGACCGACCCGCTGGCCGAGGCCGCCGCCCGGGACGCCGAGGCCGTGCAGTTCTTCCTCGCCGATCCACAGGGGTGGAAGGCCCCGAAGGCCCGGGATGACGCCGAGCGGCTCCGCGACGCGGACGTCGACCTGTACGTCCACGCGCCGTACGTCGTGAACGTGGCCACGCTCAACAACCGGATCCGGATCCCGAGCCGGAAGCTGCTGCTCGGCCACGCCACGGCGGCGGCGGCCATCGGCGCGAAGGGGCTGATCGTGCACGGCGGCCACGTCAACGCCGGTGACGACCTGGCCGTCGGCTTCGACAACTGGCGCAAGACCTTCGCGTACGCGGCCGACTCCGGCGGCTTCCCGCTCCCGGTCCTGATCGAGAACACCGCCGGCGGCGACAACGCCTGCGCGCGGCACCTCGACGCGCTGGCCCGGCTCTGGGACGCCCTCGGCGACTACGAGGTGGGCTTCTGCCTGGACACCTGCCACGCCCACGCCGGCGGCGAGGACCTGCTGGGGCTGGTCGACCGGGTCAAGGCGATCACCGGCCGGATCGACCTGGTGCACGCGAACAACTCCAAGGGCGCCTTCAACTCGGGGCAGGACCGGCACGACAACCTCGACGGCGGCACGATCGACCCCGAGCTGGTGGTGGCGGTGATCCGCGCGGCCGGCGCCCCGGTCATCGTGGAAACGCCCGGCGGGGTCGACGGCCAGGCGGCCGACATCGCCTTCCTGCGCGGCCAGCTCGGCACCGGGACGTCGGCGGCATGACCACGGAGCAGTCGGACGCGACGGACGGCGGCGGCCCCGCCGGCTCGACCACGAACGGCGACACCCGGCTACCCGCCGAGGCCGTCGGCACCGACGGCACCACCGCCGCCCCAGCGACGGACGGCGCCGCCGCCCGAGCGGCCACGAAGGACCAGCCGGCCGCGAAACCGGCCGGCGGGGACGGTCCGGCCGCCGCTCGGACCGGCGCGGGGAACGGCGCCTCCGGCGTCGACCCGCACTCGGCCGCCACGAGGGACGAGCCCATCGCCGCCCCGGGCGACGGCGCCGCGACCGCCGCCCACGATGGCGACAGCGCAAGGAAGGCCGGGAAGGCCGCCACCACCGGCCAGGCCGGGAAGGCCGCCACCACCGGCAAGGCCGGGAAGGCCGGCGCCACCGGCAAGGACGCCCCCGCCGCGGGTACGGAGAAAGCCGACCCCTGGTCCGCCTTCGGTCCCGCCCCCGACCCGGTGCTCACCCGGCCCCGACGGGCGGTGCGCGCGGTGGGCCGGTTCCTGGTGCACGAGTGGACCCTGGCCGTCGTCGCCGCGCTGGCCCTGGCCGTCCTGCTCACCTGGCCGACGCTGCGCTACCCGCTCTACACCCTGCCGCAGGACTACTGGGACCCGAGCCTGCAGTCCTGGCAGATGGCCTGGTCCGGGCACATCCTGCTGACCGACCCGGCGCAACTCTGGCACTCCAACACGTTCTTCCCGGAGCAGTGGAGCTTCGCCTTCTCCGACACCCTGCTCGGGTACGCCCCCGCCGGCATGATCGGCACCGGGCCCGAGGCGGCGGTGCTGCGCTACAACATCATGTTCGTGCTGGCTCACGCGCTCGCCACGTTCGGGGCGTACGCGTTGGCGCGGCAACTGGGCGCCGGCCGGATCGGGGCCGCGGTGGCCGGCGTCAGCTACGCGTACGCCCCGTGGCTGCTGGCCCAGGCCGGGCACCTGCACATCGTCTCCAACGGCGGCATCCCGCTGGCGCTGGCCATGCTCGCCCGGGGACACGGCTGGTCCCTGCGGTACGGCTACCGGCCGGAGCGCCGGCACGACGGGTGGGCGTACGCCGGCTGGATGGTGGCCGCGTGGCAGCTCAGCCTGGGCTTCGGCATCGGCCTGCCGTTCGCGTACCTGTTGGCCGGCATCGTGCTGGTCTCAGCCGTCGTCTGGTTCACCCGACGCTGGCTGGTCCGGCCGGGCAAGCGACCGTTCGGCAGCCGGCTGCTCCTCGCCGACCTGATCGGCGGCACGCTCTTCGCCGCGGTGGGCGTGCTGCTGGCCGTGCCGTACTTCAAGGTCGCCGAGCTGCACCCGAACGCGGAGCGGACGATCGGCGACATCGCCATCTACTCGCCGCCGGCGAGCGGGTTCTTCACCGCGCCGGCGGAGTCGCGGATCTGGGGCGGCCTGCACGAGGGGGCGCGGGCCACGTTGCCCTGGCACCCGGAGATGACGCTGCTGCCGGGTTTCGTGCTCTACGCGCTGGCCGCGGGCGGCCTCTTCTTCTCGGTCTGGCGGCTGCGGCACCGGCTGCTGCTGCTCGCCGGGGTGCTGGCGACGATGGCCCTGGCCATGGGGACCCGGTTCTTCGGCGGCACCTTCACCTACGTGCCGCTCTTCGAGCACCTGCCCGGGTGGAACGGGTTGCGGACGCCCGGCCGGATGATGCTCTGGACCACCCTGCTGCTCGGCCTGCTCGCCGCGGGCGCGGTCACCGCGTTCGCCGCCCGGGTACGCGAGCTGGCCGCCGAGCGGGTGCCGCCGTGGCCCGGGCCCTGGCTGCGGCTGGCCACCCTGCTGCCGCTGCTGCTGGTGATCGTGGAAGGGCTGAACACCACCCCGCACCCGGTGGTGCCGGTGCAGCCGGCGGTGATGCGCAGCGTGGACGGTCCGATGCTGGTCCTGCCGAGCAGCCAGAACCTGGACCAGCCGGTGATGCTCTGGTCGACCAGCCGGTTCCAGGACGTGGTCAACGGCGGCAGTGGCTTCACCCCGGACACGCTCGCCCACGTCCGCGAGCTGACCCTCGGCTTCCCGGACCAGCCCAGCGTCGACTACCTGCGCATCCTGGGCGTCCGCAACGTGGTGATCCTGCGGGGCCAGCTGGCCGGCACCCCGTGGGAGCGGATCGTCGACAACCCGGTGGACGGGTTGGGCATCACCCGCGAGGAGGTCGGCGACGCGGTCGTCTACCACCTCTGACCCGGCTCGGGTCCGCCTTACGCCGGGGCGGGCTCGGCCGCGGCGGAACCCGTCGAGGAACGGGCGCGCCAGCGGACGTACCAGGGGGCGTCGGGGGAACCGTCGAGGACACCACCGTCCGGGTCGTCGGCGTAGATGTGTCGGACCACGTCGCGCTCGGGGCGCATGACGTCCCGGATCACGAAACCGCAGAGCACCGCGACGGTGATCAGCCGGAGGCTGGCGGCCAGCACGAAGACGCCCTCCGGGAAGACCGGCCGGCTGGTCGCCGTGCCGAGCAGCTCCCCGTAGAAGGCGGCGAAGTAGCAGACCTCGGCGAACTGCCAGACGAGGAAGGCGCCCCAGCGCGGCCGGGCGAGCACCGCGAGCGGGAGCAGCCAGAGCACGAACTGCTGGGACCAGACCTTGCTGAAGATCAGGAAGGCGGCGACCACCAGGAAGGCGAGCTGGGCCAGCCGGGGCCGGCGCGGCGCCAGCAGCGCCAGCGCGGCCACCCCGAGGCAGGCCAGCCCGAAGAGGAGGTACGACACCCAGTTGAGGGTGGGGATGTTGGCGTTCAACCAGTCGAACGGCCCCTGGTCGGGGCTGACCTTTCCGTCGAGGTAGCGGCCGATGTACCAGAGGGTGCCCCAGTCGATCGGCCGGGTGGTGTTCAGCTCGAAGAACCTGCCCCAGCTCTCCCGGTAGGGAATCGCCACCGGCAGGTTCACCAACACCACCGTCACCGCGGCCGTGATGACGGACAGGAGCGCGGCCCAGACCCGGCCGGCGCGGACCGCGAGCACCAGGATCGGCCCGAGGATGAACAGCGGCCACATCTTCGCCGCGCCGCCGAGCCCGATCAGTACCCCGGCCAGGGCGGCCGGCAGGGCACCGCTCAGGTCGGGTCTGGCGCGTGCCCAGGCCAGCAGCCCGACGGCGCTCAGCCCGACGGCGAGCAGATCCCAGTTGACGGTGGCGGTGAGCAGCAGGGCGGGGGCGAGCGCGAACATCGCCGCGTCCCAGGGTCGTCGCCGCCGCAGGTTGAGGATGACGGCGACGGTGGCGACGGCGAGAGCGCTCAGCACCAGGGCGTTGAGGTTGTAGAACCACTGCCCCTGGTTGATGCCGGGGTGGTCGGCGCCGAGGGCGTGCACCGGCAGCCCGAGCGCCCCCATGAAGTACCCGGTGAGCACCGGGTACTCGACCGGGTGGTCGGCGTAGGGCACCTTGCCCTCGTTGAGCCCCTCGGCGTAGTAGAGCGCCAGCACGTCCGTGTAGCACATCCGGGTGTACTGGATGTTGTTCTGCCAGGCGCCGTCCTGGCAGGGGGACTTCTGCACCCAGTGCAGGGCGAGGGTCAGGCAGACCAGGGCCAGCACGATCCGGGCCGCCGTCCAGAAGCGGCCCTCCCGGCCGGCGGGCCGGTCCAGCGCGACCGCGTGGTCGCCCAGTGGTCCGCCGATCACCTCGGAGGCGCCGCGGACGAAGCCGTCCGACCGGGACGGGTGGTCGGTGGTCCCGGCGTCGTCGATGCCTGCCGTCGACTGGGTGCTCATGGAGAGGAATCCTGCCGTACGGCAGGGGTCGGCGTCCCGCCTCGACCCCACAATTCCGGTACCCGGATACGCCGACGGCGGCCGGGCGCGAAGTCCGGCCGCCGTCGGCGGTGCCTGGCGATCAGTACGTCTGGCGTGGTGGTGTGGTCGGAAGGATGCCACCGCCACCGCCGCCACGAGGGCGCGGGTCGAACGGGTTGGTCGGTCCGGTGTTCCCGCCGTTGTCGTTGCCGCCGCCGTTGACGGGCGGGCAGAACGGGTTCATCGGGTCCGGGCAGCCCGGCGGCACGGGCGGCGCCGTCGGCGGTGGTGCCTCGCCGTTGCCGGATTCCGGGTCGCCGACGTGCGCGGCCTCCGGGAAGTCCAGCTTGTCCTTGCTCTTGAGGGCGTCGTTCATGAACCGCTGGAAGATGGCGCCCGGCATGCCGGCACCGCTGATCTTGGCGCCGCCCTTCGTCTTGATCGGCAGACGGTTCTTGACGTTGCCGACCCAGACCGCGGTCGCGAGCTGCGGCGTGTAGCCGATCATCCAGGCGTCACCGTTCTCGGTGGTGCCCGGCTTCTGCTCCCAGGTACCGGTCTTCTCGGCGGCCTTGCGGCCGTCGGCGAGCCGGCGGTTCACGGCGGCCGGGTACTTCTCCAGCACCGAGGTCACGTCGCGAACAATGTCCTCGTCGATCCGCTGCACCGGCTTGACCTGCTCACCGCCCAGCTTCCGCCACCTACCGGTCTGCTGTTCCTGCTTCTCCACCAGCTTCACGAAGTGCGCCTTGATGTACTTCCCTCCGTTGGCGAAGGTGGCGACGCCGTTGGCGTGGTCCAGCACCGTGATCGGGTACTGGCCGTAGCCGACCACGTGGAAGAAGGGCGAGGGGGCCAGGTCCTTCGGGTCTTCCTTGGTGAGGTCGTGCGGCTTCGCCGGGTCGGTGTCCGTCTGCCACATCATCGTGACGCCGGCGTTCCTGGCCATCTCGACGACCTTGTCCGGGCCGATCTCCTGGGTGACGTAGTAGAACGGCACGTTCAGCGACTTCAGCGTTGACACCTCGAGGGTGCAGGAGTTGTGGCAGGACGGGTCGTCGAAGCCGGCGTTGCTGACCTTGAACTTGGTTCCCTCGGGGGTGAACGCCTTGCCCTTCCACCTGGACTCGAGGGACTTGCCGGCCTTTAGCGCCGCGGCCAGCGTGTAGATCTTGAAGCTCGATCCGGGCGAGTGGCCACCGCTGACGATGCCGTTGTCGTAGTTCTTGCCGGCGTAGTCGGTGCCGGTGCCGTTGTCACCGCCGTAGTAGGCACGCACCCCGCCGGTCTTGGGGTCAATCGACACCACGGCCGCCATCAGGTTCTTCGGCTGGCCGTCGAGCTCGGAGCCCTTGGTGGCGCGCTGGGCCGCCTCGAGCGCCGCCCTCTGCACCTTGGTGTCGATGGTGGTGGTGATCCGGTATCCGCCCTTGCTGAGCGCCTGCGAGCAGAGCGGCTTGTCGTCGGTGACCTCGGCGTCGTTGTCGGTGCAGAGGTTCTTCTCCCGCATCTCCTGCGCGACATAGTTGATCACGTTGCCGTACGGCGTGTTGACGCCGAAGTCGACCCCGACGCCCTTCGCGCTCGGCTTCTTGAGCGTCTTGGTCGGGTACTCGGTCGGGTGGGCCGGCTTGCCCGGCGCGTCCAGCCAGCCCTCGGTGATCATGCCGCCGATCACATAGTTCCAGCGGTCCAGCGCGGCCGCCTGGTTGATCGCCGGGTCG
This sequence comes from Micromonospora sp. GCM10011541, assembly GCF_042650725.1. Classification (NCBI taxonomy): domain Bacteria; kingdom Bacillati; phylum Actinomycetota; class Actinomycetes; order Micromonosporales; family Micromonosporaceae; genus Micromonospora; species Micromonospora sp. GCM10011541. The sequence goes on from NZ_JBHSBP010000057.1 coordinate 61,668, forward strand.
TAGCCCTTGTGCGTGGCGCTCGGCTCCGGCTGCTTGATCAGCGCCGCGAGCACCGCGGCCTCGGCCACCGTCAGGTTCTTCGTCGGCTTACCGAAGTACGTCTGGGCCGCCGCCTCGATGCCGTACGCGCCCCGCCCGAAGTAGATGACGTTCAGGTAGTGCTGCATGATCGTCGGCTTGTCGTACTTGTCGTTCAGCTTGGAGGCGAGGATCGCCTCCTTCACCTTCCGCGCGTACGTGTCCTGCTTGAGGTTGTCGTAGGCGTTGCGGGCGTACTGCTGGGTGATCGTCGAGGCACCCTGCTTGTCGCCGCCGGTGAGGTTGTTCCAGGCGGCCCGGCCGATGCCCTTGTAGTCCACACCGGAGTGCCGGTAGAAGTTCCGGTCCTCCGCGGCAGCGACCGCGTCCTGCACCCACTGCGGGATGTCCTTGATGGCGACGAAGGTGCGGTTCTCCGCGCCGACCTTGGCGATGATCTGCTTGCCGTCACCGGCGTAGATGGTGCTGGCCAGCGGCGGGGTGGTGTCCTCGGGGAGGATGACGTTGGTGGAGTAGTAGGTGAAGCCCACCACGCCGATGCCGGCGAGCATGATGAAGACGGCGAAGCCGGCGATCAGGATGTTGATCCGGCGACGCTTCTTCGCCCGGGCCGCCGCGGCCGGATCCTTGCCGCGGCCACCGCGACCGGGGCCGTTGGGCCCACCCGGACCACCCGGGCCACCGCCCGCCATGCCCGGGACGCCGGCTCGCGCCACCGCGGCCCGACCACCCACCGCGGCCGAGCCGACGCCCGCCCGGCCGGCCGAGCCCACCGCCGCCGAGCCGACCGAGGCGCGACCCGCCGGACCGCCCGGGGCCGGGGAGACCGGCACCGAGGCGCGGCCGGCACCGGCCCGACCCGAGGCGCCACCGGGCGCCGGGGAGACCGGCACGGAGGCCCGTCCCGCGCCGGCCCGGCCCACCGAGGCCGAGCCCGCCGCACCGCTACGCGGAACCGAAGCGGCGCCGCCGGCCGAGGCCCGTCCATCGGAGGCGGACCCCCGGGGCGGCACGGAGGCGCGGGCCGAGGCCCCGCCCTCCGGCGCGGATGACCAGCCGTTCCCGTGCGGGCTCCCGGGGTCGCCGTTGGGGCCCGGGCTCTGCGCCCGCCCACGCGAAGAACTGGGATCGCCGTAGTTCATTCCTCACACCCTGCCGGTCGCGGTGGGGCGCACATGCGCCACCACCGGGTTGCCGTGAGCTGGACCACGAGACGCTACACCGCGGGCGCGCCGGGGCGCAGGCGTCAAATCCGAAATAATCCGATTAATCAGACGTAGAAGCTGTCGGTCCGCCCAGCCGTCGTCAATCGGGCCGGGGTCGGCCGGTGCAGCTTGATTCACCGTTGCGCCTCTCGCCTTCGGCGAGGGGTGGAACCGTTCGGGGCGGACGAGCCGCTCACCACGCCCTGCTCCGACCCGTCCTCGGCGCCGCCGGCCAGCCCGTCCCGGCCGAGCAGGAACTGCTCGACGAGATGGTTCCAGTCACAGCCGAGGCACACCTCCACCACGAAGACCTGGAACTCACGCAACGTCATCGCCAGGACGGGCAACTCGGCCCGGGTACGCGCCTGGCCGGCGGACTGCTTGAGTTCGTCCCCGTAAATGTAGTGGACGTGGATGAGGTTCTCGCTGCGGCAGATCGGGCACCGCTCGTCGGTGGGTTCACCGTGGAACCGGGCGGCGTTCTTCAGGTACGGCGAGGCGTCGCAGACGTCGTACGTGCCGACCCGGCCGGCCAGGAGCTCACGCAGCACCGCTCGCTTCTGGAGCGAGTAGTCGACGACCTGGCGAGACGTGCGCATGCGGCAAAGGGTACGCGGTCCGGCGGGACGAGGCGACCGCCGTGACAATCCGTGACGGCAACACCTCGGAACGCGGGTTTGCCCTGATCATGGCTGTCCGCTAACGTGCGATGTATCGGTCCGATACATCGCGGCGGTTACCTGCTCCGCGCCGGGGGTAAGAAGGGGTGGCCCGTGCTCGAGCTCGCCATCCTCGGCCTCCTGCAGGAGGCTCCGATGCACGGCTACGAGCTGCGCAAGGAGTTGGCCGCCAAGCTCGGCGCGATCCGGGCGGCGATCAGCTACGGCTCGCTGTACCCGACCCTGCGCCGGTTGCAGGCGGCGGGATGGATCACCGAGGCCGCCGAGACACCGGCGACCGCCGAGGAGGTTCCCGCGCTCACCAGCCGACGCGGTCGGGTGGTCTACACCATTACCGCCGAGGGCAAGGAACGCTTCGCCCAACTGATAGCGCAGGCTGGTCCCGAGACGTACGACGACACGGGCTTCGGCGTGCACTTCGCGTTCTTCGCCCGGACCGACCAGGCCACCCGGCTCCGGATCCTGGAAGGTCGCCGTCGGAAGATCGAGGAGCGTCGCGAAGGCCTTCGCGACGTGCTCGGCCGGGCAGCCGAGCGCCTCGACGCGTACACCCTGGAACTGCAGCGCCACGGCCTCGACGCCTGTGAGCGTGAGGTCCGCTGGCTGGAGGAGCTCATCGCCAATGAGCGCTCCGGCCGTGCCCCGACCGTCCCGCAACCCGGGACAGCCGGCGGCCGACGAGAAGACAACAGCCCGCCTCCGCCTGGAGAGTCCAGGAAAGAGCGGCCGTGATGAAGAAGAAGGAGGCAGACGCTATGGGCTCCGTCCGCGTCGCCATCGTCGGTGTGGGTAACTGCGCCTCGTCCCTCGTGCAGGGCGTGGAGTACTACCGGAACGCCGACCCGAACGACCGCGTCCCGGGTCTCATGCACGTCACCTTCGGCGACTACCACGTCTCGGACGTGGAGTTTGTCGCGGCGTTCGACGTGGACGCCAAGAAGGTGGGCATGGACCTCGCCGAGGCGATCGTGGCCAGCGAGAACAACACCATCAAGCTCTGCGACGTGCCGCCGACCGGCGTCACCGTGCAGCGCGGCCCGACCTTCGACGGTCTGGGCCAGTACTACCGCGAGATCATCGAGGAGTCGGACACCGAGCCGGTCGACGTGGCCAAGGCGCTGCGCGACGCGCAGGTCGACGTCGTCGTCTCCTACCTGCCGGTCGGCTCCGAGCAGGCCGACAAGTTCTACGCCCAGGCCGCGATCGACGCCGGCTGCGCGTTCGTGAACGCCCTGCCGGTCTTCATCGCCTCCGACCCCGAGTGGGCGAAGAAGTTCGAGGACGCGGGTCTGCCGATCGTCGGCGACGACATCAAGAGCCAGGTCGGCGCCACCATCGTGCACCGCGCCCTGGCGAAGCTCTTCGAGGACCGCGGTGTCGAGCTGCTGCGCACGTACCAGCTCAACTTCGGCGGCAACATGGACTTCATGAACATGCTGGAGCGCACCCGCCTGGTCTCGAAGAAGATCTCGAAGACCCAGTCGGTCACCTCCCAGATCCCGCACGAGATGACCAAGAGCGACGTGCACATCGGCCCGTCGGACCACGTGCCGTGGCTCGACGACCGCAAGTGGGCGTACATCCGCCTGGAGGGCCGCTCCTTCGGCGACACCCCGCTCAACGCCGAGCTCAAGCTCGAGGTGTGGGACTCGCCGAACTCGGCCGGCGTCATCATCGACGCCGTCCGGGCCGCGAAGATCGCGCTGGACCGGAAGATCGGTGGCCCGATCCTGTCGGCCTCGTCGTACTTCATGAAGTCCCCGCCCAAGCAGTACGCCGACCACGACGCGCACGCCGCCGTCGAGGCGTTCATCAAGGGCGAGGTCGAGCGCTGACACGCTGACCACAGCAGCATCGAGGGCCGGGTCCGCACGGACCCGGCCCTCGGGCGTTCAGTCGACCCGGAGTACCTCAGGACCAGGCGCGTTGCAGGGCGACCCGGGCCTCCAGTTCCAGCAGCGTCACCTTGCGCGGCAGGCCGCCGCCGAAGCCCACCAGCTTGCCGCCCGCCCCGACGATCCGATGGCACGGCACGATCACCGGGACCGGGTTCCGGTTGCAGGCGACCCCGACCGCCCGGGCCGCGCCCGGCTCGCCGACCGCCTTCGCCACCTCGCCGTAGGTGAGCGTCTCGCCGTACGGGATGCGGGTCATCTCCCGCCAGACCGCCCGCTCGAACTCGGATCCCCGACGTGCCGCCACCGGGACGGTGAAGTCGGTCAGCTCACCGGCGAAGTACGCCCGCAGCTCGGCCACCGCCCGGCCGGCCAGCCCGTCGACCGGCTCGTCGGTGGCCGACGCCACCCGCCCGAAGTGCGCCCCGCAGACCGCCTCGTCGTCGGTGGCCACGGAGAACTCCCCGATCGGCGAGTCGAGCACGGTCCAGCGCATGCCGCCCATTCTGCCGGTCGCCCCCGACACCGGAGCAAACCCGTGGCGGCGGCGAGGCAAGTTTTCCCCGACGCCGTGCGTCTGTAGTACGGAGGTGGACGGTGGCAGAGGTCATCGACGGGGAGTTCACCGCGTTCGTCAACGAGCGGGGTGACGCGCTGCTGCGCGTCGCGTACGCGCTCGCCGGCAACCAGCACGCCGCGGAGGACCTGCTCCAGAACGCGCTGGCCAAGGCGTACGCCCGGTGGCCGAGGATCCGGGGCGACGCGGAGCCGTACGTGAAACGGATCCTCTACCACGACCAAGTCTCCGGCTGGCGGCGTCGGGCGCGGCGCGCCGAGGTGCCGGTCGCGGAACTGCCGGAGCGGCCGGCGGCGGGCGACGGCGGTCACGACGCCGACCTGCGGCTCCTGCTGCGGGACGCGCTGCGGGCGCTGCCGCTGGACCGGGCCCGGGGCCGCTACCTCACCGCCGAGGGGTACGACGGAGTCTTCCCGGCGCCCGTCGGCTCGCTGAGCGCGGTGACCGACGAGGACCGGCCCCGTGAGGTCGGCCTGGTCGACCTGGCCGACGGGACGACCCGCTGGTACGAGGTCGGTCGGGCGCTCTCGCCCCCGGAATGGTCGCCGGACGGCCGGCGGCTGCTCTTCACCACCCACCGGCTCGACCACTTCGGCTTCATCGTGCTGGAGACCGACGGCACGAAACGCGCGTTCCGGGTGGACGAAAAGCGGTACTTCTGCACCGACTACTGCGACTTCACCTGGAGCCGGGACGGCACGGAGGCGGTGCTCCCGCAGACCGGCCGGTCCAGCCACGACGAGTCGCTGCGGGACCTCCGGGCGGGCGTGCGGCTCTTCTCCGCCGACGACGGGCGGCCGACCCGGTTCGTGCCGGTGCCCGGCGACCCGGCCGGACCGTGGGCCTGGTCGCCGGACGGGAAGCTGGTGGTGGTCCAGGGGCAGCACGATCCGCTGCTGGTCGAGACGGGCACCGGCCGGGTGGTCCGCACCCTGCCCACCGCCGAGGTGGTCTGGATCTCCGACGACCGGCTGCTCTACCGCCGGCCGAACGGCGCCGGGGACGTCGTGCTCGCCGACCTGACCGGTCGGGAGCTGGTCCGCCAGCCGCTGCCGAAGGACCTGGTCGACCGGGAGATCACGGTGGCGCCCCGCTGAGACGGCGACGCCCGCCGGGCGATCGTCCCCCGTGTGGTGGAAAGCGACGAGCCCGCCCGGACGGCCCGAGGGCCGCCTGGACGGGCTCGTCTGTGCTCTGCCGGCTAGAGGGCCTCGACGAGGAACTGCTCGCCGACGCCGAGACCCAGGGTCTGGCTGTTCCAGTCGATGGTCCGGCTGGCGATGAGCTGGCTGGTGCCGGCGCTGCCGGCGGTCACCGCCTCACCGTCGATGTACGCCCGCAGGTAGATCGACCCGTCCGGGTTGTAGTCCAGGAAGTCGAACGTCTCCCAGGTGCCGATCGCCGTCGACCGGGCGATCAGCGGCTTGGTGCCGGCGCTCTCCGCGCAGACGAACTTGCCGTTGATGAGCGCCCGCAGGCCGAAGTAGCCGTCCCCGACGTTGACGATCTCGAACTTCTCCCAGGCGCCGATCGCCGTGGCCCGCGCGATCAGCGGCAGCGTGCCCTTGCTCTCCGCGGTGACGTACCGGCCGCTGGCCTGCGACTTGAGGGCGACCACCGGCGCGGGGGCCTCGAAGTCGAACTTCTCCCAGGCGCCGATCGCCGTGGCCCGCGCGATCAGCGGCAGGGTGCCCTTGCTCTCCGCCGAGACGTACCGGCCGTTGATGTTCGCCTTCAGGCTGACCGAGCCGTCGGTGTTGTTGACGATCTGGAACTTCTCCCAGCTGCCGATCGCCGTCGACCGGGCGATCAGCGGCTTGGCGCCCGCGCTCTCCGCGGTCACGAACTTGCCGTTGGCCTTCGCCCGCAGCCCGACGAGGCCGCCGCCGGCGTCGACCACGTCGTACTTCTCCCACGGCCCGAGGGCGGCGCCCCGGGCGATCAGCGGCTTGGTCCCGGCGCTCTCCGCGGTCACGAACTTGCCGTTGACCCGCGCCTTCAGGCCGTACGAGCTGCGGGCGGGCTGGAGCGCGCCGACGTGCAGCAGCCGGTCCACCGACCCCATGGTGTCGTGTACGGCGCCGCTGATTCCCCTGGTGACGATGCTGTCGCGCACCTGCTGCGGGGTCCAGTTCGGGTTCGCCTCGAGCAGCAGCGCCGCGGCGCCCGCCACGTGCGGGGAGGCCATCGACGTGCCGTTCATCGCGGTGCTGCCGTCGGTGGTCCCCTTCGCCGCGGAGACGATGCTGACCCCGGGGGCGAAGGTGTCCAGGCAGTTGCCGTAGTTGGAGAACCAGGCCCGGAAGTCCACCCGGTCCGTGGCGCCGACGGTGATGGCCGTCGGCACGCTGGCCGGCGAGACGCCGCAGGCGTCCTGCATGCTGTTGCCGGCCGCGACGGAGTACGTGATGCCGGCGGCGACCGAGCGGGTGACCGCGTCGTTGACGGCCTGGTCGGTGCCGTTGAAGCCCAGGCTCATGTTGGCCACGGCCGGCTTGGCGGCGTTCGTGGTGACCCACTCGATGCCGTTGATGATCTGCTCGCTGGTGCCGCTGCCCTCGCAGTCGAGGACCCGCACCGCGACGAGCTTGACACCCTTGGCCACGCCGTACTTCGCACCGCCGACGGTGCCGGCCACGTGCGTGCCGTGGCCCTCGCAGTCCTGCGCGTCCGGGTCGTTGTCGACGAAGTCGTAGCCGGAGCTGGCCCTGCCGCCGAACTCCTGGTGGTCGAGGTCGATGCCGGTGTCCAGGATGTACGCGGTGACGCCGGCCCCGGTGGTCGGGTAGGTGTAGGAGCGGTCGGCCTTCGCCGTCGTCTGGTCGATCCGGTCCAGGCCCCAGGAGGGCGGGTTGCTCTGGGTGTCCGTGGCGGAGTAGCGGCGGACCTGCTCGACGTAGGCCACGTCGGGGTCGGCCGCCAGCCGCTCCGCCTGCCGGCGGTTCATCGCGGCGGAGTAGCCCTTGAGTGCCTTGGTGAACACGTGACGGACCGTGCCGCCGTTGGCGGCGGCGAGCGCCGATGCGGTGGCCCGCACCTCGCTGGGGCTGGCCTTGTGGTCCTTGAGGACGACGATGTAGCGGTCGGGCACGACACCGGCGCTGTCGGCGCCGCGCACCGGTGCCCGTGGTGCGTCGGATGGGGCGGCCATCGCGGTGCCGCCGGTGCCGGCGAACACGATGGACGTCGCGGAGGCGAGGGCGAACCCGGCCACCGCCGAACGGCGAGTCACGCCACGGCGTTTCACTCAGAGATCTCCCCGCTTGCAGCAATCGTCCACCTCGGAACGGGCGGACGGAGCGATCGGAGCAGCCTCACTACACGGATGACCGGGAGGCTGACGGATGTCGCTCCATGATGCGGGAAGATCACCGGGAATCGCGTCAACCGTTCGGTCGATACGCCGGCGTGTCGTCGTACGCCCGCTCCGCCGGGGTCAGTCGCGGATGCCCTGCTCCCGGGCCCAGCGCAGCAGCTCCGCCTCGGCCTCGTCGCGGTCCAGCGGGCCGCGCTCCAGGCGCAGCTCCTTCAGGTACTGCCAGGCCTTCCCCACCACCGGCCCCGGCGGCACGCCGAGCAGCTCCATGATCGCGTTGCCGTCCAGATCCGGGCGGACCCGGGCCAGGTCCTCCTCGGCGGCGATCCGGGCGATCCGCTCCTCCAGCGCGTCGTAGTCGGCCGCCAGCGCGGCCGCCTTGCGGCGGTTGCGGGTGGTGCAGTCCGACCGGGTCAGCTTGTGCAGCCGGGGCAGCAGGTCACCGGCGTCCGCGACGTACCGGCGCACCGCCGAGTCGGTCCACTCGCCCCGGCCGTACCCGTAGAAACGCAGGTGCAGCGCGACCAGGGCGACCACCTGCGAGGTGACGTCCTTCGGGTACCGCATGGCCTTCATCCGGGCCTTCGTCAGCCGGGCGCCGACCACCTCGTGGTGGTGGAAGCTGACCCGCCCGTCCGGGCCGACCGCCTTGGTGGCCGGCTTGCCGACGTCGTGCATCAGCGCGGCCATCCGCAGCACGAAGTCGCAGCCGTCCTCCTCCATCGACATCGCGTTCTCGACGACGGTGAGGGTGTGCTCGTAGACGTCCTTGTGCTGGGCGTGCTCGTCGATCGTCAGCTTGAGCCCGGTCAGCTCGGGCAGGAACCGCTCGGCCAGCCCGGCGTCGACCAGCAGTCGCAGTCCGGTGATCGGGTCCGCGCCGCAGAGCAGCTTGGTGAACTCGTCCCGGATCCGCTCGGCGGTGATCCGGTCCAGGTCGGCGGCCATCCGGGCCATCGCGTCGCGGACGTCCGGGTGGACGGCGAAGCGGAGCTGGGCGGTGAACCGGGCCGCCCGCAGCATCCGCAGCGGGTCGTCGCGGAACGACTGCTCCGGCGTGCCGGGGGTACGGATGATCTTGGCGGCGAGGTCGGCCAGGCCGCCGTGCGGGTCGGTGAACCGGTGGTCGGGGACGCTCACCGCCATCGCGTTGATGGTGAAGTCCCGCCGCTTGAGGTCTTCTTCGAGGCTGGTCCCGTACTCGACGATCGGGTTGCGGCTGACCTGGTCGTACGCCTCGGCGCGGAAGGTGGTGATCTCCAGTCGGAGCCCGTCGCGCTGGCAGCCGATGGTGCCGAACTCCCGACCGGTCTCCCAGACCGACTCGGCCCAGCCCCTGATGATCCGCAGCGTCTGGTCGGGGTGCGCGTCGGTGCAGAAGTCGAGGTCCTCGCCGAGCCGGCCGAGCAGCGCGTCCCGTACCGAACCACCCACCAGGTGCAGTTCGTGGCCCGCCGCGAGGAAGAGGCGGCCGAGCTCGTCGGCGACCGGCGAGACGCGGAGCAGCTCGGCGACGGCGTTGCGCTGCGCGGCGGTGAGCTCGCGGCGGTCGGCGGCGTGGGATGCGGAGGCTTCGGACATGGGATCGCCAGCCTATCGGTCCGGCCCGGGAAGTCCGCCGCCGGGCGCGGGTAAGAGGTACCGGTTGACTAAGGTTCTGACCGTCGGGGACGGTGCCCGGCCCCGACGTACCCCCTGGGAGGCTGGAGATGAGCGGCGGGCTCTACCGCAGCGCGAACGCCACGCCGGACGGCGCGGTGCCTCCCACGGACGAGGCGACCTTCATCTCGGCCGAGCCGCTCAACCAGCCGGCGGTGGAGGCCACCGCGCCGCCGCCGGAGCAGGTCGGCGAGGCCAGCGCCGCCGCGAACAGCGCGGTGATGGCCGTCGGCAGCCTCATCAGCCGGGGTACGGGCTTCATCCGCAACCTGATGATCGGCGCGGCGCTCGGCAACCTCGTCGGTAACGCCTACACGACCGCACAGTTCCTGCCGAACCAGGTGTACGAGTTCCTGCTCGGCGGGGTGCTCACCAGCGTGCTGATCCCGGTGCTGGTCCGCCGGCGCAGGACCGATCCGGACCGGGGTGAGGCGTACTCGCAGCGACTGCTCACTCTGGCGGTGATCGCGCTGGCCGCCGCCGCGCTGATCGCGATGGCCCTGGCGTCGGTGCTGACCGCCCTCTACGCCAGCGGCAAGGACGGTGACTACACCGACCTGGTCACCAATCTGTCCTACCTGATGCTGCCGATGCTGTTCTTCACCGGCGTCAGCGCGCTGATCGCCGCGGTGCTGAACACCCGGGGCCACTTCGCCGCGCCCATGTGGGCGCCGATCCTCAACAACCTGGTGGTCATCGGCGCGTTCGGGCTCTACATCCTGATCTTCGACGCCGAGGCGCTCAAGCCGGGTGAGCTGGGCGCGGGTCAGATCCTGCTGATCGGCGGCGGCACCCTGCTCGGCGTGGCGGTGCAGGCCGCCGGCCTGCTGCCGGCGCTGCGCAAGGTGGGCTTCCGGTGGAAGTGGCGGTTCGACTTCCGCGAGCTGGGGCTGCGCGAGCTGGCCAAGCTCGGTGCCTGGATGTTCTGCTACGTCGCGGTCAACCAGCTCGGTCTCTTCGTGGTGGTCAACCTGCTCACCCGGGCGGCCGGACCGGACAGCGCCGGCATCCTGATCTACAACAACGTCTTCCTGCTGTTGATGATGGCGCACGGCATCATCGCCGTCTCGATCATCACCGCGCTGATGCCGCGGATGAGCGCCGCCGCCGCCGACGGCCGGTTCCGCGACGTGACCGCCGACCTGTCCCGGGGCACCCGGATGGTCACCGCGGTGCTCGCCCCGATCGCGGTCTGCTACGCGGTGCTCGCCGGCCCGATCTCCGTGGTGGTGTTCCGCTACGGCGCCTTCACCGGCGAGAACGCGACCGCCACGTCGACCGTGCTGCTGGTCGCCGCGCTGGGGCTGGTGCCCTTCGCGATCAGCCAGCTCTTCACCTTCGCCTTCTACGCGCTGCCGGACACCCGCACCCCCGCCTTGATCAACATTCCGGTGGTGGCGCTGCGGGTGCTCCTCCAGATCGGGCTCTACCTCGCCTTCTCCGCCACCTTCGCGGCGGCCGGCATGATGCTCGGCAACGCCATCTCGTACCTGGCCGCCGCGGTGATCTCCGCGCTGCTGCTGCGGCCCCGGGTGGGCCGGATCGGGCTCGGCGGCATCATGCGGACCATGGGTCGGGTGGTGGTCGCCGCGCTGGGTGCCGCGCTGGTCGGCCTGCTCGTGGTCAAGCTGCTCCCCGGCGACCCGGCCGACCTCAGCTGGTTCGCGGCGGCCGTCCAGCTGGTGGTGGGCGGCGCGGTGATCGGCGGGACGTACCTGGGGCTGGCCATGGTGCTCCGGATCGGCGAGATCACCGAGGTGGTCGGGATGGTCCGCCGCCGGCTCGGCCGCTGACCCACTGCGCCCGGGTCGGCGGCGGTCGACCACGGAGGGTGAACGAGGGTCACCAGCCCTGGGGATGCGGCTGTGGATAACTCAGCGTTTCCCCGCTCAACCAGCCTCTCGACCTGTGGACAACCAACCGTACGGACGAGGGTGCGGGACCGATCGGGGGGAATTCGGCCTGGTGGCGGAGCGGCCGCCACACCCGGTGCGCCCCTCCGTCGACTACTTGCGGTCAACCTCTAGATTGGCTGGTGCATGTACCAGCAACGTGGCTGACAACGGTCGCAACCGGACCGGGCGGCCCGTGGCTGGCGCCCCACCGGCCGCGGCGGGAAGATGACATGTCGGGGAACCGGGCATCCCGGGTAAGGTCGCACTCGACGGGTACGGCAGGTGCCGACGCGGGCGTCGGCGCCGGTCTGCCGGTTCCTTCGAAGGCAGAGCGGGAAGCCACATGCCCAGCAGCACGGGTCCATCGATCGACACGATCACCGAGGGAGGACGGGTGACCCAGGTCGGCGAGGGTCAAGAGGCGGAGGAGAGTGCTCCGCCGGTCATGACCTTCGGTGCTCCCACGGCCGGTGAGATCCTTGCCGAGCGGTACGAGCTGGTCGAGCACATCAACAACGACAGCGCGGGCCGGCTGGTCTGGCGCGGAGTCGACGTCGTGCTGCGCCGTCCCGTCGCGGTGGTCCTCCGCTATCCGGGTGGCGACTCCGCCACCGAGATGCTCCAGGCCGCCGTCGCGGCCAGTCGGGTCATCCACCCCAACCTGGTCGGCGTCTACGACGCGATCGACGAGGCGGACCGGGCCTACGTGGTCCGCGAGTGGGTGGACGGCCAGTCCGTGCGCGAGCTGGTCAACGCCGACGGGCCGCTGGACCCGGCCCGGGCGACCGCCATCGGCAACGCCGTCGCCAGCGCCCTCGCCGCGGTGCACGCGACCGGCATGGTGCACGGCAACGTCCACCCCGGCACCGTGATGATCAGCGACGACGGCCGGGTGGTGCTGGCCGACGCGCGGACCGACGGCGCGGACAGCCAGGAGAACGACCTCCGGGCGGTCGGCGGGGTGCTCTACTTCGCCCTCACCGGGCACTGGCCGCACGGGGAGGCGCCGCTGCACGGCGCCACCGCCGGGCACGGCCGGGCCGCCATTCCGGACGCCGTACGCGACGCCGGCGGCGCGATCGCCGCGCCCCGTCAGGTCCGGGCCGGGGTGCCGGCCTACCTCGACGACCTGACCATGGACCTGCTCGACCCGGAGATCGCCCCGCCCTCCTCGGACGTGCTCGCGGCCGAGCTGGGTCGGCTGGACATCCCCGCCGACGAGCACTTCCTCGACCAGGCGGGCACGCTGCGCTTCACGGCGGATCCCGAGGAGGAGCCGTCGCCGCTGGCCGCCGCCGGCGGCCGGAAGGTGGCCCTGGGCATCGCCGGGCTGCTCGCCGTGGCCCTGGTCGGCCTGCTCATCGGGATCAGCGCGCTGGGCGGCGACGACAAGGACGCGAAGACCGAGCCGGTGGCCCGCCCGACCAGCAGCGCGCCGGCCGACCAGCCCACCCAGGCCGCCCCGGTGCGCAAGCTGGCCGTGGAGGACGTCCGGATCATCGACCCGGACAGCCGGACCCGCAACGAGCTGGGCGATGCCGAGAAGGTGATCGACGGCAGCGAGGACGAGGGCTGGGAGACCGACACCTACAAGTCGGCGAAGTTCGGCGGCCTGAAGGACGGCATGGGGGTCTGGATCGACCTCGGCGCCGAGCACACGGTCATGTCGGTGAAGGCGGTCCTCTCCGCCAGCGGCGCCACCGCCCAGCTCTACACGGGCACCACCGACCCGGGCTCCGGCTCGTCCGGCGACAAGAAGCTGTACACCGAATACGTGACGGCGAAGACCCGGATCGGGGACGGCTTCGCGCCGGCCGAGGGCAGCACGCTGATCTTCAGCAACGGCTTCGACCCGGACAAGAAGTACCGCTACCTGCTCTTCTGGCTCACCGAGCTGCCCTCGAACGACCGGGGCTACAAGATCGGTGTCCAGGAGATCACCGTCCAGGGGTCGTGAACCGGCCGCCGCTGTCCGGGCACCACTCCCGCCGGACGTGGTGATGGACGACCGCGGCGAAGAACGGGCCGGCGTACCGACGGGCGGCGTACGCGGCACCCCGGTGGCCGTGCCGACCCGCGCCGGGCCGGGCGCCGGGACCACCGACATCGAGCTGCTCCGCGCCCACGTGGCCGGCGACCGGGACGCCTTCACCGAGCTGTTCCACCGGCACCGGGACCGGCTCTGGGCGGTGGCGCTGCGTACGCTCGGCGACCGGGAGGAGGCCGCCGACGCCCTCCAGGACGCCCTGCTCTCCGCGCACCGCGCGGCGGCCCGCTTCCGGGGCGACTCCGCGGTGACCACCTGGCTGCACCGGATCGTGGTGAACGCCTGCCTGGACCGGATCCGCCGGCGCCAGGCGCACGCCACGGTCCCGCTGCCCGACGGCGTGCACACCGACGGCGAGCCGGGCCGGCACACCGGCGGGGTGGAGCCCGCCGCCCCGGTCCGGGACCACGACACCGCGCTGGTGGTGCGGCAGGCCCTGGCCGAGCTGCCGGTCGAGCAGCGCGCCGCGCTGATCCTGGTGGACGTGCAGGGTTATCCGGTGGCCGAGGTGGCCCGCATCCTCGGCGTCGCCGAGGGAACCGTGAAGAGCCGCTGCGCCCGGGGTCGGGCCCGGCTGGCCACCCTCCTCGGTCATCTGCGGACCGGTGCCGACGACCCGCCGTCGGTGCCGCGCCCGACCGGCCGTGCCGCCGCCGACATGCCGCGCGTCACGGCGGGGAACCCGCGACCGCCGGAGGGCGTCGAATCGGCGCCGGGATGGTCCCGGGCCGCGACCGAGGAGGAGACGTGAGCACCGGGAAGTTCAGCGAGGTCGACCACGACCTGCTCGCCGACTACGTCGGCGGCGCGCTGGACGGCACCCCGGAGCAGGTCAGGGTCGCCCGCCTGGTCGAGGAGGACCCCGCGTGGGGCGGGGCGTACGCCGCGCTGGCGCCGGCGGTGGAGCTGGTCCGGGCCGATCTGGCCGACTGGGCCGCCGCTGCCGTACCCGACATGCCGCTGGCCCTCGCGGACCGGATCGCCGCGGCGCTGGCCGGTGCCGGACCGGCCCCGACGCCGGCCTCCGCAGAACCGCTCGACGCCGCCGGGCCGCTCGACACCGCCGGGCCGGTGCAACTGCCGATGCCGAGCGGACCGGACGGCGACGGCGCGGAGCCGGTCGTCGGCGGACGGCTTCGAGCGGCCGGGCACCCCGTCGCCGCGTCGGGCACCGCGCCGGCGCAGGCGACCGGCCAGCGGCGCACCGGCCGACGCGTCCGACCGGCCGAGGGTCCGGTCCGGGGCAGCGGGCCGGGGCGCGGGCGACGGCGCTGGGCCCGGATGGCCGGTCCGGTCGCCCTCGCGGCGGCCTCCCTCGCTGCCGCCGGACTGGGCCTGAACCATCTGGTCGCCAGCCGGAACGACACGGCGGTGACGGCCGACAGCGCCGGTGCGGCCGGCCCGCTGGCGGCCGAGCCGTTCCGGACGACCGGCCCGCCGCGCCGCAGCGGCACGGACTACACCCCGGAGCAGTTGTCCGGCGCCAGCTCGCTGAAGGCACCCCCGGCGGCGGGCGGCGGCCGGGAGACCGGGCAGGCGGCGCCGGAGAACGAGCGGTTCTCCGCCGCCGGCGGGCTCGACCGGCTCACCGGCCGGGACGCGCTGGACGCCTGCCTGAGGGAGATCACCGCGGAGCACGGGAGCGGGACGGTGGCCGTGGACCTGGTCGACTACGCGTCGTTCCAGGGGCGGCCGGCGCTGGTCGTCACCTTCGTCGACACGGCCGGCGCCCGGTGGGCGTGGGTGAGCGGACCGGAGTGCGGCGTCCCCGGGTCCGGCGCGGACACCCGCTTTCGGACGCGGGTAGGGTGAGATCGCGGTCATCGGCGGCTGCCGTTCCACGTGACGTGACCCACCGGATGACCGGTTCGGGAATCGCCGCTTCGTACGATGGCGTTCTGCAAGTCAGGCGCCGACGCCGCTGAGCCGTCGGCACTCGGATCGACATCGTCCCGGCGGCAGAGCAGCCGGAACGGATGACGAACACACACATCGGGAGACGGCAGTGGACGAGGTCCGCAACCTGATCATCATCGGCTCCGGGCCGGCCGGTTACACGGCGGCCGTCTATGCCGCGCGCGCCAACCTCAAGCCGCTCGTCATCGAGGGCGTGCAGTCCGGTGGCGCGCTGATGACCACCACCGAGGTGGAGAACTTCCCCGGTTTCGCGGACGGCATCCTCGGTCCCGAGCTGATGGACAACATGCGCAAGCAGGCCGAGCGGTTCGGCGCCGAGTTCCTGACCGACGACGTCACCCGGGTCGAGCTGACCGACACCGGCGACACCGGGTCCGGCGCTACCAGCACCGTGTGGGTGGGCGAGACCGCGTACCGGGCGAAGGCCGTGATCCTCTCCACCGGCTCCGCCTGGCGTCCGCTGGGCGTACCCGGCGAGCAGGAGTACCTCGGCCACGGCGTCTCGTCCTGCGCGACCTGTGACGGCTTCTTCTTCCGGAACCAGCACATCGTCGTGGTCGGCGGTGGCGACTCGGCGATGGAGGAGGCGAGCTTCCTGACCCGGTTCGCGGACTCCGTCACCATCATCCACCGCCGCGACGCGTTCCGGGCCAGCAAGATCATGGCGCAGCGGGCGCTCGGCAACGACAAGATCAAGGTCGAGTGGAACAGCACCGTCGAGGAGATCCTCGGCGCCGACGGCAAGGTCAGCGGGGTCCGGGTCCGCAACGTGCACACCGGCCAGACCAAGGTGCTGGACGTGACCGGCGTCTTCGTGGCGATCGGTCACGACCCGCGCAGCGAGCTCTTCCGCGGCCAGGTGGAACTCGACGACGAGGGGTACGTGAAGGTGCAGGCGCCGAGCACCCGGACCAGCATCCCGGGTGTCTTCGCGGCCGGCGACGTGGTCGACCACACCTACCGGCAGGCCATCACGGCGGCCGGTACGGGCTGCGCCGCCGCCCTGGACGCCGAGCGCTTCATCGCCACCCTGCAAGGCTGAAACATCTTCAGAAATAGTTCCCGGAGGAGGGTTCATAGTGGGAGCAACCAAGGCGGTCACCGACGCGAGCTTCGCGAGCGACGTGCTGAAGTCCGACAAGCCGGTTCTGGTGGACTTCTGGGCGGAGTGGTGCGGGCCGTGCCGCAAGGTGTCGCCGCTGCTGGAAGAGATCGCGGGCGAGATGGGTGACCAGGTCACCATCGTCAAGCTCAACATCGACGAGAACCCCGAGACCGCCCGGGCCTACCGGGTGATGTCCGTGCCGACCCTCACCGTCTTCAAGAACGGCGAGCCGGTGCAGTCCATCGCCGGCGCCAAGCCGAAGGGCGAGCTGGTCAAGCTCATCGAGTCGGCGCTCTGACCCGAATCCCGACCCCCGAACCCCCGCACCCGACCCGGGTGCGGGGGTTCGCGCTTTCCGTCGACCCCCACCCGCGGCGACGCTGACCTGCGCGAACCCGGGGTCGGCCGGTGACCGGTCACGGTACGCTCCGTAGGCATCCGCAGAGTCTCACCTCGTGCGACCGCGGGGCCCGGCCAGCCACCATCCGCGCAGAGGGGGTCGTGCGTGCGTCCGATCCGACCCGGTGACCGGGGACCCGCGGTGACGGAGATCCGTACCGTCCTCACCGGCCTGGAGCTGCTCCCCTCCGGCGGTCACGGCGACGAGTTCGACGTGGCGACCGAACGCGCCGTCCGGGCGTTCCAGCAGTCCCGCGGCCTGAGCGTGGACGGCCGGGTGGGCACCGAGACCTGGCAGGCGCTGGACGCGGCCCGCTGGCGGCTTGGCGCCCGCACGCTCTACCACGCCGTACCGAAGCCGCTGATCGGCGAGGACGTCCGCTCGCTCCAGGAACGCCTGCTGGAGATGGGGTACGACGTGGGCCGCGCCGACGCCATCTACGGCATCCGTACCACCCGCGCGGTCGCCCAGTTCCAGCGCGAGATGGGGCTCAAGCCGGACGGCGCCTGCGGCCCGCACACCATGAGCGCGCTGCGCCGCCTCGGCCGGAAGGTGGTCGGCGGGCGCCCGCAGTGGCTGCGCGAGTCGGACGCGATCCGGCAGGCCGGACCGACGCTGGTCGGCCGGACCGTGGTGATCGACCCCGGGCACGGCGGCACCGACCCGGGCGAGGTGGTCCCGGACGGCCCGCTGCGCTGGACCGAGGCGGACCTCGTCCACGACCTGGCCAGCCGGCTGGAGGGGCGGCTCGCTGCGGCCGGGGTACGGGTGCAGCTCACCCGCGGCCCGGCCCCGCTCACCTGCCTGCCCGACGCCGACCGGGCGCAGCTGGCCAACTCGCTCGGCGCCGACGTCTTCATCTCGCTGCACACCGACGGCCACGCGAACCCGGCGGCGAACGGGGTGGCGACGTACCACTACGGCACCGACAACGGCGTCACCTCGGCCACCGGGGAACGCCTCGCCGGTCTGGTGCAGCGGGAGATCGTGGCCCGGACCGGGCTGCGGGACTGCCGTACCCACGCCAAGACGTGGGACCTGCTGCGGCTGACCAGGATGCCGGCGGTACGGGTCGAGGTCGGCTACCTGACCTCCCCGGAGGACCGCGCCCGGCTGGTCGACCCGCGGTTCCGGGACCGGGTGGTCGAGGCGATCGTCGCCGCGGTGCAGCGGATGTACTTCCCGATCGAGCGGGACGTGCCGACCGGCTCGATCGACGTGAGCGAACTGCGGGCGGTGGTGGCCGCCGGCACGGTCGTCGACTGAGGCGACCTCAGAGCCCGCTGGACCGGGTGGCCGGGGCCGGGCGCACCGGGCGCAGCAGGGTCTCCGGGCTCATCGAGCCGAGCAGCTTCTCCAGCGCGTACTCGACGTCGGACTTCCAGCTCAGCGCGGTGCGCAGCTCGAGCCGCAGGCGGGGGTAGCGCGGGTGCGGGCGGACCGTCTTGAAGCCCACCGACAGGAAGAAGTCGGCCGGCGCGACGCAGGCCCGGGTCGGGTCGTCGCCGTCGCCGAACTTGGCGTCCCCGAACGCCTCGATCGCCTTGATGCCGCGCTTGGTGAGGTCCCGGGCGACGCCCTGGACGAGCATCCGGCCCAGCCCGCCGCCGGCGAAGGCGGAGACCACGTTCGCGGTCATCAGCAGCGCGGCGTCCGCGGAGACCGGCGAGGTGGGGAAGGCCATCGAGCGCGGGACGTACGCCGGCGGGGCGTACATGACGAAGCCGGCGGGCATCCCGTCGACGTACGCGAGCTTGCCGCAGGAACCCCACTCCAGCAGCGTCTGGGAGACCCAGGCCTCCTTCTCCAGGCCCGGGTCACCGGCGGCGCACGCCCGGTCGGCGGAGACCGGGTCCAGCTCCCAGTAGACGCACTGCCGGCACGGGCGCGGCAGGTCTTCCAGGGTGTCGAGGGTCAGACTGACCAGACGTCGCGACATCAGCGCACCCCACAACTAGGCTCGGGGGTGAAACAGCGCGGTCCGGCACCGCTTCCTGCCCCCGACGAGCGATCGTACGCCGCTACCCGACCGTACGGGAGAGGACGCGCGAACGCCCCACCCGGGCCGGTGCGGGCGGGTCCGGGATGTGGACACACCCTCATGTCCCGCGCCGGTACCGGCCGGCGGGGACTACCATCGACCAACCGGCCCCGTGCCGCCATGGTCGCCGGCATCGCGGGTACCACACCGCGCGGCAGCCCCGCTGACACCCGATCGAGGTGATGTCATGACCGGCACGACGCTCGACGACTACACCGACCGGTACGCCCGCCGGGTCCGGGGGATGACCGCCTCCGAGATCCGGGCGCTCTTCGCGGTGGCCAGCCGGCCGGAGGTCGTGTCGCTCGCCGGTGGGGCACCGTACATCGCGGCGCTGCCACTGGACGCGGTCGGTGAAATGCTCGGGCGGCTCGGCTCTGAGCACGGCGCCACCACGCTGCAGTACGGGATCGGCCAGGGCACGCTGGAGCTGCGCGAGCGGATCTGCGAGGTGATGACCCTCTCGGGCATCGACGCGGGCTGCGGCGCCTCACCGGAGGACGTGGTGGTGACTGTCGGCGGCCAGCAGGCGCTGGACCTGGTGGCCCGGCTCTTCCTCGACCCGGGTGACGTGGTGCTCGCCGAGGGCCCGACCTACGTCGGCGCACTCGGGGTGTTCCAGGCCGCCCAGGCCCAGGTCGTGCACGTGCCGATGGATGACGAGGGGCTGATCCCGGAGGCGCTGGAGACCGCCATCGCCGACCTGGCCCGCGCCGGGCGGCGGGTGAAGTTCCTCTACACCATCCCGACGTACCAGAACCCGACGGGCGTGACCCTGAGCGAGGAACGCCGCGAACGGGTGCTCGACATCTGCGAGCGCGCCGGCCTGCTGGTGGTGGAGGACGACCCGTACGGCCAGCTCGGTTTCGAGGGTGAGGCCCCCGCGCCGCTGCGGGCCCGGCGCCGCGACGGGGTCTTCTACCTGAGCACCTTCTCCAAGACCTTCGCCCCCGGCCTTCGGGTGGGGTGGATCCTGGCCCCGCACGCGGTCCGCGACAAGCTGGTCATCGCCAGCGAGGCGCAGATCCTCTGCCCCAGCGGGTACGCCCAGGCGGCCGTCTCGACGTACCTCGGCACCATGCCCTGGCGGGAGCAGCTGAAGGTGTACCGGGAGGTCTACCGGGAGCGCCGCGACGCGATGCTCGCCGCGCTGGCGGACCTGATGCCGGCGGACACCACCTGGACCACTCCCGGGGGTGGCCTGTTCGTCTGGGCGACCCTGCCCGACGGCCTCGACTCGAAGGCGATGATGCCGCGGGCCATCGCCGCCCGGGTGGCGTACGTGCCCGGCACCGGCTTCTACGCCGACGGCGCGGGCGGCGGCAACATGCGGCTCAACTTCTCCTTCCCGCCGCCGGAGCGGATCCGGGAGGGCGTGCGCCGGCTCGCGGGCGTGATGGAGCAGGACATCGCGATGCGCCGGGTCTTCGGCACCGTCGGCGGGTCCGGGACGCGTCGCCGGCAGGGCGGCTCGGACGCGCCGGGTCCCGACTTGGCATGATTCCCGCATGGCTGTCACCTCCACTGCCCGGAATCCCGTGACCGATCCCGCCGTCACCGCAGAGCTGCACGTCCTGGTGCTCGCCGGCGGGCTCTCCTACGAGCGGGACGTCTCGCTCCGGTCCGGCCGGCGGGTGCTCGACGCGCTGCGGGCCGTCGGCGTGGAGGCCGAGCTGCGGGACGCCGACGTGGCCCTGCTGCCGGCCCTGGCGGCCGACCCGCCGGACGCGGTGGTGATCGCCCTGCACGGCGCCACCGGCGAGGACGGCTCGCTGCGGGGCGTGCTCGACCTCTGCGACGTCCCGTACGTGGGCTGCGACGCCCGTGCCTCGCGGCTCGCCTGGGACAAGCCGTCGGCGAAGGCGGTGCTCCGCGAGGCGGGTATCCCCACTCCGGACTGGGTCGCCCTGCCGCACGACCGCTTTTCCGAGCTGGGCGCGGTCGCGGTGCTGGACCGGATCGTCGACCGGCTCGGCCTGCCGCTGATGGTCAAGCCCGCGCAGGGCGGCTCCGGACTGGGCGCCGCCGTGGTCCGGGACGCCGCGTCGCTCCCGGCCGCGATGGTGGGCTGCTTCGCGTACGACCAGACGGCGCTGGTGGAGCGCTACGTACCCGGCATGGACGTGGCGGTGTCGGTGCTCGACCTCGGCGAGGGCCCGCAGGCACTCCCCCCGGTGGAGATCGTTCCCCGCAACGGCGTCTACGACTACGCCGCCCGCTACACCGCCGGCCGGACCACCTGGCACGCCCCGGCCCGGCTCGACCCCGACGTGGCCGAGCGGGTGGCCGAGGTGGCGCTCGCCGCGCACGCCGCGCTCGGCCTGCGGGACCTCTCCCGGGTCGACCTGATCGTCGACGCCTCGGGGCAGCCGCACGTGCTGGAGGTCAACGTCTCCCCGGGCATGACGGAGACCTCGCTGCTGCCGCTGGCCATCCAGGCGGCCGGCCTGGACTTCGGCCGGGTGCTCGGATCGCTGGTGACCCGGGCCGCCGCCCGCCGCCGCTGACCTTCCGCCAAGGGAAGCCGGAGTCCGCACGGAGACGAGGCCCCCTGGAAGGCCGCCGATGCCGCGCGCGCTGACACCGACCCACTCCCCTCTCAGCCCGCGCGGCTCTCCGACACCTCGTTGCGCCCGCTCTCCGGCTTCTCCCCGGCTCCGCTCTCCGGCTGTCCGTCGGCTCCGCTCGCCAGCTCCTCGTCGGCTCCGCTCTCCGACTTCTCGTCGGTCCCGCCGTCGGGCTCCTCGTCAGTCCCGCCGTCGGGCTCCTCGTCCGTTCGGCCCTCCGGCTCCGGGATCTCCTCGGCCGCCTCGATCACGGAGACGGCCTCCTCCTCACCGGCGTCGGCATCCGTCGCCGTCACCGCGGAGAAACTCGACGGCGCCTGCCAGTGGATGCGTGGCGGCTCGGCCAAGGGGCGACCGCCGAACTCGGCCAGCCACGCGGCGACCATGGCGAGGTTCTCCCGCCACTGCGCCTCGGGGATCGGCGGCAGGATCGAGTCCCAGAGCGAGAGGAACGTGCCGCGCAGCTGAAGCCGCCCGTACGGCCGGGCGAGGAACCACATGTGCAGATGCGCCGAGCCGTCGCCCCACCGGTTGACGTGGACCCGGGCGACACCGTCGAGGGATCGGATGGCGCGCTCGAGGCGCACGGTCATCACGCCCAGCTCGGCGGCGAGCAGGTTGGGCAGGTCGCCGAGGTCGAGGTGCGACCGCGACTCCAGGATCAGCACCATCGGTAGGCCGGTCGGGCGGTCCATCGCCCGCACCCGCCACCGCTCACCCACCCAGATGTAGGCCTCGTCGGGGGCGTTGCAGGCGGTGCATTCCCGGTCTTCCTCACCGCGGCGGGGAGGTTCGACCGAAACCGGGTCGTCGAGCTGCTTGACGCGAAGGTCGCCCTCGAAGGGGAAGGAGGGCCACTGGGTGAAGTCCGGAACTGAGGGAGGGGTGTCCTGCACGACGCTGACCCTAACCGAGACGGGGGACCCCTGTCCCTACCCGTTTCGCCGGTCGCCGCCCGGACACGCAGCGCTCTTCGTCGATCAGGCAGGGGCGGGCCGGAAAGGCTCGCCCGGCTCCGTACGCCCTTGTCCACCACGTTGTCCACAGGCCGCTGAGATCACGACCACGCCGCGTCATCCACAGGTCAGCACACGTTTCTCAGCGCTGTTTCACGTGAAACGGGGGGTGCCTGTGGAAAACCGCTGTGGATAACCGAGGCGACGCCGGCTCGGCGACGCCGTCCCTGCCGCGCCTCCCGCTGAGCCCTCTCTTCCTAACGAGCCAGCCCGGGATCGGCACCGCCTCGGCGTGGCATCTTTCCGGTCCGCCGAGCGTCTGAACGGCGGGCGCCGTTGGCCCCCACGCGGTTGCTCGTCTGGGCAACCGACCGGGTCGGCGGGGGTGCGTTGACTGGCTGTCGAGCGGTGAGCCCGGGAGCGCACCGGACCGCGAACGCTGAACGAGGAGTGGCCAAGGATGGCGGTAGATCAAGGCGCCGCCGTACCGTCGCCGGCATGACGGCCGCTCCAGAGCCTGAGCGCCGGAGGTACGCCGGAAGGTGAACGGCGAACGAACCCCGCCGGGCCGGGGCGGGGCGGGAGAAAGGCCGTGCCGGACCCGGGCGGGCGCGGGGACGGCATCTTCGGGCGGGCCGGACCGAGCCCGGCCGGCAGGGCAGCCGCAGGTGCGCGAGTCGGTGCCGCTTAGCTGCGCGCGATGGACGTGGTGGGCGGGAGCCGGCCCACCGACCGCCGGGATGTCCGGGGCCAGGGCGACATCGACCTCGCCGGGGGGACTGGGGAACGTGGACGCGCCGGGGCGCAAGCCGACTTCGGGACGCCGAGCCGGAGGGGCATGGGCGGACGTCCGTGCCGCGGACGCAAGCGGTACTCGTCAACGCCCGGGTCTCGTGCGAGTAGCGAACATCCCCGTGTCCCTGGCCCACAACGGCACGTCGTCCGGAAGCTGGGGGGCGCGGACACGTGGGTCCGCCAGGCCGCGGACCATCGCCGCCAACTGAGGACGCCAGCCGGGGACCGAGCGGATGCGGTGGCACGCTGCAAGCTGAGGTGGCAGCGCGTTTCACGTGAAACCGCGGAGCGGGCTCCCGGGCGATTCTGCTTCGGTCGGTCCTCGCGAACGACGCGTGCCCGGCGGGCCGGCTCGACCTCTCGATCTGTTGGTGGAACGTGCCGGCGGGTGGCGACCTTGGCGGCACGGACGCCGTGGACTCTGGCCCAGTCGGATCGGCGGCCCCGAGAGTTCAATGTCGGGGGCACACGGGCACGAACGGACGTTGCGGCACCGTTGAGGAACGGCCGGCTTGCGTTCGGGAGCACGACGTGAGGGCTTCCCGGCCAGTCAGCAAACCGGCCAGAGAGTCGACGGCACTGCTGATCGCTCACCGGACTATCGGCCCGTACCCCGCACCCGCAGCCCGCAGGCCGCGGCCGCCACGACTAGCTGGCACCCGACGAGAGGGGTTCCCGGAGCACAGCAGGCCTACAAACCTGAAGCCAACGACTAGCAACTAGCGACCAGGCCGTTTCACGTGAAACGGCGCCGGGGGCGACGGCTCTACCTCCAATCGGCGATGGTGGCGGTGGTGGCGACGGCGACGGCTGTGGCCGTGGCTGTGGTCGTGGTGGTGCGGCTGGCGGTGGCGGCGGTGCCCGGTACCGGTGGCGGTACCGGTGGCGGTGCCGGTGGCGGTGCCCGGTGCCGGTGGCGGTGCCCGGTGCCGGTGGCGGTGCCCGGTGCCGGTGGCGGTGCCCGGTGCCGGTGGCGGTGCCCGGTACCGGTGGCGGTGCGGTACCGGGTGCCGGTGCCGGTGGCGGTGGCGGTGGCGACTGTTTCACGTGAAACGGCGATCCGCGCTGGTCGACTCGTGACCGGGCGGACGTGGGTTAGGGCTCGAACCCAGTCCCGGCTTGGCCTGGACGTCAGCATCATCGGCGCGGAGATCCAGGAGAGCCGCGCCAGCCTCAACAAAAGGGCCCTGAGTGGCCCGCTGCGCCACGAGGAGTGGATCCAGGGCCCCCGGTCGGCAGAGCGGGCAGTCGGACCGCTGGGGAGCCCTGTAGCGGTCGGAAGCGCCCGGGGACTGCCCTGTCGAACAGATCGGCCGCACGGTCCGGTGTCAGGACCATGCGGCCGAGGCCGGGGCGAGGCTCACTCCTCCGGCTGCTCCTCCTGCCCGACACCGATGATGCCCACGATCCGCTCCAGGTCGTCGACCGTGGCGAACTCGATGGTGATCTTCCCCTTGCTGCGGCCGATGTCGACCTTCACCCGGGTGTCGAAGCGGTCGGACAGCCGGTCGGCGAGGTCGGTCAGCGCCGGAGCGTGCGGCTTGGGTCGGCGCTTCGCGGCCGGGGTCTTCGCCGGCCCGTCGGCCAGCGCCAGGGCCACCAGCTCCTCGGTCGCCCGTACCGAGATCCCCTCGGCGACGATCCGCAGCGCGAGCTGTTCCTGGGCCTCGGCGTCGTCGAGGCTGAGCAGCGCCCGGGCGTGGCCGGCGGAGAGCACGCCGGCGGCGACCCGCCGCTGCACCTGAGCCGGGAGGTTCATCAGGCGGATGGTGTTGGAGATCTGCGGCCGGCTACGGCCGATACGCCGGGCCAACTCCTCGTGGGTGGCGCCGAACTCCTCCAGCAGCTGCTGGTACGCGGCCGCCTCTTCCAGCGGGTTGAGGTTGGCGCGGTGGATGTTCTCCAGCAGCGCGTCCCGGAGCATCGCGTCGTCCTTGGTGTCCCGGACGATGGCCGGGATGCTCTCCCGGCCGACCGCCTGGGCCGCCCGCCACCGCCGCTCACCCATGACGAGCTCGTACTTCTCGCCGTCGAGCTGGCGTACGACGATCGGCTGAAGGAACCCGACCTCCTGGATCGAGGTCTTCAGCTCCTCCAGCGCCTCCTCGTCGAAGACCTGCCGGGGCTGCTTCGGGTTCGGCACGATCGCGTCGACCGGGATCTCGGCGAACCGGGCGCCCGGCACCGGGCTCAACTGCGGCCCGGACTCCGCGGCGGGGGCGATGGGTGCCACGGCCACCGAGGGCGTCGGCGCGACAGTTTCGGCCGTGGCCGGGGCGGCTGCCTCCGCCTCACCGGCCGCCGGGACGGCCGGCTCCACCGGTGCGGTCGGGATCAGCGCCCCGAGTCCTCGGCCCAGACCGCCACGAGGACGGTTCTTCATGCGACGCCTCCCAGCGACTTCAACGCACTACGCATTCCGCACCGGCTCCTTGACCCCACGTTCGGCAATCTCCTGGGCGGCTTCGAAGTAGCTCGTCGCGCCCCGCGAACCGGGATCGTAGGTCATCACGGACTGCCCGTAGCTCGGCGCCTCGGAGACCCGCACGTTCCGGGGGATCACGGCCTGGAGCACCTTGTCGCCGAAGTGGTTCCGGACGTCCTGCTCCACGGCGTCGGCCAGCCGGGTACGGCGGTCGTACATGGTGAGCAGGATGGTGGAGACCTCGAGCTTCGGGTTGAGGTGCTGGCGGACCAGGTTGATGTTGTTGATCAGCTGATTGAGGCCTTCCAACGCGTAGTACTCGCACTGGATCGGGATCAGCACCTCCTGCGCGGCCACCAGCGCGTTGACGGTCAGCAGACCGAGCGAGGGCGGGCAGTCGATGAACACGTAGTCGAAGTGGCCGGGGTAAGCGGCGATGGCCCGGGCCAGTCGGGACTCCCGGGCGACCACCGACACCAGCTCGATCTCGGCACCCGCCAGGTCGATGGTGGCCGGCACGCACCACAGGTTCGGAATGCCCTCGACGGCCTGGGCCACCTCCTCCAGCGGCACGCTGTCGATGAGGCAGTCGTAGACGTCGGGGATGCCGGTGTGGTGCGGGACGTTGAGCCCGGTGGAGGCATTGCCCTGCGGGTCCAGGTCGACCACGAGCACCCGGTTGCCGTGCAGGGCCAGAGCCACCGCCAGGTTCACCGTGGTCGTGGTCTTACCCACGCCGCCCTTCTGGTTCGCGACGCACATGACCCGCGTCCGATCCGGCCGAGGCATGGTCACCTCGCCACTGGGATTCAGGATCTGCACGGCGCGCATAGCCTCCATAGCCAACGGTGGGTCATCCTCTTCGCGCGTCGGGGTTTCACGTGAAACGTACGTGCTATGGGCGGCTTCGGCTTCGTAGTCGGCGACCGGTGGCGTGTCGGCCGAGACCGCCGCCGGACCGGCGTCCGGAACCGCGTTCGGCGCCGGCTGCTGGGGCACCGACGGCCCGGATACGGCGGCCGACGGCTCGAACCGCGCGGAGGCGGCGGGGTTCCCTCGCGCCGGGATCGACCGCGAGCCTGGCGCGTTCGTCGGACCGTCCGTCGGCTCCGGCACTTTCCGCATCGGCGGCAGGTTCGCCGGTACGCCCGACGTCGGCTGCGGCCCACCCGCCACCGACGGAAGGTTGGCCGGGACCCCGGAGATCGGGTGGGGCCTGCCGGGCGGCGGAGCGTCCCGGCCGACCACCGGTTCGCGCCCCGGTGGACGAGGCGACGGGTCGCGGAACTCCGCGCCCACGGGCCAGCCCTGCTTGTCGGTTTCACGTGAAACGGGGTCGGCAGCAGAGGATCGCCCTCCTGGCCCGGTCACCCGTCGGTCGTCGTACCTGCCGTCGTCATGCACCTGTCATCCCTGCCCGCTCCGGATGGTCGGTCCGCACCCCGTCAATCGGCCGTCCCGCGCTCACCTCGCGCGGCGTACGGCCCGGCGGGAACGGTCGGGGTCCGGTGCCATCCGGCACCGCCGTTCCACACTATCGACGCGCGGCCAGCCTACGGCGCACGGGCGCAGCGGGTCCACGTCGGGTTCTGATCGGTCAGCTACCTCGCACCGTCTCCAACGACCGAACGGTCACCCGGAAGCCGTTGTGAAATCAGCGATCCCGACCGCCGCGGCCACCCCGACGGCCGCCCCGGGACCGCTTCGCCGCGGCCTTCTTGCGAACCGGACTGACGACCCGCTCGCGCACCACCTCGATCACCGTCGCGGGCGGCTCGATCACGCCGACGCCGCAGCGCTGCACCTCCGGCTGCCCGCCACCGAGCCGGGCCACCGTCTCGGCGTGCTCGGCGACCTCCTCGGCCGCGGAGGCGCCCTTCAGGGCGACCAGCCGGCCGCCGGGCACGACAAGCGGCAGACACCAGGCGGCGAGCCGGTCCAGCGGGGCCACCGCGCGGGCGGTGACGATGTCGCCGCTGAGCGGCGCGACGTCGCGCGAGCCGGTGGCCGCCTCGTCCGCCCGTCCCCGGAAGACCCGCACCATCCGGGTCAGGCCCAGGTGCTGCACCGCCTCGATGAGGAAGGAGGTGCGCCGGGCGAGCGGCTCGATCAGCGTGACGGTCAGGTCGGGCCGGGCGATCGCCAGCACCAGGCCGGGCAGCCCGGCACCGGAGCCCACGTCGAGCACGGTCGCGCCCTCGGGGATCCGTTCGGCCATGGCGGCGCAGTTGAGCAGGTGCCGCTCCCAGATCCGGGGTGCCTCCCGGGGGCCGATCAGGCCGCGGACCACGCCGTCCGTCGCCAGCAACTCGGCGTACGCGGCGGCGAGGTCGAGCCGGTCACCGAAGAGGGTGCGGGCCGCCTCCGCCAGCTCGGGCGGAAGCGTGACCTCGGCGGAGGACGGACGGTCGTCGGGACCGGCAGGACCCTCCGCCTCAGTCGCGACGCCGGTTGCCGGCTCCTCGGCCGGGTGGTCCGGATCGATCCGGTCGGCCACCGCCGGATCGACGGCGTCGGCGGACGCGTCGGCGACGGCCGGTTCGGTCGGCTCTGTCGGAACGTCGACGGCCGTCGGCTCTGTCGGAACGTCGACGGCCGTCGGCTCTGTCGGAACGTCGACGGCCGTCGGCTCTGTCGGAACGTCGACGAAGGCCGGATCGACCGACCCGGTCGGCGCGTCGGCGAAGGCGGGATCGGCGGTCGGCGTACCGGAGAAGGCCGGCTCGACCGAGCCCGCCGGCGCGGCCGGGGCCGGCTCCTCCGCAGGGCCCGACGGCGTACCCGAGAACGGCGCGTCGGCCGGCGCGGCCGGCCCGGCCGGGGGTGGAGTCGCGGCGTCGGTGGTGCGGTCGGAGAAGAGCGGGGCGGCCGTGCCGGGTTCGGCGGCCGGGTCGAGCCGGACAGGCGACGGCCCGGACGGCGTACCGCCCGGGCCGGACATGGCACCCGCCGTCGTCTCGTCGTGGGTCACCCGGTCAGTCCGCCGGCCGGACGATGATGCGCCGGTTCGGCTCGACGCCCTCGGACTCGCTCTCCACGCCGCTCATCGCGTTCACCACGTCGTGCACGCACTTGCGCTCGAACGCGGACATCGGCTCGAGCCGCACCGGCTCGCCGTACTCCTTGACCTTCTCGACCGCGTTCTTGGCGACGGCGGCGAGCTCCTTGCGCCGGTTGGCCCGGTAGCCGCCGACGTCGAGCAGCAGCCGGCTCGGCGTGCCGGTCTGCCGGAACACCGCCAGCCGGGCCAGCTCCTGAAGGGCCTCCAGGGTGGCGCCGCGCTGGCCGACCAGGTTCTGCAGGCTGGCACCGACCACCTCGACGACCGGACGGCCGCCGGAGACCAGCTCATCGATGTCGCCGTCGTAGTCGAGGATGTCGAGCAGGCCCTCGACGTAGTCCGCCGCGATCTCGCTCTGCCGGAACAGGTCGCTCTCGGCCGGCGCCTTCTTCTCCCGGGCCGCCCCGGCCTCGGTCTCCTCGGTCTCCTCGGCGACGGCGGCCGGCGCGGTCTCCTCGTCCAGGGACTGCTCGGCACTGGGGATGCTGGTGTCGGTCACGGTCTCATCTCCGTACTCGCTCGGCCGGACCGTCGGGTCCGCTGGTCTCCCGGGGCCGGCGGGAGGTCTCGCCGGTGCCCACAGGCACGTCTGTACGGGCAGTTTCGCCCGTGGCCGCGCTGCTCGCGGCGGTTCCGGCCCGGCGCCGACCGTACGGTGGCTGCACGGGACCGGAAGGGGCCGCCGCCGGTGTCCCGACGGCGGCCCGAGGCTCAGCCCTGCCGCTTGGCCGGGCGGGTCTTCTTCGGGTTGACCGGCTTGGCGCCGGGCTTCGGGCCGGCCACCTTGGGGGTGGTCACCTGCGGCTTCGCCGGCGCTGGGGCGACCTTGCGACCGAGCAGGCCGCCGGTCTTCGCCGGCTGGGCGCCGTTCCGGGCCGCGGTGCCGGTCTTCGGCGGAACCAGCGGCGGGAACTTGCGGAGCACCCACTGCTGCTGCCCGAGGGTGAACAGGTTGTTGGTGACCCAGTAGATGATCACACCGATCGGGAAGATCGAACCGGAGACCAGCAGCGACACCGGGATGCCGTAGAGCATCAGGCGCTGCACCATCCGCTGCTGCGGGTCCTCCGCCCAGCCGGTCTTGAGGATCATCTGCCGGCTGGTGAGGTACGTGGTGGCGATCATGATGAGCACCAGGACGCCGGCGATGACCTTCGTGGTGTTGCCGCTCGCGCCGAGCCCGGCCAGCTCGTCGGCGGTGGAGCCGAACCGACCGGAGATCGGGGCGGTGAAGAGCTTGGCGCTGGAGGCGCTGTTGAACTGGTCGACGGTCCAGCCGTAGAGGGTCTTGCCCTGGTTGGCCGGGTTCAGCCGCTTCAGCGTGTGGAACAGGCCGAGGAAGACCGGGATCTGGAGGAACATCGGAAGGCAGCCCATCAGCGGGTTGGCCTTTTCCTTCCGGTAGAGCTCCATCATCTCCTTCTGGAGCGTCTCCCGGTCACCCTTGTGCTTCTCCTGGAGCTCCTTGACCTTCGGCTGGAGCGCCTGCATCGCGCGCTGCGACTTGATCTGCTTGACGAAGACCGGGAAGAGGATCACCCGGACCGTCACCACCAGGAAGATGATGGCGAGGATCCAGGACCAGTTGGTCCCGAGCACCGCCTCGATCGACACCCCGATGGCGTCCCAGGCCGAGTGCCAGGTCAGCAGGATCCACGAGATCGCGTAGTAGATCCAGTCGAGACTCAATTCTCAGGCTCCAGTCACATCGGCACGGCGGTGACCGCCCGGCTCCGGCACCGGGTCATGGCCACCTGGGTGAAAGGGGTGGCAGCGCGACAACCGTCGGACCGTCAGCCAGGCTCCCCGGAGCGCACCGTGCCGGGAGATCGCCTCCACGGCGTAGGCACTGCAGGACGGGTAGAACCGACAGCGGGCCGGCAGCGCCGGGCTTATCCAACGACGGTACGCGACGATGGGCACCAGCAGCACTCGGCCACCGGTTGTCACGGGCCGCGGGGCGGCGTTTCCGCCGCTCATCGGGACCGCCGACCCCGGGGGGCCCGCGCCGCGGCGATGGCGCCGTCCAGGTCGGCCCCGAGCCGGGCGTACGACGCCTCGGCGGCCGCGGGCTGGGCCCGTACCACCAGGGTGCTCCCGGTGGGGAGCTGGTCGAGCCGCTCGCGGACCAGGTGCCGGAGCCGACGGCGGACCTTGTTCCGGACCACCGCGTTACCCACGGCCTTGGACACGACGAAGCCGGCGCGGCTCGGTGCGGAGGTCTCCGCACTGTTCCGCGCCGGCTCCGGCGAGGTTGTCGCGGTGGGTCCGACGGTCGGGGGAAGGGTCAGGTGCACCACGACGGCGCCGCGGCCGGCGCGTCGACCACCCCGGACCGCTGCGGCGAAGTCGCTACTGCGCCGCAGTCGCTGTGCGGCGGCCAGCACGACTGCCCACGTCCCCGGACCGGTCGGCGTCAGGCCGACAGGACGGTGCGGCCCTTGGCGCGACGGGTCGAGATGATGGCGCGGCCGGCCCGGGTGCGCATGCGCAGCCGGAAGCCGTGGGTCTTCGCGCGCCGGCGGTTGTTCGGCTGGTAGGTGCGCTTGCTCACGTCAGGCTCTCCGTTTTCGTACGCCCCACGCGGGGGATCGCCCGGGGTCGTGTGGTGGTCCAGGCCACCTCGGCGGTGGCCCCCGATCGGTGCTGCCCGGTGACGCGGGACCTCGGCGATGCGGGGAAGCGACCGCGGACAGCAAGCACCCATCACCCTAGCAGAGGGCGAGAGAGCAGCCGCTCCAGCCTACGCAGGGGGGCAATGACCGTCAAACATCACATCCGCGCCCGCCGTCGGACCGGGAGCACGACCGAAGGGGCGGTTTTCACTGATGTTGACAAGGCTGCCACCGGGTCGGCGGTTGATGACGCAGGGCCCGCGCTGTTAGCGTGCCCGATTGCGGTCAGCGTCGGGGGTCCGGGTTGTCGCTGACAGGCAAGACCGGACAAGGTAGTGAATCGTTCGGCACGGTGAACCCGCTTCAGCGCCTCCCGTGAGTCAGGGGGCAGGTCCGACCCGCGTCCGGTGGGCGGCCACAATCGGTCGACACACAGGCTGTGGATAACTTGTGGATGACGACCGGTCAGCCGTCCGGGTGGGTGTGACGCACACCCGCGCGAACGCGGTGGCGGGCCCGGAACGGTCGCTGGACAGCAGCGGCGGCCGGGAGCAGAGGCGAGGGGGTGGCACGACGGTGACCGGAGCGACCGACCTCGCCGCGGTGTGGGCGGCGGCGACCGAAGAGCTCGCCGACGAGATCATCTCCGCGCAGCAACGGGCGTACCTGCGCCTTACCCGGCTGCGGGCGATCGTCGAGGACACCGCCCTGCTCTCCGTCCCGGACGCGTTCACCCGGGACGTGATCGAGTCGCGGCTCCGCCCGGCCATCACCGAGGCACTCAGCCGGCGGCTCGGCCGGTCCATCCAGGTCGCCGTCACCGTGCGCGTCGCCGAGGACCCCGCCGGCCGGCCCGCGGGCACCGTCTACCGGAGCGGTCCCGAACAGGCCGACCTGGACGCCCCCCAGGACCTGCTCGCCGGCTTCGGCCCGACCGGCCCGGTCCCGGACGCCCCCGCCTTCCCCGGGCTCGACTACCCGTCCCGGCCCGACGAGCCCGGCTACCCGTCCCGGTCGAACGAGCCCGGCTACCCGGAGGAGCGCCCCGAGCCGCCGACCGAGGAGCCGGCGCCCCGGCAGCGCACCGCCGACGGCGGCCGGCAGCAGCTCATCCCGGCCAGCCGGGACGGCCAGGACACGCTGTTCGGCACCGCCTTCGCGGAGCCGATGCGCGCCGCCGGGCCCGCCCCTGAGCGCCGGGGCTTCGACGAACGAGCCGCCCGGGTCGAGTCGCCGGCCGCCGACAGCCGCGGGTACGAGCCCCGGTACCGGGAGAACGCCGACCCGCAGCCGCTGCGCGGCCTGCCCCGGGACGGCGGTACGGACAGCGGCCCGGGTCGCGGTGGAGTCGATCGTCGACCGGGCGGCCGGGACGACCGCCGGTTGCCCGGTGCGGAGAGCGGCAACCGGCTCAACCCGAAGTACATGTTCGAGACGTTCGTCATCGGCTCGTCGAACCGGTTCGCCCACGCGGCGAGCGTCGCGGTGGCCGAGTCACCGGCGAAGGCGTACAACCCCCTCTTCATCTACGGCCACTCCGGGTTGGGCAAGACCCACCTGCTGCACGCCATCGGGCACTACGCCACCACGCTCGGCAACGCCCGCTCGGTCCGGTACGTCTCGACCGAGGAGTTCACCAACGACTTCATCAACTCGCTCCGGGACGACAAGACCAGCGCGTTCCAGCGCCGCTACCGCGATGTCGACATCCTGCTGATCGACGACATCCAGTTCCTGGAGAACCGGGAGCGGACGCAGGAGGAGTTCTTCCACACCTTCAACACCCTGCACAATGCCAACAAGCAGATCGTGATCACCTCCGACCGGTCGCCGCGCCAGCTCGCCACCCTGGAGGACCGGATGCGGACCCGGTTCGAGTGGGGGCTGTTGGCCGACATCCAGCCGCCGGACCTGGAGACCCGGATCGCGATCCTGCAGAAGAAGGCGGCGCAGGAACGGATGTACGCCCCACCGGACGTGCTGGAGTTCATCGCCTCCCGGGTGTCGAACTCGATCCGGGAACTCGAGGGCGCACTGATCCGGGTCACCGCGTTCGCCAGCCTCACCCGGTCGAACGTCGAGCTGTCGCTGGCCGAGGAGGTGCTGCGGGACTTCATGCCGGACGGTGCCGGACCGGAGATAAACGCCGACCAGATCATGGCCTCCACCGCGGACTACTTCGGGGTGAGCCTGGAGGACCTGCGCGGCCAGTCCCGCTCGCGCGTGCTGGTGAACGCCCGGCAAGTGGCCATGTACCTGTGTCGGGAGTTGACCGAGCTGTCGCTGCCCCGGATCGGGCAGGCCTTCGGCGGCCGGGACCACACCACGGTGATGCACGCCGACCGGAAGATCCGCCAGCAGATGGCGGAGCGGCGGTCGCTCTACAACCAGATCGCCGAGCTGACCAACCGGATCAAGCAGAACACCTGAGTCGTACGCCACCCCGGCGCCCCCGGAGACGGCACCCGGAACGCCCGGCCGAGCCTCGGCCGGGCGTTTTTCGCGTCCGTGGCCGTCCGGGGTTGACCCTGCACCGGCTTCAGGGCCCAGGATCGCTGTCATGTTCGTCCACAGGACCGCCCGGTTGTCCACATCCCCTGTTCCACAAACGGTGGAAAACCACGCTCCGTCCGGAGCCGGTTACCCACAGACTGTGGACAACCCCTGGGGACGAGCCTGTGGACGCCTAGGGACGACGGCGGAGTTGTCCACCGACGACGGTCGACCTGTGGGCGGCCTGTTGAAGGTTCTGGGGACGACGTCGATCAACGCCGTCCGGCCCGTCCACAGCATTGGGGAGAAACCCCGTGGATTACCGGTGGACAACCGGTGGACAACCGTGGAAAACCTGGGGGTCGACGGCGCCTGTGGACCGGAACACCGGTTGCACCCCCGGTTCTCCACAGCCAAACCACCGGTGGATAACCTGTCTGACCTGGGCAGGCGTCGGTTCTCCACAGTTTGCACAGGTGCGATGAAGACGATGAGTTATCTCTTCTAAAACAACAAAAACCAATCATCACCGTTGGACTTCCTGTGGATCGGGCCGGAGCACTGCCGCCGGCAGTCACCCGGGCACCTGGATCCACGGGGTCGGGCGCACAGCCGATGCCCACGCGCCCTAAGGTGCGATGGGTACCCGCACGGTCGGGCGGGACGGTGGGCAGCGGTCGGCATGAGAGAGTTGTCGCTGACGTCGACGCGGAGGCATTGATGAAGTTCCGAGTGGAGCGCGACGCGCTCGCCGAGGCGGTCGCGTGGACCGCCAAGAGCCTGCCCAACCGACCTTCCGTACCGGTGCTGGCCGGGGTGATGCTCCGGGTCACCGACGGCAACCTCCAGGTTTCCGGCTTCGACTACGAGGTCTCCAGCCAGGTCACCGTCGAGGTGCAGGGGGACGCCGACGGCGCCGCCCTCGTCTCCGGCCGCCTGCTCGCCGAGATCACCAAGGCGCTGCCCGCCAAGCCGGTGGACATCGCCGCGGTCGGCGCCCACCTGGAGCTGGTCTGCGGCAGTGCCCGCTTCACCCTGCCGACCATGCCGGTGGAGGACTACCCCGCGCTGCCGGAGATGCCGGAGAGCACCGGCACGGTCGACGCCGCCGCGTTCGCGGCCGCCGTCGCCCAGGTCGCCGTCGCCGCCGGCCGCGACGAGACGCTGCCGATGATGACCGGCGTACGCATCGAGCTCTCCGGCGGCACGCTCGCCATGCTCGCCACGGACCGCTACCGCCTCGCGCTGCGCGAGATGGAGTGGAACCCGGACGACCCCGAGGTGAGCATCAACGCCCTGGTGCCGGCCCGGACCCTGAACGACACCGCGAAGGCGCTCGGCCCGCTCGGCGGCCAGGTCACCATGGCGTTGTCCCAGGGCGGCGCCGGCGAGGGCATGATGGGTTTCTCCGGCGGTACCCGCCGGACCACCAGCCGGCTGCTCGACGGCGCCAACTACCCGCCGGTGCGCTCGCTCTTCCCGGCCAGCCACAACGCCGAGGCGCGGGTTCCGGTGAGCACGCTGATCGAGGTGGTCAAGCGGGTCGCCCTGGTCGCCGAGCGGACCACCCCGGTGCTGCTGAGCTTCAGCGCGGACGGGCTGGTGGTCGAGGCCGGTGGCACCGAGGAGGCCCGGGCCAGCGAGGCGATGGAGGCGACCTTCACCGGCGACGCGCTGACCATCGGCTTCAACCCGCAGTACCTGATCGACGGCCTGGCCAATCTGGGTGCCCAGTACGCCCTGCTCTCGTTCGTCGACGCCTTCAAGCCCGCGGTGATTTCCCCCGCCGGCGAGGATGGCGAGGTCATCCCGGGGTACCGATACCTCATCATGCCGATCCGCGTGTCCCGCTGATCGCGCCCCAGCAGATCCAGACGCACGGAGGTAGGAGCAGATGCAGCTCGGCCTGGTAGGACTCGGCCGGATGGGCGGCAACATGCGCGAGCGGTTGCGCGCCGCCGGTCACGAGGTGGTCGGCTTCGACCGCAACGCGGAGCTGAGCGACGTCGCGAGCATGACGGAGCTGGCCGAGAAGCTGGAGTCGCCGCGGGCGGTCTGGGTGATGGTCCCGGCGGGGGTCACCGACGCCACCATCGACGAGCTGGCGGGCGTGCTCGGCGCGGGCGACATCATCATCGACGGCGGCAACTCGCGGTTCAGCGACGACGGTCCGCGCGCCGAGCGGCTGAACGAGCGCGGCATCGGCTACCTCGACGCCGGGGTCTCCGGCGGCGTCTGGGGCCGGCAGAACGGGTACGCCCTGATGGTCGGCGGCGCCCAGGAGCACGTCGAGCGGCTGATGCCGATCTTCGAGGCGCTCAAGCCCGCGGGCGAGTTCGGGTTCGTGCACGCTGGGCCGGTGGGCGCCGGGCACTACGCCAAGATGGTGCACAACGGCATCGAGTACGGCCTGATGCACGCCTACGCCGAGGGCTACGAGCTGCTCGCCGCCTCCGAGCTGGTGACCAACGTGCCGGGCGTCTTCAAGTCCTGGCGTGAGGGCACGGTGGTCCGGTCCTGGCTGCTCGACCTGCTCGACCGTGCGCTGGACGAGGACCCGGAGCTGGCCGAGCTGAGCGGCTACACCGAGGACACCGGCGAGGGCCGGTGGACGGTCGACGAGGCGGTCCGGCTCGCCGTGCCGCTGAACGTCATCACCGCCTCGCTCTTCGCCCGGTTCGCCTCCCGTCAGGAGGACTCGCCCGCGATGAAGGCGGTCGCCGCGCTGCGCCAGCAGTTCGGCGGCCACGCCGTCCGCAAGCGCTGACCGGTATCCACAGCCTGTGTACGTCCGCCGGCTCGAACTGGTCGACTTCCGCTCGTACGAGCGGGTCGGCGTCGATTTGGAGCCGGGCCCGAACGTGCTGATCGGCGCCAACGGCGTCGGCAAGACCAACCTGGTCGAGGCGCTGGGCTACGTGGCGACCCTGGACTCACACCGGGTCGCCACGGACGCCCCCCTGGTCCGGATGGGCGCCGCCGCGGCGGTGATCCGCTGCGCCGTGGTGCACGAGGGTCGGGAGCTGCTGGTCGAGCTGGAGATCGTTCCCGGCAAGGCCAACCGGGCCCGGCTCGGCCGGTCCCCCGCCCGCCGCGCCCGGGACGTGCTCGGCGCGCTGCGGCTGGTGCTCTTCGCCCCGGAGGACCTGGAACTCGTCCGGGGCGACCCGGCCGAGCGCCGCCGCTACCTCGACGACCTGCTGGTCACCCGGCAGCCGCGGTACGCCGGGGTGCGCGCCGACTACGAGCGGGTGGTCAAGCAGCGCAACGCCCTGCTCCGGACGGCGTACCTGGCCCGCAAGACGGGCGGTTCGCGGGGCGGGGACCTGTCCACCCTCGCGGTGTGGGACACCCACCTGGCGCAGCACGGCGCGGAGCTGCTCGCCGGCCGGCTGGAGCTGGTCGCCGCGCTCGCGCCGCACGTGACCAAGGCGTACGACGCGGTGGCGGCGGGCAAGGGGGCGGCCGGGATCGCGTACCGGCCGTCGCTGGAGCTGCCCGACCCGACCGTGGACCGGGCCGCGCTGGCCGAAGCGCTGACGGCCGCGTTGGCCGAGTCGCGGTCGGCGGAGATCGAACGCGGCACCACGCTGGTCGGGCCGCACCGGGACGATCTGGTGCTCACTCTGGGCCCGCTGCCCGCCAAGGGGTACGCCAGCCACGGCGAGTCGTGGTCGTACGCCTTGGCCCTGCGGCTGGCCGGGTACGACCTGCTGCGCGCGGACGGCATCGAGCCGGTGCTGGTCCTCGACGACGTCTTCGCCGAGCTGGACGCCGGCCGCCGGGAGCGGCTGGCCGAGCTGGTGGGCGGGGCGAGTCAGCTCCTGGTGACCTGTGCGGTGGACGACGACGTGCCGGCGGCCCTGCGCGGCACCCGCTACGAGGTGGGCGAAGGGACGGTACGCCGTGTCGGATGAGCCGCAGCTTCCACCGGCCCGGCTCGGGCCGGCGCACGGAGGCCGTACGCCCGGAAGCGGCGCGGACGAACGGGCCGGGCGGGCGGGCGCCGCGTCCGGCGGGCGTGGGTCTGGCGCGCGCCCGACCGACGGTCGCGCCGACGACGGGGCCGCGGAGCGCGGCGGCGCGGCGGCGAGCCGGGACGGCGCCGGATCGGGCGGGCGGGGGGCGGCGGCCCACGGCCAGGCCCCGTCAGCCGGTGAGCCTGCCTCGACGGGCGCGACCGCCGGCGACGGTGGGGCGTCGGGGCCGGAGCTGGCCCGGGCGGTGCTGGACGCGGCGAAGGCCCGCCGGCAGGCGGCGGCGAGGCCGCGCCGGAGCGCGGTGGGCGGCGACGGCGGTGGTGGTACCGAGCGCCGGTTGCGCGGCTACTCCGGTCCCGGGCCGGACCCGCGTGACCCGCAACCACTCGGCGCGGTGCTGAATCGGCTGGTGAAGGCGCGCGGCTGGCAGCAGCCGGCGGCCGAGGCGACGGTCTTCGGCGCCTGGGAGCGGGTGGTCGGGCCGGAGGTGGCCCAGCACAGCCGCCCGGTGAAGCTGGAGAACGGCGAGCTGACCGTGGAGGCCCGCTCCACCGCGTGGGCGACCCAGCTGCGGCTGCTCGCCGGCTCCCTGATCAAGCAGATCGCCAGCGAGGTCGGCCACAACGTGGTGCGCAAGCTGCACATCCACGGCCCGGCCGCGCCGTCCTGGTCCCGGGGGCCCCGCCGGGTCCGCGGGCGCGGCCCCCGCGACACCTACGGCTGATCCACTCGACCCGCGGCATGTCGCGGCTTCCCGGCAACGGGACACCGCGACATGCGGCAAGTCCCGGCCGCCGCGATCGCGCGGTCAGGCGTCGGCGTAGACCGCGAAGCCGCGGTCGGCGCAGCGGCGGTAGAAGGCGGCGAGCACGCTCAGCTCGGCGCAGGTGAAGTTCCACTGCGGCGGATCGCCGTTCTCGTCGCGCAACCCGTCCAGGCGCGTGTCGAGCCAGCGCAGCTGCTGCTCGGCGAGGCGACCGTCGGCCATCAGCGAGCGGAGCACCTCGCTGACCGACTCGAAGGTCACCGCCTCGCCGAACGGCCGGTGCTGGGCGACGAACCTCTCCAGCCCGCCGGCGATCCACGAGCACCCGTCGGGGTCGATCACGGGATCCTCGTCCTCGGCGGCGTTCTCAGTGGCGTAGAGCACATTTTCCAGTCCGAGGATCAGGTCGACCAGCTCGGTGTACGCGGTCGCCCGTACCGTGCCGGTCTTGGCGATCAGCTCGGCGAGCGCCGCGGTCGGGGCGGAGATCCCGGACATGTCCACGATCTCGCCGAAGTCGACGAACTCGGCCGGCGCGACCGGGTCGTAGAAGCGGCCGGTCCGCGGCCAGTGCACCGCGACATTGTCCAGCCCCATCTGGCGTCACCTCTTACAACACGTTGTCGGACCGATCGGGTCGATCGTCCCGGTTCCGGCCGGGAAAGATCAAGACCGCAGCGGCGGGCGCCGCAAAGGTACGGCACCGCCGGTCCGGCCGCGACCCCTGGGCGGTTACGCCCCGGTACCGATCCGGTGGCCGGTCGCGCCCTCGATCAGGGCCTTGCGTGTAGGGGGAGTCGCGGACAGCACGGTTCGGGCCGCTACGGAGGTCTCAGCCGCCCCCGCAGGGGTGCCGAGTGGCGGTTTAGTCGTGTGCGCACAGTAAGATTGACGGAGAGACGAAGACCCGACCCGGAGCGACCGGACACGGGCCCCGAGGGCCCTTGACCATTGTCCCGGATCGGGTTGAGCCGATCGCGATCCGCGGGCAACCGCGGCGACCGGCGTACGCGATCCGTGACCTGGAGAATCCGGGGCCGGTCCGTGCGCGCCGACGTCGCGTCCTGTCCGCCGAACCCGCGCCTCCGCGCCCTGGCGCGGCCGGCGCGAGAAAGTGGCCGAGGGTGGCAGCGCAGGACAAGCAGGAGTACGGCGCCGAGTCGATCACCGTTCTCGAGGGGCTGGAGGCCGTCCGGAAGCGGCCCGGTATGTACATCGGGTCCACCGGTGAACGCGGTCTGCACCACCTCGTGTGGGAGGTCGTCGACAACGCGGTGGACGAGGCGCTGGCCGGGTACTGCGACACCATCGACGTGGTGCTGCTGGCCGACGGCGGCGTCCGGGTCACCGACAACGGCCGTGGCTTCCCGGTCGACCTGCACCCCAAGCTGAAGAAGCCGGGTGTCGAGGTCGCGCTGACCGTGCTGCACGCGGGTGGCAAGTTCGACGGCAAGGCGTACGCGGTCTCCGGCGGTCTGCACGGTGTGGGCGTCTCCGTGGTGAACGCCCTCTCCACCAGGATGGCCGTGGAGATCCACAAGTCCGGCTTCGTCTGGCGGCAGCAGTACAGCAACTCCAAGCCGGGCCCGCTGGATAAGGGCGAGACCACCAACCGCACCGGCTCGGCGGTCACCTTCTGGCCGGATCCGGACGTCTTCGAGACGGTCGACTTCGACTTCCAGACCATCTACCGGCGCCTGCAGGAGATGGCCTTCCTCAACCGGGGCCTCACCATCCACCTGCTCGACGAGCGGGTGCCGGAGGAGGAGGACGGCAAGCAGCGCGAGGTGACGTTCTGCTACAAGGGCGGTATCGCCGACTTCGTCCGGCACCTCAACGCCTCCAAGAACCCGATCCACAAGACGGTGGTCGAGTTCGGGGCCGAGGAGGAGGGCATGTCGGTCGAGATCGCCATGCAGTGGAACGAGTCGTACGGCGAGTCGGTCTACACCTTCGCCAACACGATCAACACGCACGAGGGCGGCACCCACGAGGAGGGCTTCCGGGCCGCGCTGACCAGCGTGGTCAACCGGTACGGCACCGAGAAGAAGCTGCTCAAGGGCGACGAGAAGCTCTCCGGTGAGGACATCCGCGAGGGCCTGGCCGCGATCATCTCGGTCAAGCTGGCCAACCCGCAGTTCGAGGGCCAGACCAAGACCAAGCTCGGCAACACCCCGGTGAAGAGCTTCGTCCAGCGGGTCTGCAACGAGTGGCTGGTCGACTGGTTCGACCGGAACCCGGCCGAGGCCAAGACCATCATCCAGAAGGCCTCCCAGGCCGCCCGGGCCCGGATCGCCGCCCAGCAGGCGCGGAAGCTGGCCCGGCGCAAGTCGCTGCTGGAGTCCGGCTCGATGCCGGGCAAGCTGGCCGACTGCCAGTCCACCGACCCGCGCGAGTCCGAGGTGTTCATCGTCGAGGGCGACTCGGCCGGCGGCTCGGCCAAGCAGGGTCGGGACCCGCGGACCCAGGCGATCCTGCCGATCCGCGGCAAGATCCTCAACGTGGAGAAGGCCCGGATCGACCGGGTGCTGAAGAACAACGAGGTCCAGGCGCTGATCACGGCGCTGGGCACGGGCATCCACGACGACTTCGACATCGAGAAACTGCGGTACCACAAGATCGTGCTGATGGCCGACGCGGACGTCGACGGTCAGCACATCCAGACGCTGCTGCTCACGCTGCTGTTCCGTTTCATGCGGCCGCTGGTCGAACTGGGCCACGTCTACCTGGCCGCCCCCCCGCTCTACAAGATCAAGTGGAACAAGAAGGGCGACGACGCCCAGTACGCGTACTCGGACCGGGAGCGGGACGGGCTGATCGCGCTGCGCCAGCAGAAGAAGCCCAACGCCAGGCCGGACGACATCCAGCGGTTCAAGGGCCTCGGCGAGATGAACTACCCGGAGCTGTGGGAGACCACGATGAACCCGGCCACCCGTACGCTGCGTCAGGTGACGCTCGACGACGCCGCAACCGCCGACGAACTGTTCAGCGTGCTGATGGGTGAGGACGTCGAGGCACGCCGTTCGTTCATCCAGCGCAACGCCAAGGACGTGCGGTTCCTGGACATCTGACGGACCTCGCCGGGCCGGCCGGAGATCCACCGGCCGGCCCGGCGGTCCACAGGGTTATCCACAACTTGGCCGGTTTCCACAGCCGTTATCCACAGCACGAAAACGACTCTGAGTCTGATAAGGGTTAACAGTGACCGATACTCCCGAGTCCACCCCGAGCGAGCCGGACATCCCGGAGACAGCCGCCGCCGTCGTGGCGCACGACCGGATCGAGCCGGTCGGCCTCGAGGTCGAGATGCAGCGCTCGTACCTCGACTACGCGATGAGCGTCATCGTCGGGCGGGCGCTGCCGGACGTCCGGGACGGGCTCAAGCCGGTCCACCGCAAGATCCTCTACGCCATGTTCGACTCCGGCTACCGGCCGGACCGCGGCTACGTGAAGTGCTCCCGCGTCGTCGGCGACGTGATGGGTCAGTTCCACCCGCACGGCGACTCGGCGATCTACGACGCGCTGGTCCGGATGGCCCAGCCCTGGTCGCTGCGCTACCCACTGGTCGACGGCAACGGCAACTTCGGCTCGCCGGGCAACGACCCGGCCGCCGCCATGCGGTACACCGAGTGCAAGCTCGACCCGCTGGCGATGGAGATGCTGCGGGACATCGACGAGGACACCGTCGACCTGCAGGACAACTACGACGGCCGGGCCAAGGAGCCCACCATCCTGCCGTCGCGGATCCCCAACCTGCTGGTGAACGGCTCCGAGGGCATCGCGGTCGGCATGGCCACCAAGATCCCCCCGCACAACCTGCGCGAGATCGGCGCGGCGGTGCAGTGGTGCCTGGACAATCCCGAGGCGGACGAGGCGACCACCCTCGAGGCGCTGCTGGGGATCGTCAAGGGCCCCGACTTCCCGACCCATGGCCTGATCGT
The DNA here is from genome assembly GCF_042650725.1 of Micromonospora sp. GCM10011541. Lineage (NCBI taxonomy): Bacteria > Bacillati > Actinomycetota > Actinomycetes > Micromonosporales > Micromonosporaceae > Micromonospora > Micromonospora sp. GCM10011541. Next base: position 104,043 of record NZ_JBHSBP010000057.1, read on the forward strand.
GGGCCAGGCGGCCATCCAGGACGCGTACCGGACCGGGCGGGGCTCGATCCGGATGCGCGCCGTGGTGGAGGTCGAGGAGGACAAGCGGGGCCGCCCCTGCCTGGTGGTCAGCGAGCTGCCGTACCAGGTCAACCCGGACAACCTGGCCGAGCGGATCGCCGAGCTGATCAAGGAGGGCAAGCTCGCCGGCATCGCCGACATCCGGGACGAGTCCTCCGGGCGTACCGGCATGCGGATCGTGCTCGTGCTCAAGCGCGACGCGGTCGCCAAGGTGGTGCTGAACAACCTCTACAAGCACACCCAGCTCCAGGAGACCTTCGGCGCCAACATGCTGGCCCTGGTCGACGGGGTGCCGCGCACGCTCAACCTGGCCCAGTTCATCCGCTACTACGTCGAGCACCAGATCGACGTGATCCGTCGGCGGACCGCGTTCCGGCTGCGCAAGGCGGAGGAGCGGGCGCACATCCTGCGCGGTCTGGCCAAGGCTCTCGACGCCCTGGACGAGGTCATCGCCCTGATCCGGCGCTCGCCCACCGTGGAGGACGCCCGGCAGGGCCTGATCCGGCTGCTGGAGATCGACGAGATCCAGGCGACCGCGATCCTGGACATGCAGCTGCGCCGGCTGGCCGCCCTGGAGCGGCAGCGGATCATCGACGACCTCACCAAGCTCGAGATCGAGATCGCCGACCTCAAGGACATCCTCGCCAAGCCGGAGCGGCAGCGCAGGATCGTCTCGGAGGAGCTGGGCGAGATCGTCGCGAAGTGGGGCGACGAGCGGCGCACGAAGATCGTGCCGTTCGACGGCGAGGTCTCGATGGAGGACCTGATCGCCCGCGAGGACGTGGTCGTCACGATCACCCGCACCGGGTACGCCAAGCGCACCAAGGCCGACCTCTACCGCTCCCAGCGGCGCGGCGGCAAGGGTGTCAGCGGCGCGACGCTGCGGCAGGACGACATCGTCAGCCATTTCTTCGTATGCTCCACCCACGACTGGATCCTGTTCTTCACGAACAAGGGTCGGGTCTACCGGGCCAAGGCGTACGAGCTTCCCGAAGCCAGTAGGGTGGCCAAGGGCCAGCACGTGGCCAACCTGCTCGCGTTCCAAGCCGACGAGCAGATCGCCCAGATCATCGAAATCCCGAACTACCAGGTGGCGCCCTACCTGGTACTCGCCACGAAGAACGGCCTGGTGAAGAAGACGCGGCTCGAGGAGTTCGACTCCCCCCGGTCCGGCGGAATCATCGCGATCAACCTTCGCGACGAGGACGAGCTGGTCGGGGCGGCGCTGGTCGCCCCGGAGGAGGACCTGCTGCTGGTCTCCAAGAACGCGCAGGCGATCCGGTTCAACGCCAGCGACGAGGCGCTGCGGCCGATGGGCCGGGCCACCTCGGGCGTGATCGGCATGCGGTTCAGCGAGGACGATGTCCTGCTGGCCATGGAGGTCGTCCGCGAAGGCCTGGACGTGCTGGTCGCGACGAACGGGGGATACGCGAAACGCACCCCGATCGAGGAATACCCGGTCCAGGGCCGGGGAGGTAAAGGTGTGCTGACTGCGAAGATCACCGAGCGACGCGGTGGTCTGGTCGGTGCGGTGGTGATCGACCCGGACGACGAGCTCTTCGCGATCACCAGCAACGGTGGTGTCATCCGGACTCCGGTGAAGCCTGTACGCCGTACGCGTGACCGGAACACAATGGGGGTCAAGCTGATGGACCTCCCGGACGGCGTGACTATCGTGGCGATTGCTCGCAATGCCGACGAGCCTGACGAACAGGACTAGTTGAATGACGGAGACACAGGCGAAGTCGGGGAACACGGGGACCTCGGCCAACCCGGTCGACGAGGAGGCCGCAAAGGGCGGCACACCAGCGACCGGCCGCGCGGCCGTGGGCCGGGCCACCGTCCCCGCCGACGAGCCTGCCCCGAAGTTCACCCGGGCCCCCGGCATGACGCCACCGCCGGAAACGCCCTCCGAGGACTCGGCGGCGAGCGACAAGACCGAGAAGGCCAAGGTCGACGCGCCGACCTCTGCCGACGGTCTGGCCGCCCGGCCGGCTCCCGCGCCGAAGCCCGCCGCGACGCAGCCGATCGCGGCGGGCGCCGCCCGGCCGTCGACCGGTGCCACCGGCACCCAGCCGCGGGTCGGATCCGGCGTCGGCACCGCCACCAAGCCGTCGCCGGACGGCGCCCGCCCGGGCCTGCCGAACCGCCCGGCCAACGGCGGCGGCCTGCCGCCGGGCATCAGCGGCGCGGCGGCCGTCGGCGCCGCCCGCGTGGGTGAGGCGGTACGCGCTGCGCGTACGTCGGTCAGCTCGGCCGCGTCCCGCGGACCGCGCCGGGCCCGGCTGAACCTCAAGCGGATCGACCCGTGGTCCGTGATGAAGTTCGCATTCGCCGTCTCGGTGGTGCTCTTCATCGTGGTGGTCGTCGCCACCTCGGTGCTCTACCTGGCGCTGGACGCCATGGGCGTGTTCAAGAGCGTCAACGACAGCCTGACCGACCTGGTCAGCGCCGGTGGCGGGCAGAGCACCAACGGCTTCCGGATCACCGCCAAGGGCGTGATCATGAGTTCCGCGCTGATCGGCCTGGTCAACGTCGTGCTCTTCACCGCGCTCGCCACGCTCGGCGCGTTCGTCTACAACGTCTGCGCCGACCTGGTCGGCGGGATCGAGCTGACGCTCGCCGAGCGGGACTGAACCAGCCGGGACGCCGGGGCGCGCCGCGTAAGGCGGTCGCCCCGGCGTCGCGCATCCGGGTAGGTTCGAGCTGGTACGAGCGAGAGCCCCGCCACGGGCACCCCGATTTGGGGCCGGCCGCGGCGATGGGTTAACCTTGCTCGTCGCTACGCGGGGCTATAGCTCAGTCGGTTAGAGCGCAGAGCTGATAACTCTGAGGTCGCTGGTTCGATTCCAGCTAGCCCCACCGCACCGTCCGACGGTTGTCGAGCGCGAGGGGTCGCCCCATGTTCAAGAAGCTTCTGATCCTGGTCGGCATCGTCGGCGTGGCCGCCGTCGTGGCCAAGAAGGTCAAGGCCTCGAACGACGAGCGTGCCCTGTGGCACGAGGCGACCACCGCGCCCGACCTGCGCTGAGCCTCCGCTCTCCGACTGCCAGCACCAGGCGGCTCCGCCCGCCCTCGGGGCCCTAGCTCAACTGGCAGAGCACTGCCTTTGCAAGGCAGGGGTTAGGGGTTCAAGTCCCCTGGGCTCCACTCATACCGCCTCTGACCTGCGGCGGAACACCTGACAAGATCATCGGGACCACATCGGGACCACGTTACCGATGGTCCTTGTGGCCAGCGGCGGCCCGCAACACGTCACCCGCGACACCGCGCCGACGCTCCCGGCGTGGCCAGAAGTGGACGTAGGTCTCCAGGGTGATTTGCAGCGTGCTATGCCGCAGTGCCCGCTGGACCTCCTTCGGGTCCACATGGTTGGTGATCAGCGTTGATGCCGCCGCGGATCACCTCGCCGGGCACCACAAGGAGGGCTACCAGCCTCCCCGAACGGGGCCAAGGTCGTTCGGACGTAGGGCGCTCCACCTTGTCCCCGTCCGGGGAGGCTGGACGGTCTACGACTGCCCGACGAGGAGATCCGCTAGTTCCACGCCTGAATTGCCTTCGCCCCTGAGCGGCCGGCTATACGTCCGTCGCTGGCGCGGGATGCATGAGTCGAATCTCGCGGTCGAGCAGCTGCAGTTCGTCCTGGACGGCTTCCAGCGGGAGGCCATAGCTGTAGGTGAAGACGTAGACGTGGACGAGTGATCCGGCCTGATAGCCCAGTCGCCAGGTGTGCAGGACCAGCGGCTCGCCGTCCTCAGCCGTGATTGTCTCCGTGACTGTCATGTGACAGCCGCTTGGGAGGGCGCATGTCTCCAAGACACGACGGCCCTCCTTGTGCGGAACATCGAAGTTGGCTCGCGTTGTCGATGGGGTGGCGAAGGTCAGCACGTTAAGACGCAGCGTGCCCGGACTGTCGGGATCATAGAAGCAGTCGCCGTTGTCCGCGTCGATCTCCACCGTCCAGTGCGCGGGCACCCTGAAGCGGGCAAGCTGCCCCCTGTAGTGGATCTCCTGCAAGGGCTCGACCTGCGGCTCCGACTTCGGCATTGGACGAGTATGAGCCACGGACAAAGGTCGGCGACACCTGGCACGGGGCGTACGGATCAGAGGAGTCGCCGGGCCGTCCACGGGCCAGTAGCCGCGAAGCCCAACGGTCACGAGCGGGCACGAGATGCCACCGGACCGGCCGTCGCGAGCAGGCGTGGGGGCATCACGACCGGTTGAGCGCGTGCTTCCAAACTGGCGCTCCTGGTCCAGCGCAACGGACGGCCAGTTAGTTGTACAGCCACAAGGCGGCACAGCCGAAAGACAGCGCCAGCAGAACGGCCGATGCGAGCAGCAGCACGAGTAGTGGGGGCAGTTCGTTCCGCGCCGTCGGCTCAGACGGCTCCGTAGGCGGACTGCCGTCGGCGGGCTCGGGGTCGGGCACGTCGTGATCATGTCAGACCCGCAGTAGCCGACGCTGGCCGACAGGAGTCTTGATCTTTGCAAGGCAGGGGTGGGCTGGGGCAGGACCAGCAAGATCATCGGGACCGCATTGGGACCACCTGAGGCCGCAAACAGATGTCAGGCGACGGAAGTCGATCGAGGTAACAGCAGGTCAGAGACCGCTCACACCGCCGACGTTCCATGATCGCGTTTTTGGGGTTCAAGTCCCCTGGGCTCCACCACACCATCCGCCCTGTCACTGGCTTCCCAAGCCGTGCCCGATCCGTGCCCGATGCAGCGGTCAACATCGGCCAGTAGCAGGCCGAGGGCGCCAAGTTCTGCGCCGAGCTCCGTCTGGCCGCACGTCTCGTATGCCCGAAGTGTCATCTCGTCGAGGGCTCGTCCCTCGGGTTGAGGAGGCCGTTTCACCGTGAGGGGCGCGGGTAGACGGTGGCCTCGTCGGAGAGGAGGCTTCGAGGTGAACTACGCCGAATTCGTAGAGGCCGTGGCAAGGCGTGCCGGGGTGCCGTCGGAGAAGGCCGAAGCAGTCAGCCGCGCGACATTGGAAACGTTGACCGACCGGGTCACCGCCGGTCAGGCGAGTAACATCGCCGGGCAGCTTCCGAGAGAGCTACGGCAGCATCTGCACAAGACCACCACCGCTATCGGGTCGCAGAACGCCGAGCCGTTCGAGCTGGACCAGTTTGTCGAGCGGGTGGCGAGGCGCGCCGGGGTCGATGTGGCGATGGCCGACGCAGGTATGCGGGCCGTGCTCAGCACCATCGGTGAGGCCGTGAGCAAGGACGAGTTGGAGGACCTGGTTTCGCAGCTCCCGAAGGAGTTCTGGAAGATCATTCAGGCCGGCGCGGGGGTTGAGGTCAGGCCGCGCGGCGCATAGCGGAGGGATCGCCGGCTCCGAGCAGCAGCAGCGGGTCGACGCACAGCAACAAGCCGGACCGTTTGGAACCCCAGGCCGTCCGGCGGAGGAGCCCCACCCCGGTACCGAGCGGTCAGCGACCGCCTCGCCGGCAATCCCCAGGCTCAGGTTCACGTGGCGAAGGCGTGCCGTAGGTCGTGCAGGTGCAGCCAGTCCAGCCCAGCCGCCGCGCGGAGCTGCTCGAAGCGCCGGTTGACGTTGCGCGGTTCCATCGCGCTGCCGATGGTGCTGGCAAAGACCAAGCCCAGATCCGACCACACCTTTCCGACGGCGAGCCGTTCCTTGGCCGGCGCACGCGCTGTGCCTCCAACGCCCGGACGGCCAGAGCCGACAGCGGCAGCGGACGGGTCGATCGGTGCGTCTTCGGTGGCACGAATTCCAAGCCGAGATCCGTTCGCTGGAGCGTCTGCCGAACGAACAGCCTGGCGCGGAACACCCTTCGGGGCCAGTTCTGCGCCAGGCCCGCGACGATCCACCGCCGGACCCGGACGAGGCTCGACGACGGCGCGAGCCGCGGCAGCTACTCGGCTTCCTTCGCCGCCTGCGCGGTGGCCCAGCCGATCCGGGGCAGCCGGACGGACAGCCGCGCACCGAGTCGGTAGATGTCGTGGTCGGTCCCGTACGAGGCGACCAGCCGGATCGGCAGGTCGGCCCAGTGCGGGAACTGCCGGCGAGCAGTCGGCGTACCAGGTCGGCGTCGGTCTCGACCTCGTCGGCGTGCATCCTCACCGCACTCATCGCGGCCATCCTCGGCCCACCGCCCCGGGACCGGCAGCCAGGTTCCTCACCGGATCATTCGTTGCTGCGCCGCCAGGTCACCGTCATCAGCAGGATCACCAGGCCGACCGGCAGGGCGGCCACCAGCAGGCCCCGGTACCGCTCCAGCCAGAGACGGGCGCCGAGCCGGGCGTCCGGCGCCCTGGTCACCGCGTACTGCTGGCCGGGCGAGTCGGGGTCGAGCCGGCAGGAGAACGCGTACCTGCCGGGGGCCGGGGCGTCGACGCTGGCCAGCCAGGTCCACCGGGTGTCGTCGGTCGCGACCTCGGTCCACTCCACGACCCGACCCGGCTCGGTCGACGGCACCGCCCGCCCGTCGGGACCGGTCGTCCGGCAACGGTCGCGGTCCGGTGCCGTGGTGGGCCGGGTGGCCCAGACGGCGTACCGGCCGGGCCGGTCGAGGTCGACGATGAACTGGTCGTACCGGGGGCCGGTGACGTGCAGCGGGAGCGGCGCCGGTGCGGCCCGCGGCGAGATCGCCCGCCGCACCGTGGGCACGGTGGCCGCCAGGCCGAGGCAGCCGACCAACGCGAGCACTCCCGCCGACGCGTACCAGAAGCGGCGCATCGTCAGCCGGATCGCGGGGCGAAGGGGTGCCGGCGCGGCTCGCGGCCCGCCGGGTACCGGTGCGCCCGAGCCCCGTCAGCACCGGCGACGCGGAGCGGCTTGCGCATGGGGCGAAGGATAGATCGACGGTCGCGTCTCTGCCGACCCGTCGTACGGCCGGGTGAGCGGCAGGCTAGCGTCGGTGCGTGACCACCGGAGCCCCGCGCGTCCTGCCGGCCGACAGCGGCATCGCCGAAGCCGCCGCCGTCCTCCGTGCCGGAGGGCTGGTCGCCTTCCCCACCGAGACGGTCTACGGACTGGGCGCGAACGCCCTGGACGGTCGGGCGGCGGCGCGGATCTTCGAGGCGAAGGCGCGGCCCAGCTTCGACCCGCTGATCACCCACCTGGCCGACGCGGCCGACCTGCCGGCACTGGTCGGCGCGGTGCCGGCGGGGGTCGCCACGCTGGCCGAGCGTTTCTGGCCCGGTCCGCTCACCCTGATCGTGGACCGGCCGGCGGCGATCCCCTCGATCGTCACCTCGGGGCTGGACACCATGGCGGTCCGGGTGCCCGACGAGCCGTCGGCCCGGGCGCTGATCGCCGCCGCCGGTGTGCCGGTGGCCGCGCCGAGCGCGAACCGGTTCGGGCAGCTCAGCCCCACCCGGGCCGAGCACGTGGTGGCCGGACTGGGTGACGCGGTGGACGTGGTGCTCGACGGCGGGCCGACCCGATGCGGCATCGAGTCGACCATCGTGGACGCCCGGGGCGTGCAGCCGGTGGTGCTGCGGCTGGGCGCTCTGCCGGTGGAGGCGCTGGTGGAGGCGGCCGGGCCGGTCATCGTACGCCCGGGCAGTTCGGGCCAGCCGGTCGCGCCGGGGACCCTCGCGGCGCACTACGCCCCGCGTACCCCGTTGACGCTGGGGGCGGCGGAGCCGGCGCCGGGCGACGGCAACCGGCTCGGTTTCCTCGCCTTCCGGGAGCGACCGGCGGACGGCTGGGCGGCGGTGGAGGTGCTCTCCCCGGAGGGTGACCTGACCGTGGCGGCCGCGCGGCTCTTCGACGCCCTGCACCGGTTGGACGCGGCCGGGGTGACCGAGATCGTCGCCGAGCCGGTCCCGGACGTCGGAGTCGGCCGGGCGATCAACGACCGGCTGCGGCGGGCGGCCGCGACCTGGCACTGAGACGGGGTCACAGCTCCAGCTCGCCGGCCACCTGGTCGCCGCTCGTCTCGCCGGTCAGCCGGAAGCCGAGCCGCCGGTAGAAGCGCTCGGGACCGTGGTCGCCCGGCACCCAGGTGGTGAACAGGCGGCTGCCGCCCCGGCGGCGGACCTCCGCGGCCAGCGCATCCACGGCGAAGCGGCCGTACCCCCGGCCCTGCTGGCCGGCGGCGATGTTCAGCCGCCACAGCCCGGAACGGACGTCGGTCGGGTCGTCGTCGCGCCACCGGATGTCGAAGAAGGCCATCAGGAAGCCGACCGGGCTGTCCCCGTCGACGATCAGCCGGGGCCAGGCGACGTCGGGCTGCACGTACGCCTCGGCGAGCGACCGGGCGACCGGTGCGACCAGCCCCTCCTGGTCGGGTCGGACCGCGATCGCGCAGGCGGCCAGGACGTTGTCCGTGGTGATCTTCTCGAGGCGTGGCGACGACACGGGCGCACCCTAGTCGTCCACGGGCGATCAGTTCGACCGGGTTGCCCGGGATGCGTCGGACGGGTCAGGTCTCCCGTTGGACGGTGTCGGAATGCATCGGGGCCGTCGGGGTAGGAGAACAGGCAACAACCCCCCGAAAGTGAGGTGTGATCCCCATGCCGACCGCACGCGAGATCATGACCAGTGACGTGACCTGTGTCCGGGAGCAGGACGACCTCAAGGCCGCCGCCCGCCGGATGGCGGAGCTCGGCGTCGGCTCGCTGCCGATCTGCGGCGACGACAACCGGCTCAAGGGCATGTTGACCGACCGGGACATCGTGGTGAAGGTGCTCGCCGAGGGCCGCGACCCGGGCAGCGTGACCGCCGGTGAGCTGGCCCAGGGCGAGGCGGTGACGATCGGCGCGGACGACGACGCGGCCGAGATCCTGCGGACCATGGGCAAGCACAAGGTGCGCCGGCTGCCGGTGATCGACGGGCGCGAGCTCGTCGGGATCGTCGCCGTCGCCGACGTGGCTCGGTCGCTGCCGGAACGCCCGGTGGGCGACCTCATCGAGGCCATCTCCGAGCGCTCCTGACCGGCCCCCGCACACCCGTCGCCCGCCCCTCCGGCCCACGCCGGGGCGGGCGGCGATCCGCTTCCGGTCGCCCTCAGGCCGGTGGGGTCAGCGGTGCGGTCTCGCCGCGCAGGATGGTCCGGACCTGCCGGATGAAGCCGCGGCGGCGGGCCTCCGCGATGAAGTTGCGCAGCGGCGAGCGGAACACCGGGTAGTCGTCGTAGTGGATCGGCACGGTCAGCTTCGGGCGGATCAGCTCCACCACGTCGGCACCCTGCTGGGCGTCCATGGTGAGCAGGATGCCGGCGATCCTGGTGCCGCCGAGGTGGATCAGCATGGCGTCGATGTCCGGGTACCGCTGGGGGATCCGGGCGAGCTGGGGGCGGCTCAGCGTGTCCCCGGTGACGTAGAGCCGGAACTCCGGCGACCCGCCGCGTACCAGGTCGATCATCGTGCCCATCACGTCGGGCAGCAGCCGGTCCAGCACGCCGGGCCCGTGCTGCCCGGGCAGCGAGGTCAGCCGCAGCGTGGCGTCGCCGTGGTGCAGCTCGTACGAGTCCCAGGTGGGCAGGCCCTGCGCCGCCCCGAACCCCCAGCGGCGCAGCTTCTGTTCCGCCTGCGGCGTGGTGACGATCGGCAGCGACGGGTCCAGCCCGCGGCGGGCCACCCGGTCGAAGTGGTCGCCGTGCAGGTGGGACAGGACCACCGCGTCCAGGGTGGGCAGTTCGGGGATGGTCAGCGCGGGCTCCGTGCTCCGCTTCGACCACAGCCCGCGACCCAGGTACGCCCGCTGTCCCCGGTGCAGGAAGTTCGGGTCGGTGAGCAGGGTGAAACCCCCGATCCGGAGCAGGGTGGTGGCGGTGCCGATGAACGTCACCTCGGGCTGGTCGCTCGCCATGGTCGGGTCCTACCCGCCAGCGGTGCGGGCATGCGGCTCGGCCGACGGTCGGACGCCGGGCTGCGGGAGGCGGTCGACGAGCCGGGTCAGGGCGCCGTTGGCGACGGTGGCGCCGAGCGCGGAGCCGGCGGCGATGGACCAGCCCACCGGGCCGAGCGGGGTGCAACCGAAGAACTGGCTGACCCCGGGCGTCTGCACCACGGCGACCAGCACGCCGATCGACGTGGCGGTGGACGCCAGTACCGCGGGGCTGGTGCCGCCGGCCAGCACCGTCTGCCCCAGCTGGGTGCCGACCAGGGAGGCCAGGGCGACCGTGCCGGCCCGCCGACGTCGACCGGTGTACCGGGCCAACGTCCAGCCGGCGGTCGCGCCCAGCGTGGTGGCGGCGGCCCGCAGCCCGATCTCCCGGGTCATCGTCTCGCCCAGCGAGGTGTCCGGACCCTCGCGCAGCAGGTCTTCGGCCCCGTCGGCGGCGGGCGGCCGGACCGCGATGGCCAGCGCCGGCGCCAGGTCGGTGAGCAGGTTGACCAGGAGCAGTTGTCGGCCGGTCAGCGCGGACCGGCCGGTCGACGCGGCGGTCAGCACGCTGAACCCGATCTCGCCCAGGTTGCCGCCGACCAGGATGCTCAGCGCGTGGCGGACCGAGGACCACATCGCCCGCCCCTCGACCAGGGTGGCGATGATGGTCTCCAGCCGGTCGTCGGTGACCACCAGGTCGGCCGCGGCGCGGGCCGCCGGGGTGCCGCGCTGGCCGAGGGCGATGCCCACGTCGGCCAGCCGGATCGCCGGCGCGTCGTTGGCGCCGTCCCCGGTCATCGCCACCGTCCGGCCGTGCCGCTGCAACGCCTGGATGATGCGTACCTTGTGGGCGGGGGTGCAGCGGGCGACCACGTCGGTGTTGGTGAGCCGCTCGGCCAGGGCCTTGTCGTCGAGCCGGTCCAGCTCGGTCGCGGTGACCACGCGCTGCTCGCCGTTGTCGGGACTGATGATCGATGCGATCGCCTCGGCGGTGGCCGGATGGTCCCCGGTGATCATGATGGTGTGCACGCCGGCCTGCCGGATCCGCCGCACGGCGGGGGCGGCGCTCTCCCGGACGCCGTCGGCGAGCGCCAGGAAGCCGACGAAGACCAGCCCCTCGACCTGCTCGTCGGTCACCGTCTCGGTGCCGACCGCGCACTCGCCGACGGCGAGGACCCGATGCCCGGCCCTGGCCCGTTCGGCGAGCATCCCGTGCAGCTCCGCCCGGCCCGCCTCGTCCAACGGCTCGTCCCCAGCGGCGGTACGCCGGGCCGCGCAGCGCGGCAGCACCGTCTCGGGGGCGCCCTTCACGCTCAGCAGCAGCCGGCCTTCGGTCCGTCCGACCGTGGCGTGGTAGCCCCGGGACGGCTCGAACGGCAGCCCGCCCACCGCCTCCCACTCCGCCGCGCCGGTCCGTTCCGTCACCCCGGCGGTGTCCGCGCCGCGGCGTACCGCCCGGTCGGTCTGCTGGGGCAGCTCGTCCGGTTCGGCCGCGGCGGGGGTGGCGCGCAGCGCGGTGGCCAGGGTCAGCTTGAGCGGCTCGTCCAACCGGTCCGGCGGGGCGTGCCGGCCACCGCCGTCGCCCACCCCGGCGAGCAGCAGTTTCCCCTCGGTGAGCGTGCCGGTCTTGTCGAAGCAGAGCACGTCGACCCGGCCCAGCGCCTCGATGGTGCGCGGGTTGCGGACCAGCGCGCCGTGCTCGGCGAGCCGGCGGGCCGCGGCCAGCTGCGCGGCGCTGACCAGGAACGGCAACCCCTCCGGCACCGAGGCCACGGCCAGGTTCGCGGCGGTGGCCGCCGTCTCCGCCAGCGGTACGCCCCGGAGCAGCCCCGCCCCGGCCACCGCGATCGCCGACCCGGCGGCGAGCGGCAGCGCGGCACTGGTGAGCCTGCCCAGCCGGGTCTCCACGCCGCTGGGCGGGGGTGCCTGGCGGGCCAGGGCGAGGCTGCGGCCCGCCTCGGTCTCCTCCCCGGTCGCCACGACCACGGCGGTGCCGTGCCCGGCGGCGACGGTGGTGCCCTCGTACAGCATCGACCGCCGGTCGGCGACGGCGGCGGCCACCACCGGGTCCGGGGTCTTGCCGACCGGCAGCGACTCCCCGGTCAGCGACGACTCGTCGGCCTCCAGCCCGTCGGCGGTGAGCACCCGGCAGTCGGCGGGGATCGCGTCGCCGGGGCCGACCGTGACCACGTCGCCGGGCACCAGGTCCTCCGCGGCGACCACCTGCTCCGCGCCGTCGCGGAGGACCCGCGCGGTCACCGCCGCGCGGGTCAGCAGCTCGGCCAGGGAGCGTTCGGTGTTGCGCTGGTGCACCGCGCCGATCAGCGCCGACCCGCCCACCACCCCGCCGACCAGGGCGGCGTCGACCAGCGAGCCGAACGCGGCGGAGAGCACCGCCCCGGCGGCGAGCACCGGGGTGAGCGGGTTGGCCAGCTCGTCGACGAACACCCGGAGCAGCCCGGACGGTCCGGCGGCCTCGCCGGTGACGCCATCGCGCCGGCGGGCCGCCTCGGCCGTGCTGAGCCCGTCCGGACCGGTGTCGAGCTGTCGCAGCACGGTCTCCACCGGCATCAGGTGCCAGGCGGTCACCGGCGGCACGGACCGGCGGGTGCGGTCCGGCAGCCGCCGGGCCCGCCACACGCCGTGCGCGAAGGCGAGCGCGGCGGCGCCGTTCACCGCGGCCAGGGCCCGGCCGGGGAGCTGCTGCGGGTCGGCGGTGAACGCGCCCAGCGCGCCGAGGCCACTGCCGGCCATCCCGATCCGGATGTTCTGCCCGGTCATCCGGCGGGCCACTCCGGTCGCCTCGATCAGCAGCGCGGGGATCCGCAGGTCGACGCCGACCAGCAGGTGGGCGCCCCACGGCGGGAGGTCGTCCGGGTCGGCGACGCCCAGGCCGCAGTCGGCGGCACCGAGCGCCGAGCGGTCGCCGGAGACCAGCATGACCACCGCGCCGTCGCGTTGCAGGGCGCGTACCGACTGGGTGAGTCGCGGGCCGCCGGGCAGCACGGCGTCGGCGAAGTCGTACCGGCCGTCGTCGTCACCGCCCACCACCAGCCGCAGTCCGGCTTGGCGGGCGGCGGTGGGGAGGGCGTCGACGCCGGGTGCCGGCGCGGGTTCCACCCGCAGCACCGCGGCGAGGGTGTCCCCCTGGGCGAGACCGAGCAGGGTGCCCCCGTCGTCGCGGAGCCGGCGGCTGTCCGGGGTGTCGCCGGGGTCGTCGGCGTCGATCCGGTCCAGTGGCCCGAGCCGCCACCCGTCGGCCTCCCGCAGCCTGTCGGAGGCCTCCGGGTCGAAGAGCGCGAAGGCCCGCGCGGCGACCTGACCGGTGTCCGCCCCGGGCAGCGGCGCCAGGTCGGCCAGCACGCCCCGGTCCGAGCCGAGGACCGCCGCGTCCAGCACCACCGTGTCGATCCGGTCGAGTTCCCGCAGCACGCTGCGGTCCATGACGATCACACCGCGCCGGGCCAGCATCCGTCCGAGCTGGGCCGCATATCCTTCGCGGCCGCTCCCCGGGGCCTTGGGCAGCGCGGACAGTGCCAGCGCGGCGGCCCGCTTCGGGCCGGCCACCGGGACCGCGACCGCGCCGGCGGCGGCGCCCGCGGCGAGCGACCGGGTCACGTACCGCTCGGCCGGCCCCGGCGGCGGCGGACAGGGGCGTTCGCCGGCGGGTACCCGGGCGACCGCGCGCTCCGGATCGCCGGTCAGCCTCGGCTCGGCCTTCGACCAGGCGGCGAGCTGGGCGCGGGCCTCACCCCACTGCACCACCCGTTGCGCGCCGTCGAGGACGATCCCGGTCCAGCCGCCGGCGAGCCCCTGGGCGACCGCCTCGGCGAGCGGGAAGAGCAGTTGGGCGCGGGGGTCCGCGCGCAGCCCCCGGTCGGCGAGGGCGTGCAGTTTCGGGTGCAGGTCGACCGCGGTGAGGAAGCCGGCGACCTCGCCGGGGACCGGGGTGAACGGCAGGATCCGGGTGGCCGCCGAGATGGTCAGGCCGAGCGCGTCGGAGGCCAGCGCGCCGAGGGTGCGGGGGGTGCGCGGCCCCTCCTCGGCCGGTTGCGGCGGCGTGACCTCCGGGTCGGGCTCGTACGGGCAGACGCGCTCGGTCCGGGCGATCGTGGCGATCAGGTCGCGCAGCTTCGGCTTCGGCTCCTCGACGGCCACCACCACTCGGCCGGAGGGGGCGTTCACCCGGGCCCAGGCCACCCCGGGCATCCGCTCCAACGCCTGCTCGACCTGGCGGGCCAGCCGGTCTCCGCCGTCCTGGCAGACGCCGTGCACCTCGATGTGGTGCCGGCCGTCCCGGGACGACACCCGGCGGCGGGTCAGCCCGGCCACCCGGGCCAGCCGCGCGGCGGCGTCGCCGACGCCGCGGGCGCCGGCGATCGCCGCCGGCACGCCCGTCCGCCCGGCCAGGTCCCGCACCGCTGGGCCGCCGGGCACCGCCGAGGTGGCGGCCCGGGCCGCGTCCGGCAGGGCCGACGCGACGCCGCGGGCCGCGTCCGGCACGGCGGCGGCGACGGTACGGACCGCGTGCGCGACGGCTTCCGGCACGCCGACCGGCGGCAGGAGCCGGCCGGCGACCCGGCCCAGCGACGTCATCGAGCGGTACGGCCGAGTCGCCGGCCCTGCTCCCCGGTGCCGCTGCCGCGCTCGCCGTACGCCATCTCGCCTCCCGCGCCTCGTCCCGGCGGCCTGGCTTCCCGACGGAGAGTCCGTTATGCCCTGCGAGCAGGGGAAGTTTCCCTGCCGGCCGCGGGCATGGACCGGGTCGCCGGTGGAATGCCGGTTCGGACGTCGATGGTCGGGCGAACCGGGGAGGTCGGGATGAGCGCGCTGACGCGCAACCTCAGTGGGGGACACGAGACGCTCCGCACGTACGGCCGGCGGGTGGAGATCCCGATGCTCGGCGAGGTGGCGGTGCCGCCGCCGGACAAGGTCGCCTACTACGCCGGGCTCGGGGTGCTGGCCGCGCTGCAGGTCATCGAGTGGCCGTTGGCCCTGGTGATCACCGCCGGGCACGTGCTGGCCGACCAGCGCATGTCCGGGCTGGTGAAGGGGGTGGGCGAGGCGCTGGAGTCGGCCTGACGAGACGGGACTCACGGTTGACCTCAACCCGGGTTCAGGGCCGAGGCTGAGGGCATGCCGATCACCCCCCGCGCGGCCCGCCGGTGACCGCCACCGCCGCTCCGGCCGTCCCGCCCGAGCACCTGTACGCCCCGCGCCTGCGGGCGATGACCGTGGGCAGCGTCGCCCTGGTGTCCCTGCTGGCGTTCGAGGCGCTGGCCGTCGGCACCGCCATGCCGACGGTCGCCCGCAGCCTGGACGGGCTGGCCCTGTACGCGCTCGCCTTCGGTGGCCCGTTCGCCTCCGGCGTGGTCGCGATGGTGGTCTCCGGCATCTGGTGCGACGCGCGGGGGCCCCGGGCGCCGATGTGGCACGGGGTGGCCTGGTTCGTGGTGGGGCTGCTGGTCGCCGGGAGCGCGTCGGCGATGGGGGTGCTGGTCGTCGGCCGGGTGGTGCAGGGCTTCGGCTCGGGCCTGCTGTCGGTGGCGCTCTACGTGATCGTGGGTCAGGCGTACCCGGAGGAGTTGCGGCGGCGGGTGTTCGCCGCGTTCGCGGCGGCCTGGGTCGTCCCGTCGCTGGTCGGTCCGGCGTTGGCCGGCCTGATCGTCGAGCACCTCGGCTGGCGGTGGGTCTTCCTGGCGGTGCCGGCGGTCGCGGTGCCGGCGGTGCTGCTGATCCAGCCCGGGCTGCGGGCGCTCGGCGCGACGGCGCCGGTCCGGCCGCCCGCGGGCGCGGCGGCCCGGATCGGCTGGGCCTGCGGGGCGGGGGCGAGCGCCGCACTGCTGCACTACGGGGGGCAGCAGCGCGGCGCGCTCGCGGTCGGCCTGGTGGGGGTGGCCCTGGTCGGGTTGCTCGGCTGCGCGCCGCGGCTGCTGCCGGCGGGTTTCCTGCGGGCCCGGCGGGGGCTGCCGACGGTGATCGGGCTGCGTGGCCTCGCCTCGGCGGCGTTCGCCGGGGCGGAGGTGGTGATCCCGTTGATGCTCTCCCGGGAGCGCGGGTTCGCCCCGACCGCGGCGGGTCTGGTGCTCACCGTGGGCGCGGTCTCCTGGTCGGCCGGCTCCTGGCTCCAGGGGCGGCTGCGTACTCCGCGCTCCGCCGCCACGCTGCCCCGGGCCGGGCTGGGCTGCGTCACCGCCGGTACGGCCGTCGTGGCGCTGACCGTCGTGCCGGCCGTGCCGGTGCCGTTCGCGGTGCTCGGCTGGGCCACGGCCGGGCTCGGGATGGGGTTGCTCTACCCGTCCCTGTCGGTGCTCACCCTGGCCCTCTCCGCCCCGGGTGAGCAGGGCCGGAACAGCTCCTCGCTGCAACTGGGCGACTCGTTGTTCGCCGCCACCGTGCTGGCGTTGACCGGTGCGGTGCTGGCCGTCGGCCCGGCGCCCGGTCCGGCCGGGTACGCGGCGACGCTCGCGGTGGCGGCCGGCTGCGGGCTGCTCGGGGTGCTGCTCGCGGGCCGGGTGGTGGTGCCGTCACGAATGGGGATGCCGGCTCGTCAGTCCGGGTGAGGCAGGGGGCGGTTCATGAGGGTTCTGGTCACCGGGGCGAGCGGCCGGCTCGGGCGGGTGGTGCTGCCGACGCTGCTCGGCGAGGGTTTCGCGGTGCGGGCGATGAGCCGGCACCGGCGCGACGACCCCCGGGTGGAGTGGGTGGTGGCGGACCTCGCGACCGGGGAGGGGCTGGCCGGGGCGGTCGGCGGCGTCGAGGCGGTGCTGCATCTGGCCTCCGCGCCGGGCGGTGGTCGTACCCACGACGTGGACGTGCTCGGCACCCGGCGACTGGTCGTCGCGGCCGGGTCCGCCGGCGTACGGCATCTGGTGCACGTCTCGATCGTGGGGATCGACCGGGTGCCGTTCGGCTACTACCGCCACAAGCTGGCCGCGGAGGAGGTGGTCCGGGCCGGTGCGGTGCCGTGGAGCATCCTGCGGGCGACCCAGTTCGCGGAGTTCCTGGACGAGCTGCTGCGGTCCGCCAGCCGGTTCGGCCCGACGATCGGGGACCGGGCGGTGCTCGCCCAGCCGGTCGACCCGGGCGAGGTGGCGGCCCGCCTCGCCGCGCGGCTCGCGGCCGGTCCGTCGTACGCGGTCGAGGAGTTCGCCGGGCCGCAGGTGCTCCGGTTCGACGAGGCGGCACGCGCCTGGCGGGCGGCCCGGAACTCCCGCCGGTCGCTGCTGCCGGTACGGATTCCGGGGCGGCTGGGCCGGGCGCTGCGGTCCGGCGGGCTGACCACCGCGGCGACCCCGACCGGCACCCGGACCTGGGCGGATCATCTCGCTGACACGTACGGGGGAACCGGGCGGAGATGAAAGCGTCGGCGATTCACCTTCGCTTTAGCGTGGCCGCATGCTCGTTTTCGTCACCACGGTGATCCTCTACGTGTTCGGTTTCGTCTTCCTCTACGGCGTGATCCGGCTGGGTGTCCGGCACGGGATCGAGGACGTCGAAGCGCACCGCATCCAGGCGGCCCGGGCGGAGGAGCTCGCCTCGTTCCAGGACCGGACCTTCGCCCGCGAGAACGCCTTCCTCACCGGCAGCTGACCTCGGCCGAGCCGCGGGCCGGGTCCACCGAGCGCAACCGGGGCGCGGGTGCGAGGATCGCATCCGTGATGGGGACGCTGAAGACCGAGCCGGCCCGCGCCCGGCTGGACCTGCTGGCACCGCCGGTGGCCGCCGCGATCGAGCGGTGGCCGGCCGAGGCACCGGTCGACGTGGACGACGTGCTGGTCGCGCCGATCGACGCCGAACTGGCCGACACGGCCGCGTTCTGCGCGGCGTACGAGGTGGGGCTCGACGTGTCGGCCAACTGTGTGGTGATCGCCGGCAAGCGGGAGGGCGAGATCCGGTACGCCGCCTGCATCGTGCTCGCCACCACCCGGGCCGACGTGAACGGGGTGGTCCGCCGGGCGCTGAACGTGCGCAAGGCCAGCTTCGCGCCGATGGCCGACGCGGTGGAGCTGACCGGCATGGAGTACGGCGGCATCACGCCGATCGGCCTGCCGGAGCAGTGGCCGATCCTGGTCGACTCGCGGGTGCTCGCCGCCCCGCACGTGATCATCGGGTCCGGCGTACGGCACAGCAAGATCGCGCTGCCCGGGCCGGCGCTCGGCGCGCTGCCCGGGGCGACGGTGGTGGACGGGCTGGCCAGGCCGGCCTAGATCATCGCGGGCGTCGATGCGGTTGCACGTGAAACATCACGATCATCGATGAATGTCCGGTGTCGGTCGACACCGGACGTCCACGTCGTCAGGCCGCCGACTCCCGCTGCTCGACCTCGCGGAGGGCGGCGAGCAGCGTCTCCGGCTCCTGCGCGCCGGTGACGGCGTACTTCCCGGCCAGCACGAAGGTCGGCACGCTGGTCACCCCGAGCTGGTGGGCGGCGGCCAGGTCGGCGGCGACCTCGCGCCGGCCGACGTTCGAGTCCAGGTACTCCCGGGTCTCGGCCTCGTCCAGGCCGACCTCGGCGGCGAGCTTGACCAGCGCGTCCTTCGAACCGACGTCGATCCCGTCGGTGAAGTGCGCCCGGTAGAGCGCGCCGATCATCTCGGCGGCGCGACCGCGCTCGGTGGCGAACCGGATCAGCCGGTGCGCCTCGAAGGTGTTGGAGTGCACCGCCTTGTCGAAGCGCATGTCCAGGCCGACGCCGGCCGCGACCTGCGACACCTGGGCGAACATCGCCTCGGCCCGCTCCCGGCCGCCGAACTTCGCGCCCATCGCCTCGACCAGCGGCTTCGGCTCGGTGACCGGCGTCGGGTCCAGCTGGAACGGCCGGTACCGGACGGTCACCTCACCGTCGTACGACTCGAGGGCCTGCTCCAGCCGGCGCTTGCCGATCCAGCACCAGGGGCAGACCACGTCGGCGTAGATTTCGATCTCCATGAACGCTGTGAACGCCCAGCTCAGCCGGCTTGTTCCCGGACCTGGCGCTTGAGCCGGGCCAGGATCGCGGTCCCGCCGCGCACCCGCAGCGGGCTGATCGCCTGGGCCAGCCCCATCCGCTGGTAGAGGTCGTCCGGCACGGCCAGCACCTGCTCGGCGTTCGCCCCGGCCAGCCCCTCGGCGAGGATGCCGGCGAAGGCGCGGGTGGTCGGTGCCTCCGGCGGGCAGTCGAACCAGGTGAGCACCGTCCCGTCCGGCTGGACCTGGGCGCGCAGGAAGAACGCCGTCTGGCACTCGGGCACCTGCTCCATGCCCGCCCGGTCGATCTCCGCGGGCAGGGGGGGGATGACGTCGGCGTACTCGAGCAGCATCTCCAGGACCAGGTCGCGGGGCGCGGCGGCGAACTCGTCGACGATCTCGGCCAGCTTGGTCGGCATCTCGGGCATCCCGTCAGGCTACCGCCGCCGACGCGGCGCCCACCGGGGTCGGCGGTGGGCGCCCCGTCGGCCGGGTCACACGTTCGGGGCGGCCTCGCTGATGTCGCTGAGGGCGGAGTTCGGGTCGAGCTGCATGGCGAGGTCGCCGAGCGAGACGATGCCGACCAGCTTGCGGTCGTTGTCGCAGACCAGCACCCGCCGGATGTTGCGCTCGCGCATCAGCGCGGCCGCCTCGCTCGCGGTGGAGTGCTGCTCGATCATCACGACCTCGCGGGTGATGATCGAGCCGATGGTGGTGGTCCCCGGGTCGGCGCGTTCGGCCACCGCCCGCACCACGATGTCGCGGTCGGTCAGCATGCCGGCGAGGGTGGCCCCGTCGGTGACCACCACGTCGCCGATGTCCGCCTCCTTCATCACCCTGGCCGCCTCGTCCAGCATGGTCTCCGCCGCTAGGTAGACCACCTGCTTCGTCATCACGTCGCTGACCCGGTACATGAGAGCCTCCGCAAACCTCGGTCGATCCCGCAGCGGTACCCGGTGGCGCGTCCGCTACACCCCGTCGCGGCGCGCCGCGCGCACCTCGACGACGAGCCGCTCGACCAGACCGTCCAGCGGCAGCTCGACCCGCTCGCCGCCGGCCCGGTCGCGCAGCTCGACGTACCCGTCGGCGAGCCGGCGGCCGACCACGACGGCGCGCGGGATGCCGATCAGCTCGGCGTCGGTGAACTTCACCCCGGCCGAGACGTGCGTCCGGTCGTCGACCAGCACCCGCAGGCCGGCGGCGGCCAGGCGTCCGCCGAGGTCGAGTGCCGCGTCGAGCTGCGGCCCCTTCCCGGCCGCCACCAGGTGTACGTCGCACGGCGCGACCGCGGCGGGCCACACCAGACCCCGCTCGTCGTGGTGCTGCTCGGCGACCGCCGCCACCGCCCGGGACACCCCGATGCCGTAGCAGCCCATGGTCGGCCGGACCGGCTTGCCCGCCGGGCCGAGCACGTCGACGGCGAACGCGTCGGTGAACCGCCGGCCGAGCTGGAAGATGTGCCCGATCTCGATGCCCCGCCGGATGGTCAGCTCGCCGACCTCGCACGCCGGGCAGGCGTCGCCCGCGCGCACCTCGGCCGCCTCGATCGTGCCCGCCGGGGTGAAGTCCCGACCGCAGACCACGTCGACCGCGTGCCGGCCCGGCTCGTTCGCCCCGGTCAGCCAGGTGGTGCCGGTGACCACCCGGGGGTCGACCAGGTAGCGGACGCCGAGCTTCTCCAGGATCTGCGGCCCGATGTAGCCGCGGACCAGCTCGGGGTGGGCCGCCCAGTCGTCGAAGACCGCGACCGTGGCCGGGTGCAGCGCCGCCTCGACCCGCTTGAGGTCCACCTCCCGGTCGCCGGGCAGCCCGATCACCAGCAGCTCGGACTCCTCGGTGCCGGGCCGGCGCACGGTCAGCACCACGTTCTTCAAGGTGTCCGCGGCGGTCCAGGCGCGCCGCCCGCCGAGGCCGCGCGCGTTCGCCAGCTCGACCAGCGAGGCGATCGTCGGGGTCTCCGGAGTGTCGTGCACCTCCAGCGCCGGGTGCGCGTCCGGGTCACCGGTCGCCGGGGCGCGGGTCACCACCGCCTCGGTGTTGGCGGCGTAGTCGCAGGCCGTGCAGCCGACGAAGGTGTCCTCGCCGACGGGTGTGGCGGCCAGGAACTCCTCCGACGCCGAGCCGCCCATCGCCCCGGACATCGCGTGCACCACCGTGTAGTCCAGCCCGAGCCGGTCGAAGACCCTTCGGTACGCGTCGCGGTGCCGGTCGTACGCCGCTTGCAGACCGGCCTCGTCCAGGTCGAAGGAGTACGCGTCCTTCATCAGGAACTCGCGCCCGCGCAGCAGGCCGGCCCGGGGCCGGGCCTCGTCCCGGAACTTCGTCTGGATCTGGAACAGCGTCACCGGGAAGTCGCGGTACGACGAGAAGAGGTCCTTGACCAGCAGCGCGGCCAGCTCCTCGTGCGTCGGGGCGAGCAGGTGCTCCGCGCCCTTCCGGTCGGCGAGGGTGAAGATGTCGTCGCCGTACTCCGCCCACCGCCCGCTGGTCCGGTACGGCTCCGCCGGCAGCAGTGCCGGGAAGTGCACCTCCTGGTCACCGATCGCGGTCATCTCCGAGCGGACGATCTCGGTGATCCGGTCCAGCACCAGCTTGCCGAGCGGCAGCCAGGTGTAGCCGCCCGGCGCGGCGCGGCGGACGTAGCCGGCACGGACCAGCAGTCGGTGGCTCGGCACCTCTGCGTCCGCCGGGTCCTCGCGCAGGGTCCGGAGCAGCAGGGTCGACATGCGCAGCAGCATTGCCGCAGCGTACGGCGGGCGCGATGGGAAGGGCGATCCAATTCGTCGGGTGCGTGGCCGTGCCCCGGTGGTCAGCGCAGTCCGCGGATGAGGTTGTCGATCAGGGTGCGGGCGAAGTCCTCGGTCAAGGGCTGGTCGGGCAGGAGAAGGCGGTGGTAGCAGGCGCCCCAGAGTTGGTCGACGACGGACTCAGGGTCGATGTCGGCACGTAGCTGTCCGCGGGCCACGGCTCTGGTGAGGGCCTCGACGGCGAGGGCGCGGCGGGGCCCGGAGTAGCGCTCGCGGTACGCGGTGGCCAGGTCCGGGTCGGTCTGGGCCTGCGCGATGAGTTGGCTGATCACGCGCCCGGCGGGGGTGTCCCGCATGAGGCGGACGAATGCGGTGAGCTGGTCGGTCAGGTCGACGATTATGTCGCCGGTGTCGGGGAAGGCGAGGGCCGGGCCGACGACGGTGAAGTAGCCGTCGAGGGCGAGGGCGCCTCTGGAGGGCCACCATTTGTAGATCGTCATGCGGCTGGCACCGGCCTCGGCGGCCACCTTCTCGATGGTGAAGCCCGCCATGCCCTGCGCCAGCAGCAGGTTTCCGGCGGCGGTGAGGATCTCGGCGCGGACCTGGTCGGCGGGGCGGCGGCCCCGGCCGCGTCGGGGCGTTGCCGCGGCACCTGGTGTGGCTTCGGACACCAGCCGTCTCCTTATATGGACACCGTGTCTTCGTCTTGATTATATGGACACAGCGTACACGACAGCGATGGCAGGAGGATCCCATGACCACGCCAACCACCCACACCGACCGGGTCGCGATCGTCACCGGCGGTTCCCGAGGCATCGGTGCCGAGAGCGCCCGACGCCTCGCCGCCGACGGGTTCGCGGTCGTGGTCGGCTACTCCGGCAGCGCCGCCGAGGCCGACCGGGTCGTCTCCGACATCACCACCGCCGGTGGCAGGGCGGTCGCGGTACGGGCCGACGTCGCCGACGAGACCGCCGTCGCCGCCATGTTCGAAATCGCCGAGCAGACGTTCGGTGGCGTCGACGTGGTGGTGAACAGCGCCGGCATCATGATCCTCGCCCCCTTGGCCGACTTCGACCTCGACGCGTTCGACCGGATGCAGCGCGTCAACGTGCGCGGCACGTTCGTCGTCGACCAGCAGGCCGCCCGCCGGCTGCGCGCCGGTGGGGCGATCATCAACCTCTCCACCTCCGTGCTCGGACTGGCCCTGCCCACCTACGCGGCCTACATCGCCAGCAAGGGCGCCGTCGAGGGGCTCACCAGGGTCCTGGCCCGGGAGTTGCGCGGCCGGGACATCACCGTCAACGCTGTCGCCCCCGGGCCCACCGCCACCGACCTGTTCCTCGAGGGCAAGGACGAGGAGACCATCGCCCGGATGGCCGCGCAGCCGCCGCTGGAGCGCCTGGGCACCACGGACGATGTCGCCACCGTGGTGGCGTTCCTGGCCGGACCCGCCCGCTGGATCAACGGCCAGGTCATCCGGGTCAACGGCGGGATCGTCTGACCCGGCGAGGCCGCACCGCGGACATCACCACGCTCGCCCCGAGGCTCAGCGGCGCTTGGCGTACTCGATGAAGGTGCGCCAGGTGTGGCGGGCGAAGGTGAGGGCCGGGCCGGTCGGGTCCTTGCTGTCGCGGACGCCGACGACGCCAGGCAGGTTGTCGGCCACCTCGACGCACTCGCTCTGAGCGCTGCGGGTGGACTTGCGCCAGATCGCGCCGATCAGCTCCATGACGTCATCACTTCCTTCATCAGGTCGACCGACCGTCCGCGAGGTAGTGCCTCGCTTCGGACACTCTCCCACCTGGACAGAAGGACTGCCAGATCGTCCTCCTTGTCGATGACCGCGCCGCCGAGCTGGTTCTCCAGGTAGCCAACCCATCCGCCATCCGAGCCCCGCGCAAGACTGAACGGTCCGGCGAGTCCGACGTGCAGGCTGACCTCGGCAGGGACGATGTGCACGCTGACTTTCGAGCGTTCGACGCACTCGATCAGGTGCGCGATCTGCTGGCTCATGAGCCCTCGGAAGCTCTCGTCAGCCCGCCTGAGGACGAGTTCATCCATCACGGCCACGAACGTCGTCAGGTTCGGCTGCGTCAGGATTGACTGTCGGTCCATCCGGACCGCGAGCCGCTTCTCCACCTCGTCGTCGCCGAGCATGGCGTCGGTGCGGATGATGGCTCGGGCGTAGTTCTCGGTCTGGAGCAGGCCGGGCACAAGACTCGGCTGGTAGCAGCGCAACTGCTGTGCTTGCCGCTCGGCTTCCAACCACGGCCGGAACCAGCTCGGCTGTCCGTCCCGTTCCGCCAGCTTGAGCAGGGACGTCAACAGCCCGCCGGTACCCAGCACCTCGTCGGCCCGTTTCAGGAAGAACCGGTCGAGCGGCCGTTGGCCCAGCTCGACCGCGGACACCTGGGAGCCGGAGAAGTGGACCAGCTTCCCGAACTCCTCCTGGCTCAGCTCAGCGTTCATCCGCAGCCGGCGCAGCTGTGCCCGGATCAGCTCCGCGGTCGGCTCACCTTCCACGCTTCCTCCACGATTCTCCCGGCGTCTCCACGGCTTTCCCTCGCCGAGGGCACAGCCGACCTGACCTCGCCACGGCCGGCGTCGATGCCTTCCGAGCGTAGTTCCGTCCTCAGCAGACTGTCACGTAGCGGGCTGCCTCCGTCCGGCCCGCTGCGGGGCCGCCCGTGATCCCCCGATGCAGGGGCGGCCCCGGCTCCGTGCTGCTGAAGGAGGTCGAGATGCGCAACCCATTCCATTCGTTCCGGTGCCGGACCGACAACGTCGTGTGCCGATGATCCCCTCCGGTCCGCTTCCGGTGCCCCGCCTCGGGCCGTACCCGGACCGGCCGCGGCCGTACCCGCCGGGCCACCCGCCGCACCTGCCGATCCGCCCGCTGTGGGTGTGCCGGGCCTGCGGGCTGCCGTGGCCGTGTGCCGAGGCCCGGCTGCTCCTCAAGGTCGAGTACGACGCCAGCCCCGTCGACCTGGCCATCTACCTGTCCGGGCTCTACCACGAGGCGACCCACGACCTGTTCCGGCTGAACCCGCACGACGGCCCCACCCCGCGGGAGCTGTTCGAGCGGTTCGTCGCCTGGGGTCCGTACCGGAGAGGGTTGGTCGACCCGCCGACCGGCGACCGGTGATCGGCCGGAACTTCTCATCGAGGCACGGCAACCACCGCGGCTGAGTGTGACGTCTGGAGGGGCGTCAGGATGATGCACCACCTCACCCCAAGGATCGGCTCGTGTGGACCCTCTGCTGAGTGAGTTCGACTCGTTCGTCCGTCACCGGACGCCCGCGCTCCTGCGCTCCGCCTATCTGCTCACCGGTGACCAGCACCTGGCCGAGGACCTCGTCCAGTCGGCGCTGGCCCGGACCCACCGGTCCTGGAGCCGGCTGCACGACAGCGGCAACGCCGAGGCGTACACCCGCAAGATCATGTACCACCTCCAGGTCTCCTGGTGGCGGCGGCGCCGGGTTCCCGAGTCGATGCCGGGCGACCTGCCCGAGCCACGCGGAGGCGACCGGGCCCCCGACCACGCCCAGCAGACCACCCTCCGGCTGACCCTGCGGGCGGCGCTGGCGAAGCTCTCCACCAAGCAGCGCGCCGTGCTGGTCCTGCGGTTCTTCGAGGACCGCACCGAGGCCGAGGCCGCCGACCTGCTCGGCGTCACCGTCGGCACCGTCAAGAGCCAGACCTCGAAGGCCCTGGCCAAGCTGCGCACCGTCGCCCCGGAACTCGCCGAGCTGTACGTCCTGGAAGGAAGCGCCCGATGAACGACGACCGTTTCCGGCTCGACCTGGCCGACCTGGCCGACGAGGTCACCCCGGTCGACCTGCGGGACCGGGCCCTGCGTACCTCCCGCCGGCTCGGCATCCAGCGGGCCGTGGCCACCTCGGCCGCCGCGCTGGTGCTGCTCGCCGCCGCCACCGGCACGGCCTTCGCCATCCGCCCGGACGGCGGGGCACCCGCGCCCGCCCCCGCCGGCCCCTCCCTCATCGCGACCTGGCCCGCGGTCGAGGTGACCCCGACGCCGGAGCCGAGCGCGAGCCCCCCGGCGACCACCACCTCGGAACCGGCGGCGACCGCGACGATCGGCCGGGTCTTCTACGGCCCGGCACCCGACAACTCGTCTGCGACCACGGCGCGACTGCGCTCCTGGAAGCCTGGCGGCGTACCGGTGGACCTGCTCAGCGTCCCGCGCACGTCGGCGCTGGCCAACGCGGCCGTCTCGCCAGACGGCGAGCGGGTGGCCTGGGTGGACCGGAACGCCAACCTCTGGGTCGCGGACGTCAACGGTTCCGGGCGGCGCAAGGTGCGCGCCGGGGTGGAGGGCGACTGCTGGGGCCCCACCTGGTCCCCCGACTCCAAGCGGCTGGCGCTGGCGCTGGTCGACCCGGCCACCCCCGGCGCCAGCCGGCGGGGCGTGCTGAACCTGGCCTCGAACACGTTCACCGAGGTGGGCAAACTCATCGGCTGCCACCCGCTCTGGTCGGCCAACGGGAAGGTGTTCGCCTTTCCGGACGGCTCCGCAGGACGGGTCACCATGACGGCGCCGGACGGCGCCGGACAGTGGTCCATTCCGAAGCTCGGCGGGACCGCCCGGTACGACTGCTTCGACGTGGCCAGCCTCTCCCCTGAGGGTGACCGGATCGCGCTGTACCGGCGCGGGCCAGACGTGCCGTCAGGGGACGTCGCCCGGGAACTCGACGCCAACGTGGTGCTCGACACCCGCACCGGCAATGAGGTCGGGTTGCCGCTCGGCGGGCGGGAACTGCGCCAGGCGTACTTCCAGGCCGACGGGAGGCTGGTGGCCCGGGTGGCCTCCGGAAAGGGCTTCGCCCTGGTGCTGATCGACGGAGACGGTCGGAAGGTCTCCGAGATCGCCGAACCGGACGTCCTGAAGGACATGCAGATCCTCGGGGTCGCCGGCTAGGCGAGCGGTCGACAGATGGTCGGGGGTGAACCGGTCCCGGCATGACGCAGGCCCCCAGCGCTCGGCGCTGGGGGCCCGCATGCTGTTGAGGATCAGCGCTGCTCGGCGCCACCGGCGGTGGCCCCGCGCTTTGCCCGCGCTCAGCGCACCTTGGCCTTGAGGTAGGCGAGCCACCCCTTCTCGAACTCCTCGTACGACACCCCGAGGACGTCCCGCGTCACCTCTCCGATCTTTCTGCTGCGGTAGTGCTCGGCCACGAGCTGGAACATCTTCTGTTCCCCGTACCGCTCGACGAGGTAGCCGATGGCCGAGTGGCCCAGCCAGTAGTGGTAGCCGACCCGGCCCTCCTGGTCCCAGGTCAGCCTGCCCGGCAGCGAGTACGGCAGGCCGATCTCCCGGATCACCGCCCGGGAGTCCGCCGTACGCTCGCTGGTCAGCCAGGGCTTCCGGCCGTTACCCAGGTACTCCGCGAACCCCTCGACCAGCCACGTCTCCCGCTCGGCGAGCAGATACGAGCCCGGGGCGCGGGCGGTGAGGTTGCCGACCAGGGCGTGGCCGATCTCGTGCCGGAAGAGGTTCAGCTGCCGCTCCCGGGTGCCCCTGGTGAAGTGGTACGCGTCGCGGACGTCGACCACCACCCGGGTCGCCCCGACCACCGGGCCCTTCTCGTCGCTGTTGAGCACACCCTCCGGCGGCACCGGGATCGCGACCCCGGACTCGGTGGGCGTCTCCTTCGTGGTCCGGTAGAGGGAACCCAGCTCGGCGCGACCCTTGACCAGGGAGATGACGAAACCCGACGGCGCCGCGGCGCTCACCCCGCCGGCCTGCCAGGCGGCCAGGTCGGCCACCGCGGCCTGCTCGGCGATCGGGGCGTACCGCTGCGCCTCCGCCCGCAACGACGAGTCGACGATCAGCAGCGTGTGCGGCGTCCGCTCGACGTGGATGCTCCGCCACTTGTCCCACGGGGCCGGGTAGTGGGTGATCGCGTCCCGCTTGCGCTCCGCCGGGACGCCACCCGCGTGGGTGACCTTCAGCGGGCCGTCCTTGTCGGTCTGGACGACCGTCCATCGGTACCACTCCTCGACCGGGCCGAGGTCGAAGCCGTCGAAGCGGTGCACGAACGCCACCGTCACGTCGACCTCGTGCCCGCCGCCCACCGGCCGGAAGTCGCCCTTGGTGAGGTACTCGAAGCGGACGTCGGCCAGCGGCAGCACGCTCAGGTTCCGGTACAGGCTGGTCTGCTCCGCGACCAGGCCCTTCGTCGTCGGATCGAACGGCGCGACGAACGTCTTCTCGTTCCGTTCCGCGAGCGCCTTGGTGTGCGCCGCCAGCAGCGCCTCGATCTTCTCCTGCCTGATCGGGTTGTACCTGTCGTCGAGCGCGGCGGCCGAGGCGTCGTTCCGCTCGTCGAGGTACGACTTCAGCCCGACGAGCGAGACCGCCGCGCACAGGAACAGGGCCAGCACCGCCGCGCCGAGCCCGATCCAGAGGCCGCGCCGGGACCGCCGGCCCGGTGCGGGCGGCGGAGCGTACGCCCCCGGTGGCGGGTAGGGCGCCGGCCCGTACGGCACGGGTGCGCCGTACGGGCCGGCCGGCGCCGGGTGGGCGTGCGGTGGGCCGTACGGTCCGGGGTGTCCCGGTGGGGGAACGGAGGGCGGTCCCTCGGTCATGGCTGGCGTCCTCGCTCGGGTCCGACGGATCGGGGCCGCCGTCCACTCGGGACCGCCCCCGATTGGGATCGAGGCGTCATTATTTCCGCCCGAGCGCCCGATTTGCTGCCCCGCGTCACCGCCGGCGGCGTGGGCCACGCCACGTCCGTCCGCGGCGGGCGCCCGCCGGCCACCTCCGGTGCCAGACTGGACGACACCGATGGGAACCCGGGAACCGGAGGGCACAACAGGTGCGCTGGCGCAGTTTCGTGGCGGTGGGCGACAGCTTCACCGAGGGCATGGACGACGCGTATCCGGACGGCACCTACCGCGGTTGGGCGGACCTGGTGGCCACCCGGCTCGCCGCCGAGGCCGGCCCGGACTTCGGGTACGCCAACCTGGCGATCCGGGGCCGCCTCTTCCCGAGCGTCGTGGCCGAACAGGTGCCGGCCGCCCTGGCCATGAAGCCCGACCTGATCAGCTTCGCGGCCGGCGGCAACGACGTGCTGCGCCGGACCTTCGACCCGGACTCGTTCGTCGCCCGCTTCGACGACGTGGTGGGCGAGCTGCGCTCCGGCGGGGCGGACGTGATCCTCTTCCGGTTCGCCGACGTGATGGCCCGGCTGCCCGGCCAGCGCCTCGTGGCGCCCCGGGTGACCCTGCTCAACCGGGTGGTGGGTGAGGTCGCGGAGCGGCACGGCGCGATCCTGGTCGACCTGTACGCCGACGACACCTACCTCAACCCGATGCTGTGGAGCACCGACCGGCTGCACCTGTCGGCGGCCGGGCACCGGCGGGTCGCCGGGCAGGTGCTGACCGCACTCGGCGTCGGCTGCGACGAGGACTGGCTGATGGTGCCGCCGCACCCGGCGCCGACCCCGTGGCTGGCCGCGCGCGCCGCCGACCTGCGCTGGGCCGGCCAGCACCTGGCGCCCTGGATCAAGCGCCGGTTGACCGGCCGCTCCTCCGGCGACACCGTCACCCCGAAGCGCCCCGTCCTCGGCCCGCTCACCGACTGAGGTGCGGACCATCCACGCCGCCCCGCTGCTGCGGCACACGCTCGACGACGAGCCGACGCCGGGCGGGGCGGTGCTGATCGTCGGCAACCGGATCGAGGCGGTCGGCCCGCTGGACGAGTTGGTGGCCGCGTACCCGCAGGTGCGGGTGCGGCGGTGGGACGGCATCCTCGGGCCCGCGCTGGTGCACGACGGGCCGCTGCCGCCCGCCCCCACCCCGCGAGAACGGGTGCACGCGCTGTTCCGGCTCGGGGTCGGCGCGGTGCTCGCCGCGCAGCTGACCGACCCGGAGCTGCGCGCCGCGGCCGTCCGCAACGGGGTCGCGGTGCTGGACTCACCCCGGCCGCCGGCGCTGATCCCGACCGACCGGGCGGACCTGGCCGCCTTCGCCGACGACGGGACGTGCATCGCTACGGTGGTGGCGGGCCGGCTGGTGCACCGCCGCGCCTGACCGCCGGTCGGGGCGGCCCGGTCTGCCGCCGTGCGGTCATCCTCTGTGGTCGGCGGGTCCCGCGACCGCCAGGTGCGGCCGGTCACATCCGCTGCCCCCGATTTCCGATCACCGGCCGCCGCCCGGGGATCGGGCGTACCTTGGGGCTCATGCCTGTGCCGAACGATCCGAATCCCCGCCTCCAGTCGTACGCCGACCCGCAGCGCCTGGTCACGACGGAGTGGCTGGCCGAACACCTGGGCGACGAGGGACTCGTCGTGGTGGAGTCCGACGAGGACGTGCTGCTCTACGACACCGGTCACCTCCCGGGCGCCGTCAAGGTCGACTGGCATACCGAGCTGAACGACCAGGTGACCCGGGACTACCTGGACGCGAAGAGCTTCGCCGAGCTCTGCGCCGCCAAGGGCATCGGCCAGAACGACACGGTGGTCTTCTACGGCGACAACTTCAACTGGTGGGCCGCGTACGCCCTCTGGGTCTTCTCCCTCTTCGGCCATCCGGACGTGCGGCTGCTCGACGGCGGCCGGCAGAAGTGGATCGCCGAGGGGCGGGAGCTGACCCGGGAGAAGGTGACCCGCCCGCGCGCCGAGTACCCGGTGCCGGTGCGGAACGACGCGCCGCTGCGGGCGTTCCGCGAGCAGGTGATGGCGCACGTCGCCGCCGGTCGTCCGCTGGTCGACGTGCGCTCGCCCGGTGAGTACACCGGCGAGATGCTGCACATGCCGGACTACCCGCAGGAGGGCGCGCTGCGCGGCGGGCACATCCCGGGCGCGGTGAGCAAGCCGTGGAAGTCCGCCGCGAACGACGACGGCACCTTCAAGTCGGCCGACGAGCTGCGGGCGATCTACGCCGACCAGCTCGGGCTGAGCCCGTCGGACGACGTGGTGGCGTACTGCCGGATCGGGGAGCGGTCCAGCCACACCTGGTTCGTGCTGCGCCACCTGCTGGGTTACCCGCAGGTCCGCAACTACGACGGCTCGTGGACCGAGTGGGGCAACCTGGTCCGGGCGCCTGTCGTGAAGGGCGACCAGCCGGGCGGCATCACCGGCTGATCCGTTCCGCGCCGCCGACGGCCGTGGTCACCCCGGGTGGCCACGGCCGTCGCCGTCCGCGCCGGACCGGCTGCTGGGTCAGGGGGTACCCGGGACCGGGCCGGTCAGGTAGCGCTGGAGGGTCGGGGCGACCCAGGCGACCAGCTCGGCCGGTTCCGCGTCCACCATCGGCGGCAGGTGCGCGACGGCGGACCGGACGCGCTCCTCGACGACTGGGCCGCCGCGCGCCGGCCGCGCGCCGAGGACGTCGTCGGCTTCGGATCACCCGGCTCGCCACCGTGCCCCCGGCCGGTCGCCCCCTGCGCGACGTGCTGCTCCGCACCGTCTCCGCGCTGCCGCCGGCCCGGCAACGGCTCGCCCTGCGGCTCTCCGGCCTGAACCACCGCCCCACCTAGGCGACCCCGGCGGGGCGGGCGTCGCGCTCCGACCTCGGTGCCCGCCACGCCGCGAGCGTGACCAGCGCGAAGACCGCCGCCGCCGCGCCGACCACCGGCGCCACCCCGTACGCGGCGCCGGCCAGCCCGGCGAGCGCGGCCCCGACCGGTGCGGTCAGCAGCGCGACGACCCGCTGCGCGGCGCCCACCCGACCGAGCAGTTCGGGCGGGACCCGACCCTGGCCGTACGCCGCCCAGAGGCTGTTCCACACGGTGCTGCCGGCGGCGAAGACGGCCAGCGTGAACCCGCCCGCCACCGGCTGCCGGACCAGCGCGAAGCCGGCCAGGGCGACGGTCTGCACGGCCAGCACCGCGCGGAGCGCGGGCACCGTACCGAGCCGGGCGGCGATCCGCCCCGCCCCGAGCGCGCCGACCAGCCCGCCCAGCACCACCGCCGTCATGAAGAGCCCGTACCCGGCGGCCGGCACCCGCAGCACCTCCAGCGCGTAGAGCACCAGCACCGCCATCAGCGCGCTGATCGCCAGATTCGTCCCCGCACTGAGCACCGCCACCCGCCACAACACCGCCTCCCCCCGAACGAACCGCACCCCCGCCCACACCCCCCTCGTCGCGCCGATCTTGCAGTTGTGGCCCCCGAATCGCCCCTTTTCACCGAGTTCGTCCGGACGACAACTGCAAGATCGCGGGGTGGGGGTGGGGCGGAGGGAGCGGGCGAGGAGGGCAGCGGCGGCGAAGGTGAGGGCGTCGAGGGTGAATGGGAGGGGGGCCGCCAGGGCGAAGAGGAGGCCGGCCAGCGGGGCGCCGAGGAAGCCGCCGGCGAGCGCCGTACCGGCCTGGAGGCGGCCGTTGGCGGTGGGCAGGGCGGCTGCCGGCACCAGCGCCGGCAGCACCGCGAAGGAGGCGGCGTCGAAGAGCGTGCCGAGGGTCGCCAGCAGCGCCGCGGTCGCCGCGAGCACGAGCACGCCGGCCCGGTCCGTGGCGACCAGCACGGCCAGGGCGGCCACCACGACAGCCCGCAGCCCGTCCACCGCCGCCATCGCGCGGCGGCGGTCCCAGCGGTCCGCGTACACCCCGCCGAGCAGGCCGAACAGCAGCGGCGGAAGTTGCCCCGCCACGGTCACCGCGGCGATCGCGCGGGGATCGCGGGTCAGCGTCGCGGCCAGCAGGGCCAGTGCCGGCGTACGCAGGGCATCGCCGAACCGGGAGGAGACGGCGGCGGACCAGAGCAGCCGGTAGTCGCGGCCGAGCGGGGTAGCGGTCATGTCGACGGACCCTGCGGCCTGCACCCGGTCGAGGGTCAAGCGCCAACGCGACCGGGCGGGGAGCGTGAGGCAACCGACGGGTAACCGAGCCTCCACCTCGTCGCGGTCGCGGTCTAGGCTTGCCCGGTGGCGGTGGAACAGCAGGCGCGGGGTGCGGCGAACGGCGCGACGGGCGCGGGTCGACGCCGGTCCCGGCGGGACGAGATCCTGGAGATCGCGGTCGGCCTCTTCGCCGCCCGGGGCTACCACGGCGTGTCGATGGACGACATCGGCGCCGCCGCCGGGGTGACCGGTCCGGCGCTGTACCACCACTTCGCCGGCAAGGAGGCGATGCTGGCCGCCGCGCTGATCCCGGTCAGCGAGGGGCTGCTCGCCGGTGGTCGGGAGCGGGCCGCGAACCACCCGGACGACCCGCGCGGCACGCTGGAGTCGCTGATCGACTTCCACGTCGAATTCGCGCTGGCCAACCCGGCGGTGATCGCCCTGCACCTGCACGAGCTGGATCGGCTCCCCGACGAGCCGCGCCGCCGGATCCGCCGGCTCCAGCGCCTCTACGTCGAGGAGTGGGTGACCGTGCTGACCGCACTGCACCCGGGCCTGCCCGACGGTGAGGCGCGGGTGCTGGCCCACGCGGCCTTCGGCCTGATGAACTCGACCCCGTTCCTCGGGGGCGAGGTCGACCGCCGGCGCCGCGCCGAACTGCTCCGCGCCGCGACCCTCGCCGCGCTCCTCGCCCCGACCACCCCCGCCTGACCCCCGTCCCACCCGGTCACCGACCGGGTCACGGGTGCCAGGCGACTCGTGAGTAACCGGCGGCCCGTGGTTACCTGACAGCCGTCCCCACCCCTGGACGCCGGGAGGAAACATGATCGAGTCACTGCTGGTCGCGAACCGGGGCGAGATCGCCCGCCGGATCATCCGCACCGCCAAGCGGCTCGGGATCCGCGCGATCGCGGTGCACTCGGAGGCCGACGCCGGCCTGCCGTTCGTGACCGAGGCCGACGAGGCGGTCTGTGTCGGCCCGGCGAACCCGGCGCAGAGCTACCGGAACGTGGAGGCGATCCTCGCCGCCGCCAAGTCCACCGGCGCGCAGGCGATCCATCCCGGGTACGGCTTCCTGTCGGAGAGCGCCGACTTCGCCCGTACCGTCGAGGCCAGCGGCCTGATCTGGGTGGGACCCGGCGCGGACGCGATCACCGCGATGGGCGACAAGATCAACGCCCGCAACCTGATGGCGGCGGCCGGCGTGCCGGTCGCGCCCGGCACCACCGAGCCGGCGGCCGACCTGGCGGCGGCGGTCGCCGGCGCCGCCGAGATCGGCTACCCGGTGATGGTCAAGGCCGCGGCCGGTGGCGGCGGCATGGGCATGGGCGTGGCGATCGACGAGGCCGCGCTACGCACCGAGTACGACAAGGTCCGGGCGTTCGCCGAGCGGATGTTCGGCGACGGCTCGGTGCTGCTGGAGCGGTACTTCCCCCGGGTGCGCCACGTCGAGGTGCAGATCCTCGGCCTGACCGACGGCCGGGTGGTGGCCCTCGGCGAGCGGGAGTGCTCGGTGCAGCGGCGCAACCAGAAGCTGGTCGAGGAGTCGCCGTCCCCGGCGGTCTCGCCCGAGCTGCGCGAGCGCTTCCTGGCCGCGGCGGTACGGGCCGGCGAGGCGGTCGGCTACCGGAACGCCGGCACGGTGGAGTGCCTCCTGGATCCCGCGACGAACGAGTTCTTCTTCCTGGAGATGAACACCCGGCTCCAGGTGGAGCACCCGGTGACCGAGCTGGTCTACGGGGTGGACCTGGTGGAGGAGCAGCTGCGGGTGGCCGCCGGCCTGGCCCCGACCTTCGACCCGGAGGCGCTCGCGCCGCGCGGCCACGCCATCGAGCTGCGGATCAACGCCGAGGACCCGAAGCGCTTCCTGCCGGGGCCGGGCGCGATCGCCACCTGGAACGAGCCGACGGGTTCCGGCGTCCGGGTCGACTCGGGTTACGTCGCCGGCAACACGGTCACCCCGTTCTACGACAGCCTGATGGCCAAGCTGATCGTCAGCGGCAAGGACCGGACCGAGGCCGTCGAGCGCGCCAAGGCCGCGGTGGCGCAGTTCGAGATCGCCGGCCCGAAGTGCAACCTGCCCTTCTTCGCCGAACTCCTGGAGAACGAGGAGTTCCTCTCCGGCGACTACGACACCGGCATCGTGGGCCGGATGCGCTGACCGCGTCGGGTGCGGCCGGCGGGGTGGGAGTGGGAGGCTGGGGGGACCCCAGAACAGCGACGCGTCACAGTGAGGTGACCCCTTATGGCGGAATTGCCGGACTTCGTCTCGATCCGTGAGGTCGGACCGCGCGACGGGCTGCAGAACGAGGACCCGATCCCCACCGACGCCAAGGTGCGGCTGCTCGACGCGCTCTCCGGCACCGGCGTCAAGCGGATCGAGGCGGTCTCCTTCGTGCATCCGAAGGCGATCCCGCAGATGGCGGACGCCGACGAGGTGTGGCAGCGGGCCGCGAAGGCCGACGGTGTGCGCTACTCGGCGCTGGTGCCGAACACCCGCGGCGCGCAGCGCGCCCTGGCCGCCGGCTTCACCGAGATCGAGGTGGTGGTCTCGGCCAGCGACACGCACAACCGGCGCAACGTCAACCGGTCGACCGAGGAGTCCCTCGACGACATCGCCGAACTGATCGACCTGCTGCACGGTTCGGGCGCCCGGGCCGAGGTGATCGTGGCGACCAGCTTCGGCTGCCCGTACGAGGGGGACGTCGACCCGCAGCGGGTCGCCGGCATCGTCGACCGGGTGGCCCGCGACGGCGCGGACCGGGTGGCGTTCGGCGACACCACCGGCATGGGCACGCCGCGCCGGGTCCGCGAGCTGATCACCGCGGTACGCGACCGCAACGCCCACATCCCGGTGCTGCTGCACTTCCACAACACCCGGGGTACCGCGCTGGCCAACCTGCTGACCGCGATGGAGCTGGGGATCACCGAGTTCGACGCCAGCGTCGGCGGCCTGGGCGGCTGCCCGTACGCCCCGGGGGCGAGCGGCAACCTGGCCACCGAGGAGGCCGTGCACATGCTGCACGACATGGGCGTCGACACCGGGATCGACCTGGACGCCCTGATCGAGGCCGCCGAGCTGGCCGAGGAGCTGCTCGGCAAGAAGCTCCCCTCCGGCGTCCTCCGCGCCGGCCCCCGCACCCGCCTCACCCCGCTGCCCGCCTAGGGCGCCGCGGGTCGCCGAGCGTCGCGCCGATGCGCTAACCTAACGATCGTTCAGGTCGGTCGGCCCACTCACGAGGTGGCCGGCCCCAGGTGGCGAGGGAGTCGGCGTGACGCTCGACGGTGAGGCACTGGAGCAGCTGCGCAAGCGCGCCCGGGCCGGCGGTGCGGACAAGTACCACGCGGCGAACGCCGCCAAGGGCAAACTCTTCGCCCGCGAGCGGGTCGCCCTGCTGGTCGACGAGGGCTCCTTCGTCGAGGACGGGCTCTACGCCAACGCCATGGCCGAGGGGCTGCCGGCCGACGGCGTGGTCACCGGCACCGCCACCATCGACGGCCGGCAGGTCTGCCTGATGGCGAACGACTCCACGGTCAAGGCCGGCAGCTGGGGCGCGCGTACCGTCGAGAAGATCATCCGGATCATCGAGCGGGCGTACGCGACCAGCGTGCCGATGGTCTACCTGGTCGACTCGGCCGGCGCCCGGATCACCGACCAGGTCGACCTCTTCCCCGGCCGGCGCGGCGCCGGCAAGATCTTCTGGAACCAGGTCCGCGCCTCCGGCTCCATCCCGCAGGTCTGCGCACTGTTCGGGCCGAGCGCGGCCGGCGGGGCGTACATTCCGGCGTTCTGCGACGTGGTGGCCATGGTGGACGGCAACGCCAGCATGTACCTCGGCTCCGACCGGATGGTCGAGATGGTCACCGGCGAGAAGACCACTCTCGAAGCGATGGGCGGGGCGAAGGTGCACTGCGCCGAGTCCGGCGTCGGGCACTTCCTCTGCAAGACCGAGGCCGAGGCGCTCGACGTGGTGAAGCGCTACCTGTCGTACCTGCCGGCGAACTGGACGCAGCAGCCGCCGGCCGCCGAGGCCGTCCCCGCCTCCGACAAGGTCGACCTGGCCGCGCTGGTCCCGGCCAGCGAGCGGCAGGCCTTCGACATGCGCCGGTACGTCAAGGGCCTGCTCGACGACGGCTCGTTCTTCGAGATCCAGGCGCTCTGGGCCAAGGAGCTCACCATCGGCTTCGGCCGGCTGAACGGCGAGGTCGTCGGCGTGGTCGGCAACAACTCGATGTTCAAGGGCGGGGTGCTCTTCGTCGACTCGGCGGACAAGGCGACCCGGTTCGTGCAGCTCTGCGACGCGTTCAACGTGCCGCTGCTCTTCCTCAGCGACGTGCCCGGGTTCATGGTCGGCAGCGGGGTGGAGAAGCAGGGCATCATCCGGCACGGCGCCAAGATGATCACCGCGATCTCCGAGGCGACCGTACCCAAGATCTGCGTGGTGGTCCGCAAGGCGTACGGCGCCGGCCTGTACGCGATGGCCGGCCCCGGTTTCGAGCCGGACGCCACGATCGCCCTGCCCACCGCGAAGATCGCGGTGATGGGCGCGGAGGCCGCGGTCAACGCGGTCTACGCCAACAAGATCGCCGCGATCGAGGACGAGACCGAGCGGGCCGCGTTCGTCACCGCGAAGCGCGAGGAGTACGAGCGGGACATCGACGTGGTCCGGCTCGCCAGCGAGCTGGTGGTCGACGCGATCGTCGAGCCGCACGAGCTGCGCGCCGAACTGGTCCGCCGGTTCGCCGCCGCCCGCACCAAGGAACGGCACTTCTCCCGGCGCCGGCACGGCGTCACCCCGGTCTGACCGGGCCGCCACCGCGACCCGCCGACCGCGAGCCACCCGCGACAGCGACGAGACCGCAGCGCACCCACCGCCACCAGACCCACGACCCGCCCGGCGTCACGAGCGACCGGCGGAGCCGTCCTTGACAGGAGGAACCGATGGACTTCCGGCTCAGCGAGGAACAAGAGGCGCTGCGGGAGAGCGTGCGGGAGTTCGCCCGCGAGGTGGTCGCCCCGGTCATCGGAGAGCACTACGAGCGGCACACCTTCCCGTACGAGATCGTCCGGCAGATGGGCAAGATGGGCCTGTTCGGCCTGCCCTTCGGCGAGGAGCACGGCGGCATGGGCGGCGACTACTTCGCGCTCTGCCTGGCCCTGGAGGAGCTGGCCCGGGTCGACTCCAGCGTGGCGATCACCCTGGAGGCGGCGATCTCCCTGGGCGCCATGCCGATCTACCGGTTCGGCACGGACGAGCAGAAGGCGCAGTGGCTGCCGAAGCTGCTCAGCGGCGAGGCCCTCGCCGGCTTCGGGCTGACCGAGCCGGGCTTCGGCTCGGACGCCGGCGGCACCCAGACCCGCGCGGTGCTGGACGAGACCACGGACGAGTGGGTGATCAACGGCTCGAAGGCGTTCATCACCAACTCGGGCACCGACATCACCTCGCTGGTCACCGTCACCGCGGTCACCGGCACCAAGCCGGACGGCTCGAAGGAGCTCTCCACCATCATCGTGCCGTCGGGTACGCCCGGCTTCACGGTCGCGCCGGCGTACTCCAAGGTCGGCTGGAACGCCTCGGACACCCACGAGCTGACCTTCGACGACTGCCGGGTCCCGGCGGCGAACCTGCTCGGCCAGCGCGGCCGGGGCTTCGCCCAGTTCCTGCGGATCCTCGACGAGGGGCGGATCGCCATCGCCGCCCTGGCCGTGGGCCTCGCTCAGGGCTGCGTTGACGAGTCGATCAAGTACGCCAAGGAGCGGCACGCCTTCGGCCAGCCGATCGGCAACTACCAGGCGATCCAGTTCAAGATCGCCGACATGGAGCTGAAGGCGCACACGGCCCGGCTGGCCTACTACGACGCCGCCGCCAGGATGCTGGCCGGCGAGCCGTTCAAGCGGCACGCCGCCATCGCGAAGCTGCACGCCAGCACCGTCGCGGTGGACAACGCCCGCGAGGCCACCCAGATCCACGGCGGCTACGGCTTCATGAACGAGTACCCGGTGGCCCGGTTCTGGCGCGACTCGAAGATCCTCGAGATCGGCGAGGGCACCAGCGAGGTGCAGCGCATGGTCATCGCCCGCGACCTCGGCATGTGAGGTGATCAGACCCGTCCGGGCCGGTCGAGGTCCGGACGGGTCGCACCGCTGTCGGATATCCGCGACGGATCGTCGGCTGGCCGACGATGGCCTGCCGCCCGTCGCACCGGGTCCGTACTCTTCGTGCCCATGACTCCGGATCATGATCGTTCGCGGAGCCCGGACGGCCGTACCGTGTTGTCCGATCTGCTGCGCGGGCACCGGCTCGCCGCCGGCCTCACCCAGGCGGAGCTGGCCGCCCGGGCGGGCGTCGGGGTGCGGACCGTCCGCGATCTGGAGCGGGGCCGGTCCGTGCGCCCCCAGCGCACCACCGTCGAGCTGCTCGCCGACGCCCTGCACCTGACCCACGCCGCCCGGACGACCTTCCTCGCCGCGGCCCGGCCGTCGTCCGCCGCCGGGCCGCCCCCGGCCGGCCGGCACCTGCCGGTCACCGGCCCCGGCGCCGCCCCCTCCGGTACGCCGATCGCCCTCCCGCAGCCGGTCCCGCTGATCGGCCGGGACCGCGACGTCGCCGAGGTCGCCGCCCTGCTGAGCGCCGACCATCCGGTGGTGAGCCTGGTCGGGCTGGCCGGCGTCGGCAAGACCGCGCTGGCCCTGACCGTGGCCCACGCGGTCGCCGCCGACCACCCCGCCGGCGTCGCCGGGGTGCTGGTCGGTGAGGGCTCCGACACGGCGGACGTGCTGGCCGCCTCGGTCGGGGTCTTCGGCGTGAACCGGTTGGCCGACCTCGCCGCGCGGCTCAGCGGGCGACCCGCGTTGTTGCTGCTGGACGCGGCGGAACGGGCACCCGATCCGGTGGCCGAGGCGGTGCGTCGGCTGCTCGCCGCGGCTCCGGCCCTGCGGGTGCTGGTGACCGGTCGGCA
This sequence comes from Micromonospora sp. GCM10011541, assembly GCF_042650725.1. Lineage (NCBI taxonomy): Bacteria > Bacillati > Actinomycetota > Actinomycetes > Micromonosporales > Micromonosporaceae > Micromonospora > Micromonospora sp. GCM10011541. Next base: position 143,373 of record NZ_JBHSBP010000057.1, read on the forward strand.
CCCGGTCGGCCTGCCCGGGGAACTGGTCCGGCCGGTGGCTCCGCTGGACGTACCACCGGCCGGGACGGTGCCGGCGGAGCGGTCGGACCTCGACCGCTGGCCGGCCACCGCGCTCTTCACCGCCCGCCTCGCCCTGGTACGCCGCGAGCCGCCCACCCCCGCCGAGCTGCCGGCGGTCGCCGCGCTGGTCCGCCGGCTGGGCGGGCTGCCGCTGGCGATCGAGCTGATGGCCGCCCGCGGCCGGATCCTCGACGTGACCGAGCTGCTTGACCGGTACGGCGACCGCGTCCTCGACCTGGCCACGTCGCAGGGCCGGCCCGGCCGGGACCCGGCGGAGGGCGCGGTGACCCTCCGCGAGGCGGTGGCGACCAGCTACCGGCTGCTGGCGCCCGGCGAGCGGGCGGCGTTGCGCCGGCTCTCCGCGTTCGGCAACCGCTGGTCGGTGGAGCTGGCCGAGGAGTTGCTGGCCGACGGCGGCGACCGGGCGGACGCGGTTCCGCTGCTGGACCGGCTGCTCGAACTCGGGCTGCTCAGCGTCCGGGGCACCGGTCCGTTCCGGTTCCGTCTGCTCGACGCGGTCCGCGACTTCGCCACCGAACAGGCCGGCCGCGAGGGGGAGCTGGCCCTGATCCGGCGCCGGCACGCCCGGGTCGTCACCGAGCTGGTGGTCCGGGCCGCCCCGGACCTGGTGGGCGCGAACCTGAACGCCGCCGTGCACCTGCTCGACGAGGCGACCAGCGACATCAGCGCCGCCCTGGCGCACGCCGCCGGCGACGATCCGGTCACCGCGCTGCGGCTGGCGGCCGCGCTGCCCCGGTGGTGGCGGTTCCGGGGGCGGGACGTCTCCGGGCGGCGCTGGCTGCGCCGGTTGCTGGCCGATCCGCGTACCGCCGACGCCGATCCGGTGCTGCGGGCCTGGGCGCTGGTCGGGGTGGCCCAGCTGGCCGCCGAGCACGGCGCGGGGGCGGAGGAGCTGCCGGCGGCGCGCGCCGCGTTGGCCGTCTTCCGCGACGCCGGTGAGGTGTCCGGGGAACTCGCGGCCCGGTCGGTGCTCTGCGCGCTGCTGCACGCCACCGGCGGGCACGACGAGGCCAGGGAGCACGCCGAGGCGGTGCTGGAGCTGGCCACCCGGCACGGGTGGGTGCGGGACATGGCGGTCGCGCAGAACAATCTGACCTGGCACGACATCCGGGTCGGCGACCTGGTCGGGGCGCGGCGCCGACTGGCCGCGGTGGACCGGCTGGCCGCCCAGTGCGGGGAGCGGCGGCTGCGGGTGCTCGCCCGCGCCAACCTGGCCGAGGTGATCCGCCTGGAGGGCCGGTACGCCGACGCGGTGGAGCAGGGACGGCGGGTGGCGACGGCGCTGGCCGACCTGGGCGACCCGGGGCACCGCCGCCGGGTGCTGGGCACGGTGGGGCTGGCGCTCGCCCAGGACGGCCGGGCCGCCGAGGCGCTGGAGGTGGTGGCCGAGCTGCGCTCGGGCGCTGCCGATTCCCCGGTGCCCGTGCAGCGCCGCCCGTCGCGGGGCGCGGGCGCCTCGGCCGCCGGTCGGCCGGAGGACGCGGTCTGCGCGCTGATCGAGGGCAACCTCGCCCTGTACCAGGGCGACCGGGAGTTGGCGGCCGAGTGGTTCGCCGCCGCGGCCGAGGCGGGCGTCGACGGCCAGGACCGGCGGGACGTGGTGGAGGCGCTGGTCGGGCTCGCGGCGAGCACGGCCGACGTGACGATGCTGAGGCGGCTCGACGAGGCCCGCCGGGCGGGCGGGGTCAGTCTGCTGCCGCAGGAGGAGGCGCTGCTGTACGCGTTGGTGGCGCGTCGTACGTCCGGCGCCCGACGGGGTGCACCCGACTGATCACGCTGTCGTCCGTCCGCGGACTCGACCCGCGGCGGTGTCCGCGGGGAAGGGGGCGCGGGGGTGGCGCGAGCGAAAAAGCCCCCTGGTATGCCCCTCGCTCATCGCTCGCGCCGGCACCCCCCGGTGCTCCCCCGCTGACCAAGACTATCCGCTGCGGATGGGTGATTTGGGGGCTTTTCAAGCCCTATAGACCGGCGGTAGATCGGTTCTGCCGGTCTTTCTGCCGGTGGGCGGCTGGGGCGACGGATTCCGGGGTCAGCGGCCCGCCTTCGCCGCTTCCTCGGTCGGCGCGGGGTCGGTGCTGCCCGCGGTCGCGCCCGGGTGGACCGCGTCCCGGACCCGGCGCAGGCCGTGGAGGAGCGCCGCCAGCTCGGCCGGTTGGAGCTGGCCGGTGAACCACTCCTCGATGATCCGCAGGTGCCCGGGCAGGATCTCGTCCAGCCGGGCCAGGCCGGCGCCGGTGACCACCGCGTACGAGCTGCGCCGGTCGGAGGGGCAGGCCCGGCGGCAGAGCAGGCCGTCGCGTTCCATCCGGTCGACCACCCGGGTCACCCCACTGGTGGAGAGGGAGGTCTGCGCGGCGAGATCGGTCATCCGCAGCCGGTTGCCGGGCGAGCGCGCGAGTCTGGTCAGCACCTCGAACTCGACCGAGGAGAGGCCGTGTTCGTCGAACTGGGCGGCGAACCGGGCCGTCAGTCCGGCGTACACCTCGTAGAAGAGGCCGACGGCGGTGATCCGGGGGTCGTCGAACACGTTCTCGTCCACCTGACCATCCTAGCAGTACTTGACACACGGAATATTGCTGTGCTTATAGTTGCTCAGTCAGTCGTTGGGCAACTAAACAATCTCCCCCTGGAGGACAGCACCATGACCAGCAGCACCGAAGCGGTTACCCGCGATTGGGGCGGTCTGACCATCCCGGCTGCCGGCACGTACCTGCTGGACGCGGCTCACAAGCGGGTCGGGTTCGTCGCGCGGCACATGATGGTGAGCAAGGTGCGCGGCGAGTTCGCCGACGCGACCGCCACGATCACCGTCGCGGAGGACCCGATGGAGTCCTCCGTCACCGCCACCATCCAGGCGGCCAGCATCCACACCGCAATGGCCGACCGGGACGCGCACCTGCGCAGCCCGGAGTTCCTGGACGCGGAGGTCTTCCCGACGCTGGAGTACCGCAGCACCGGCGTGAAGTCCCGCTCGGGCAACGAGTTCGTCCTCTCCGGTGAGCTGACCATCAAGGGTGTCACCCGCCCGGTCGACCTGGAGGTCGAGTTCGAGGGCGTCGGCCGCAGCCCGTTCGGCCAGGACATCTTCGGGTTCTCCGCCAGCACCGAGATCGACCGCGAGGAGTTCGGCCTGACCTGGAACGTCGCCCTGGAGACCGGTGGCGTGCTGGTCGGCAAGAAGATCAAGATCGAGATCGAGGGCGAGGCCGTCCGCCAGGCCTGATCCCCCCCCGTACGATCCGACGGGCCCGCGCTGTCCACCGACGGCGCGGGCCCGTTCGCGTACGCCCTCGGGTGCGAATTGTCACGGCTCATTCGGCATCGGCCACCGGTGACCCGGGCGCCGGCTGGGTAGAGATGCCGCCGGGAGCGCACCGTCGGGCCGGACCCCTGGTTCCGACAACGGGACGCTCCTAACGTGGGTGGTTCACACTGCGCTCCGGGACGGTACGGTTCCGTTGCGCCTCGCGCCGGGAGGACACATGGGCAGGGACGTCGAGCAGGGCGCCTTCTCCCGGGAGGACCGGGTCCGCTACCGGCAGAAGGTCCGGCGGTGCCTGGACGTCTTCGCGCTGATGCTGGACGACTTCGGGTTCGACGCCGACCGCCCGATGACCGGGCTGGAGATCGAACTCAACCTGGTCGACTCGGCCGCCGAGCCGGCCATGCGCAACGACCAGATCCTCGCCGACATCGCCGACCCGCTCTTCCAGACCGAGTTGGGGCAGTTCAACCTGGAGCTGAACGCCCCACCCCGGCTCATCGAGGGCGTCGGCTTCGCCGACTACGAGCAGGACCTGCGCAGCAGCCTCAGCCGCGCCGACGAACGCGCGGCGAAGTCGGACGCCAAGATCGTCCTCGTGGGCATCCTGCCGACCCTCACCGAACGCCACCTGGTGGCCGACAACCTCTCCACCAACGAGCGCTACCGGGTGCTCAACGACCAGATCGTCGGCGCCCGGGGCGAGGACATCGAGCTGGACATCCGGGGGGTCGAGCGGCTCCAGACGCACACCGACTCGATCGCCCCCGAGGCCGCCTGCACCAGCCTCCAGTTCCACCTCCAGGTCGCGCCGGACAGCTTCGCCGACTACTGGAACGCCTCCCAGGCCATCGCCGGCGTCCAGGTCGCGATCGGCGCCAACTCGCCGTTCCTTTACGGCCGGCAGCTCTGGGCGGAGACCCGGATCGCCCTGTTCGAGCAGGCCACCGACACCCGCCCGGACGAGCTCAAGGCGCAGGGCGTACGCCCCCGGGTGTGGTTCGGCGAGCGCTGGATCACCTCGATCTTCGACCTCTTCGAGGAGAACGTCCGGTACTTCCCGCCGCTGCTGCCGATCTGCGAGGACGAGGACCCGGTCGAGGTGCTGCACGCCGGCGGGGTGCCCGAGCTGAGCGAGCTGCGGCTGCACAACGGCACCGTCTACCGCTGGAACCGGCCGGTCTACGACATCATGAACGGCCGCCCGCACCTCCGGGTGGAGAACCGGGTGCTGCCGGCCGGCCCGACCGTGGTGGACATGCTGGCCAACGCCGGCTTCTACTTCGGGCTGGCCCGGGGGCTGGCCGAGGCGGACCGGCCGATCTGGAGCCAGCTCACCTTCAGCTCCGCGGAGGAGAACTTCCACGCCGCCGCCCGCCGCGGCATGGACGCCGTGCTGCACTGGCCCCGGCTGGGCGACGTCCCGGTGACCAAGCTGGTGCTCGACGTCCTGCTGCCGAAGGCCGCCCAGGGGCTGGACCGGTTCGGCGTCGCCCCGGCCGAGCGGGACCGGCTGCTCGGCGTCATCGAGCAGCGCTGCCGTACCGGCCGCAACGGGGCGGTCTGGCAGACCGAGACCGTCTGGGCGGCCGAACGGCACCGGGGCATGGACCGCGACGCCGCGCTGCACCACATGCTCCAGCGCTACGCCGAACTCCAGCGCGGCAACGAGCCCGTGCACACCTGGCCGGTCGACTGACCCGCCGGGTCCGCGCCACGCCACCCTGTCCGGCGGTACGACAGAAACCCGGCCCGGGCTGGCCGGGTCACCGGTCCTGGCGTCGGGGCGTGGCGGATCAGCGGCCGCGGCGGCTGGGCCTGGTCTTCGGGCCGGTGGTCGGCGGGCTCGTCGGGCCGTTCCCCGGCTGGTCGACTCCGCTCGCCTCGCTCGGCGGCGGCACGTCCGGTGCCGGATCCCTGGTGGACGGGACGTCCGCCGATGCGGCCTCGCGTTGGCTCGGGATGCTCCGGCCGGAAGCCGTCCCGGTGTCCGCGTCGGCCGCCACCGGCGCCGCGCTCCGCCTCGGCGGGTTCGCGCGACCGCGACGGGCGGTCGAGCGGTCCGCTGCGGCACCCGTGGCCTCACCGGGCGGCGTGGCGGATTCCTCGGCCGCCAGCCCCGCCGCGCGCTCCGCCGGCTCGGCAGCCGCGCCGGTGCTCCGCGCCGCTCCGGTGGGCCGCCCGCTCGACCGGCCACCGGCCTCCGGCGCACCGGCCCCCGGCACCGGGTCGACGCGCTCCGGCGCCTCGCCGCCGGGCGGCAGGTCGAGCGTCCCCCGGTCGGTGCCGGTGGGAAGCTCGTCGGGCCCGGCGGTGCGCTGCCGGGGCACGGTCACCCCGTCCGGCGCGACGGTGCGGCGCTCCGCCCGCTGGGCCAGCGCGGCCACCAGGACCGAGCCGCCCACCCCGGCGATCACCGCGTACGGGGCGATCAGGTGGGCCGAGACCTGCTCGGCGGCGATCGCGGCGAGCCTCGGCACGGCCAGCAGGTACGCCACCGCCACGAGCAGCGGGCCGGCCGCTCCGGACGCCGCCGCCCCGACCCGCCGCTCCGCCAGCCGCGCGGTGCGCCGGGCGGCCAGCGCGCCGATCACCAGCGCGGAGCCCATCGCGAGGAGTGCGCCCGGCCAGTAGAAGTAGTCCCGGATCCAGAACCGCTCACTGTCGGAGCTGATCTGCCAGATGCCGAGCTGCGCGCTGGTCAGGCCCCGTCCGGCGAGCACGCTGTCGACCACCGAGACCACGGCGAGCAGCCAGAGCCATCCGGTCGTCGCGATCAGGTTGGTGGCGGCCGCCCTCGAGTGCAGCGCCCAGGCCGCCACGAGCACGCCGACCAGGAGTCCGACGGCGGCGTAGCCAGCGGCGACAGTCTGCGGGGAGAAGGTGTCCGGCACCCGCGCCGCGCGGGCCGGTACGGCGACCAGGAGCACCGTGATCAGCGCGCCGACCGCCCCGGCGACGGCCAGGGCGAGCTTCCCCAGCGTCCGGCCAGGTTCCTCGTCCTCGCCGCCCCGCGCCCGCAGCCGCTGCGCGCAGACCGCGCCCGCGACCACCGAGGTGGCGGAGATCCAGGTGGCCCAGGCGAGGCTCGCCACCCACGCCGCGTCGACCCGGGCCGCGTCGTTCGGCGTCCAGTTGATGATGCCCAGGCCGTAGCCGAAACCCAGTTGCGCCGCGCCCGCACCGGCAGCGACGCCGATCGCGATGGCGACCGATCCTCCCCAGCCCCGTCTGGCCATGCCGGGGAGCGTAGCGTCCCAGGATCGGCTCGGCGAGTCGTGGCGGGCAGCCGGAACCGGTCGCGGCCGGGGGTTGGTGGCGGCGGCTACGGTCGCCGGTGATGAGGCGGTGGACGTGATGACGGACGGGTACCCGGTGCGGCAGACCGCACCCGGGCCGGCTGACCAGGGGCCGGACCGGGTCAGACTGCTGCTCGGCGGTGGGCTGGCGGTGGCGCTGCTGGCCGTGATCGGCGCCAGCGGCGGCTGGCTCATCGCGGGCGGCGACCCCGGTCCCGCCGGCCCGCCGGCTGCGGCGGTGACCACCGCGCCCGCCCCGATGCCGACCACGGACGGGCCGCACAGCACGCCCCCGGTGACCCGGACGACCGCGCGGACCACGCCGGCCGGCGGGCTGACCGTGCCCGAGTTGGTCGGGGTCGACTTCACCGACGCCCGCCGGCAGTTGCACGAGCGGAAGCTCGGCTGGCGGCTGGTCTTCGGCACGGGCACCGGCCGCAACGTCGAGCGCACCTCGCCCGAGCCCGGTACCCCGGTTCGCCGGGGAGTCACCGTCACCCTCTGGGTGGCCGGCCCGGCGCCGGCCGTGCCCGTACCGGATCTGGTCGGCGACGACTGCGCCGCCGCCGCGGATGACCTGGTCGAGGCGGGCCTCTACCCGCGTTACCGCACCGGTCGGCGCGGCACCGTCACCGCGCAGGATCCGGCCGCCGGCGCGTCGGCCCGGTGGAACGACCCGGTCGCCCTCGGCTGCGGCGACCCGCCGTCGACCACACCCGACAGTCCGGCGCCGACCCCCTGACCGGCGGCTCGCCGCGCTGATCCCCACCGATGGCGGTCCGGACCGCTAACTTGGATGATCGAGGGCCAGGGCGCCCGCCCCGGTGGGGAAAGGACGTGCGATGAGCGGCGACCGCCAGGAACCACCCGGGGACGACGCCGACGCCACCCGGGCGCTGCCGCCGGACCGTGGCCCCGGTGGGGCGGACGCCGATGCCACCCGGGCGCTGCCGCCGACCGGTGACCGGACCGCGCGGCAGCAGCCCGCCGACCGGACCGCACCCCTGCCGGCGGCCTGGTCCGGGCGGGCCGGGGTGCCGCCACCCAGGCCGGTCGGCTACCAGGAGGCTGGCACCGAGTGGTACACCGAGGAGCAGGCCGGCCGCCGCTGGTGGATGCCGATCCTGCTGGGCATCCTCGCGCTGTTGCTGATCGCGCTGATCGGGGTGGGCGTCTGGCTGGCGCTGCGGGCGGCGGACCGGGGGCCCGAGCCGTCCCCCTCGCTCACGCCGGGGCCGACCACGGCCCCGGCGACCACCGCCGCGCCGACCTCGGCGGCGCCGACCACCCAGCCGCCGACCACCCCGCCCACCACCACGGCCGCGGCCCGGGTGCCGATGCCGCCGCTGGTGGGGCTGCCGGAGGCGACCGCCCGGGCGGTCCTCGACCGGTTGGGCGTGGACTATCGGGTGGTGACCCGGACGTCGGACCGACCCGCCGGCACGGTGATCGAGACCGACCCGGGCGCCGGCGAGGCGATCGCCGAGGGCGACCAGGTCACCGTCGTGGTCGCCGAGGCCGCGGCCCCGACGACCGGCGCCGGCACTCCCACGCCCGCCCCCTCGGCCAGCGGAACCCCCTGACCCTCACCACTGCCGTCGTCTGGTGCCGACCAGGCCGAGCCCGGCCAGCGAGATGGCGAGCCCCAGGAGACCGGAGTAGAACAGCGACCGGCTGAGGTCCTCCGCGGTCGTCCGTACGCCGGCCGGCCCCTCGGCCACCGCGCCCTCCCCGGCCCGGTCCGCGGGCGCTGGTGGCTGCGCGCCCGGGGATTCACCACCGAATCCGCCGGCCCAGCCGGGCTCGACCGGATCGTCGGGCGGTGCGGTGCCTTCCCCGACCACGGTGATCTCCGGAGCCGGTACGGGCTCGCTGAGCTGCTGGGTGGCGGAGAGGGCGGGGAGGTTGACCGCGACCGCGAGTGCGGTGGCGGTGCCGAGGAGTGCGAAGAGCCCGAAGGCGTAACCGACACGGGACCGGTGGTGCCGCCGCGCGGCGGGCAGATTGACCATGGCCATCCCAGGTTCAGGGTCCGGGACGCGCGGGGTGGAGACTTCGCCGGGGTGGGCATACCGATTCTATGGCGGCGGCACGCCCCCCGACCTGGCAATCGCGGTGTCAGCCCACTCCGACCGGGGTCCGGGCGACCGGTCGCCGGGTGCGTACGGTGTGCGGGCGGGGCGCCGGCGCGGCCTGGAGCTGGCGCAGCCCGGCCGACTGCACGAAGATCGACCGCCGGTTGACCGCGTCCCCCGCCGCGTTCAACTCGTAGCCGTCGAGCCACAGCCAGCCGTCGTACGTCGGCCAGTCGAGCACCCGGATCACACGGAACAGGATCGGTCGAAGGAACTGGACACTCGCCGCGCGAGTCACGTGCAGTACGTCACCGGAGCGGGGAAGCACATGGGCTCCTGGGAAGGGTCGGCCGGCGGGCGAGCCGGCGGGCGCTGATCGGGGGACAGTTCGGGCCCGGTGACGCAGGTCGTGCCTCGTGGACCGGCTGATCGCTTTTCGGTGCTGGTCGGGCCGTACCCGCGGTGGCGCGCCGCCACCCGACCATCACCCGGCTGCTCCCGGTTACCGCTCCCGCCGCCGCAGCCGTCGGGCGTGCAGCGGCGGGGTCTTCACCCCGGGGCAGGTCTCGTTACGGCAGCTCGGGCCGGCTCACCCCCCACCGACCAGCGACCGGCGGGATCACCACGTCGGGAGATCGAGTGGGGACGGTGAGTAACCCGTGCCATACGGACAGAGTGCATCAGTGACGTGCTTCATGCAAGTTGCACGTCGACTTTTGCCGATACGCGAGCAGGACACGTGAACGACATGCTTGATGACCTCGCTATCGGGACGGCACACTGGACGCCGGTTTCGCCCGTCGCGGCCGGTCGACGACCGGCACCACCCCTGCCGCGAACGATCGCCCGCCGTACCACGGGTCGCGCCCCCGGCGGGGGTCGAGCCGGGCGCGAGCGACCGGAGGTGGCCGGGTGAGCGCGAGGGACCGGGGTTCCCGCACCACGACCCGGGGAGCGGCGTCGTGAGCGAGCGGCGCAGCCCCACCATCCGGCGTCGTCGCCTGGGGGCGGAACTGCGCCGCCAGCGAGAGTCCGCCGGCATCACGATCGAGACCGTCGCCGAGCAGCTCGAGTGCTCCGCCTCCAAGATCTCCCGGATCGAGACCGGTCACACCACCGCCACCCCCCGCGACGTCCGGGACATGCTCCGGATCTACGGGGTGGTGGGCGCCGAGAGCGACGAGCTGGTGCAGATCGCCCGGGAGGCCCGCCAGAAGGGCTGGTGGCATCCGTACAGCACAGTGCTGGTCGGGGCGTACGTGGGGCTGGAGGCGGCGGCCAGCTCGATCCGGGCGTACGAGCAGCAGGTGGTGCCGGGCCTGCTGGAGACCGAGGAGTACGCGGGGGCGATGATCCGGGCCGCCCGGCCCGACTTCACCGCCGACCAGGTTCACCAACGGGTGCGTGTCCGTCTGGGCCGTCAGTCGTTGTTGACCCAGGACGATCCGGTCGATCTGTGGGTGGTGCTCGATGAGGCGGTGCTGAGCCGGCCGGTGGGCGGCGACGCGGTGATGCGTGGCCAGCTCAAACGGCTGGTGGAGGTGGCCGAACTGCCGAACGTGACGTTGCAGGTCCTGCCCTTCGAGGTGGGCGCGCACGCCGGCATGGACGGGACCTTCACGATCCTCAGCTTCCCCGAGCCGAGTGATCCCGATGTCGTGTACGCGGAGAACGCCACGGGTGGGCTCTTCCTGGAGAAGAGCGACGAACTGCAGAAGTACAGCTTCATCTTCGATCACATTCGAGCAGCGGCCATACGCCCGGAGGAATCTATCGCACACATCGCAAAACTGGCAGAGGAGCCGTTGTGGAAATGGCGACCAAGGAGTTCCCCGTGGACCTGACGCAGGCGACGTGGTTCAAGAGCTCGAAGAGCGGGCCGAACTGTGACAACTGCGTGGAGGTCGCGTATGTGACCGGGGCGGTCGGCGTCCGGGATTCGAAGGACAAGACCGGTCCCGCCCTGGTCTTCGCCCCGGGTGACTGGCACGCCTTCGTCGCGGGTGCCAGGGACGGTGTGTTCGCCCGGGCCTGACCCGGCGACCCGGACTTGGGAAGCGTGGCCCCGCCCGGCAGCGTCGCCGGGCGGGCCATTCCCGTGTCCACCAATCCGTCCACCGGACGGGCCGGCGCGGGTCACCCGTCGCCACATCCGGTCCGCCTCGTTGAACCGCACGGATCGGCAACACCGCACGGATCGGCAACCGAGCGAGGCAGGCGAGACGGATGACGACGATCGGTTCAGACAACCTCACCAACGGCCCGGGCAAGCCGGAGCGGTTCGGCGGCAAGTACCGCGGCGCCCGCCGGGACACCGTGCTCACCGAGGTGGTCTCCGCCGACAGCGAGGTCGGTGGTCGGGACGCTGCCCCGCCGGAGCAGGCCGGTCCGCCACTGTCCCTGCCGTCGCTGGACCCGAACCCGCTCACCGAGCCGTCGTTCCCGCCGGCCGGCTGGCCGCTGGAGCCCACCGAGTCCCTGGTGGACCACCCGCTGCTGCGCGGCCTGCTGATGGAGCTGCCGCCGAAGGGCAGCGTCCCGCCGCCCGGCTGGCTGGACCGCTGGTTCGAGGCGACCCGGGCGATCCTGGAGCTGCTATACGTGCAGGGGACCGGCCGCTCGCGGTGAGCTGACGGCCACCGGCATCGCCCGTTCGGCGAGCCGGTTGTGCCGCAGCGCATGGCGTACCCCGATCGTGGCGATCCCCAGGACGCCGACGGTGACCGCGGCGCCGGTCGGGCCGGGCCCGGTGAAGCGGTCGAGGCCGGCGGCCGACACCACGGCCGGGACGGTCGCCAGGGCGGTGACCTGCACCGGCAGCCCGATCAGCGGATGCGCGGCGGCGGCCCGCAGGCCGTGCGGGGCCGGGGTCTCCGGCGCCCGGGCGAACGCCCCGGCGCCGGCCCGCAGCCGCCGGACCCGGCGGACGGTGCAGACCGCGACCAGCAGCGCCGGGACCGCCGCGAGGGCGAGGCCGCCGGCCGCCCGGTCCACCGCCGTGCCGCCCGCGCTCTGCAGGCCGGTGAACAGCACCGCCGCGGTCAGCGCCAGGCCGGTCAGGACCAGGGCGGACACCCATCCGGTACGCCGGCGGAGCGCGCGGGCGCGGTCCAGCCGGGGCAGTCCGTCCGCGACGACGGCGGCGGCCACCCAGACGGCGGCGACCGGGAGCAGCACGGCGAGCTGGTCAGCCATGCCACCAGCCTCGCCGAGCTCGGCGTTCACCGGATCCGGGGCCGGCCCCCGGTTCGGCCCCTACGTCAGCCCGTAGGGGCCATCCCACCGGTGATATGGAAACTTCGACATGTTCCACCTTCCTCCCGTTGACCTAGTCTCAGACTGATCGGTCAGCGTCGATCTGCCTGCCTCGCCGGCGGACGATCGGGTGCCGGTCGGAGGGAGGTAGGGAGATGGGTCTCCCACACAGGTCCGTACTCGTCGGCGTGGCCGCCCTGACGATGCTCGCGGCGGCCAGCCCCGCGCTGGCCGCCGAACCGACCGGAGTGATCCGGGCCGCCGGCGGCACCACCGCGGTGGCCGACAGCTACATCGTCGTGTTGAAGGACAGTGCCGTCGCCCCCAGCCAGGTCGCCGATACCGCGCGGCGGCTCACCGCCCGGCACGGCGGCAGCGTCGCCCGCACCTGGCGCGCCGCGCTGCGCGGCTTCGAGATCCGGGTCGGCGCGCCGGCCGCCGCACGGATCGCCGCCGACCCCGCCGTGGCGTACGTGGAGCAGAACCACACCGTCTCGATCTTCGGCACCCAGACGAACCCGCCGTCCTGGGGCCTGGACCGGATCGACCAGCGCAACCTGCCGCTGGACAGCTCGTACACCTACCCGAACACGGCGAGCAACGTGCACGCGTACATCATCGACACCGGCGTGCTGTTCGCGCACAACGACTTCGGCGGCCGGGCGGTGTCCGGCTTCGACGCGGTGGACGGCGGCTCCGCCGACGACTGCAACGGCCACGGCACGCACGTCTCGGGCACCGTGGGCGGCTCCTCGTACGGCGTGGCCAAGGCCGTCCAGATCGTCGGCGTCCGGGTGCTGGACTGCCAGGGCAGCGGCACCAACGCCCAGGTGGTGTCCGGCATCGACTGGGTCACCGCGAACGCGGTCAAGCCGGCGGTGGCGAACATGAGCCTCGGTGGCTCCGCCAACAGCTCGATCGACACGGCGGTCACCAACTCCATCAACTCCGGCATCACCTACGCGGTGGCGGCCGGCAACGGCGACATCTTCGGCAACCGGCAGAACGCCTGCAACTACTCCCCGGCCCGGGTCGCGTCGGCGATCACGGTCGGCGCCACGCAGAACAACGACGCCGCCGCGAGCTTCTCCAACTACGGCACCTGCGTCGACATCCTGGCGCCGGGCGTCAACATCACCTCGGCCTGGTACACCGGCAGCAGCGCGACGAACACGATCAGCGGCACCTCGATGGCGTCGCCGCACGTCGCCGGCGCCGCGGCGCTCGTGCTCTCGGCGAACCCGTCGTGGAGCCCGCAGCAGGTGCGGGACAGCCTGGTCAACAACGCCACCCCGAACGTGGTGACCAACGTGGGCACCGGCACCCCGAACCGGCTGCTCTACGTGGTCAACGGCAGCACCCCGCCGCCGACCAACGACTTCTCCGTCTCGGTGTCGCCCACCACCGGATCCACCGCCCCCGGTGGCTCGGTGAGCGCCACCGTCGCCACGGCCACCACCAACGGCTCCGCCCAGTCGGTCAGCCTCTCGGCCAGCGGCCTCCCGGCCGGCGCCAGCGCCTCGTTCAACCCGGCCACGGTGACCTCCGGCGGCTCGTCCACCCTCACCATCACCACCTCGGCGAGCACCCCGGCCGGCACGTACGCGGTCACGGTCAGCGGCACGGCAGCCTCGGGCACGAAGACGGCGAGCTACTCCCTCACCGTCACCGGCACCGGTGGCTGCACGGGCGCCGGTCAGAAGCTCGCCAACCCGGGCTTCGAGTCCGGGAACACCGGGTGGACCGCCACCTCCGGGGTGATCGGCCAGTACGGCTCCTCCGGCCAGCCGCCCCGCACGGGCACCTGGAACGCCTGGCTGGACGGCTACGGCACCTCGCACACCGACACCCTGGCCCAGTCGGTGGCCCTGCCGGCCGGCTGCTCGTCGTACAGCCTGAGCTTCTGGCTGCACATCGACACCGCCGAGACCACCACCGGCACCGCCTACGACACGCTGCGGGTACAGGTGCTCAACAGCAGCGGCTCGGTGCTGGCCACGCTCGCCACCTACTCGAACCTGGACAAGAACACCGGCTATGCGCAGAAGTCGTTCAACCTGGGCGCATACGCCGGCCAGACCATCCAGATCAAGTTCACCGGCGTGGAGGACATCTCCCTGCAGACCTCGTTCGTCCTCGACGACACCGCGCTGAACGTCTCCTGAGCCAACCTTCCCACCGGCGTCCGGCGGTCACCTCCACGGGTGGCCGCCGGGCGTCGTTTCCGGGCCGAGGCCAGCCGGCCGGCCGGTGTCGGGCTCAGACGGTGAAGGTGGGCGGGCGTTCCGTGGCCGGGGGCGGCGGGGTGGCCTTCCACAGGCCGGTCTTCTGGGCCGCCAGGCGGGACAGGTAGGCCGGGTTGAGGATGACGTACCGGCGCCAGAGCCGCTTCGGCTCCAGCCCGAGCCGCCAGACCCACTCCAGCCCGGCGCGCTGCATCCACGGCGGGGGGTTGCGCAGCAGGCCGGCGTGGTAGTCGAAGGCCGCGCCGACCGCCATCAGCGGCATGTCCAGCAGCGGCCGCATGGCGTACGCGAAGACCTCCTGCCGGGGGCAGCCCAGCCCGACCAGGACGAGCCGGGCACCGCTGGCCTTGATCCGGTCGGCGATCTCCACGTCCTCGCCGGGCTGCACCTGACGGAACTTCGACGGCTCGACGCCGGCGATCTTCAGCGCCGGGAACTTCTCCTCCAGCGCGGGGATCAGCCGCGCCAGGGTCTCCTCCGTGGAGCCGTACAGGTAGACCGGCAGCCCCTCGTCGGCGCAGCGGGCGAGCACCCGGAGGGTGAGCTCGGGGCCGTACACCCGGTCGGTGAGGCCCGCGCCGTGCAGCAGGTTCAGCGCCCAGCGGACCGGCTGGCCGTCCGGCGTGACCACGTCGAACGAGTTGAGCCGGGCGTTGTGCGCCGGGTCGAGCACCCCGGTCATCACCCCGTGCACGGCCAGCGCGGTCAGCGCCAGTGGGCGGCGCTCCCGCGCCGCGGTGACGACCGCCTCGGTGGCCGTGGCGTAGTCGGTCGCGTCGACGAGCACGCCGAGCACGTTCCGCTTGGTGCCGGTGGTCATGCCTGCGGCACCCACTTGTCCACGTTGGCCTCGTAGATCTCGCGCGCGATCATCGGCACGTCGTAGACCTGCTTCCAGTCCGGGTAGTCGGCCTGGAACGCCTCGTTCGAGCCGATCCACCACTTGTGGTCGCCGATCCGGTTCGCCTCGACGTACTCGCTGATCATCTCCTGGCCGGTGATCTCCTCCGCCAGCGCGAAGACCTCGCGCATGGAGATGTTGGAGTGCCGGCCGCCGCCCAGGTTGTAGACCGCCGCCGAGCGCGGGTTGCGGAAGAACGCCTCGAACGCGGAGACCACGTCCGAGCTGTGGATGGCGTCGCGGACCTGCTTGCCCTGGTAGCCGAAGATCTTGTACGTCCGGCGCTCCATGTTCGCGCGCATCACGTAGCCGAGGAAGCCGTGCAGCTCGGTGGCCGAGTGCGCCGGGCCGGTCAGCGTGCCGCCCCGGAAGCAGGCGGTCTTCATGCCGAAGTAGCGGCCGTACTCCTGGACCATCACGTCGGCCGCGACCTTGGAGGCGCCGAAGACCGAGTGCAGGCAGGCGTCGATCGACATGTCCTCGCGGACGCCCTGGTAGTACGGGTGGTCCTCGGGCAGCTCGTAGCGGGTCTCCAGCTCCATCAGCGGGAGGCTGTTCGGCCGGTCGCCGTAGACCTTGTTGGTCGAGCAGTGGATCACCGGCGTCTCGATGCAGTGCTCGCGGACGGTCTGCAGCACGTTGAGGGTGCCGCCGGCGTTGACGTCGAAGTCGGTGAACGGGTCCCGGACGGCCCAGTCGTGCGACGGCTGCGCGGCGGTGTGGACCACCACGGCGATGTCCCGGCCGTAGCGGGCGAAGAGCTTCGCCAGCGCGTCCCGGTCCCGGATGTCGATGCTGTGGTGCGAGTACGCGGAGCCGAGCTCGTCGGTCAGCCGGCGGACGTTCCAGGCGGTCGACGCCTCGGCGCCGAAGAACTCCTGCCGCATGTCGTTGTCGATGCCGACCACGTCGAGCCCGAGGCCGGCGAAGTGCCGGACCGCCTCCGAGCCGATCAGACCGCCCGAGCCGGTCACCAACGCGACAGTCACACGCCACTCCTGGTCAGTAGGAGGCAGGGAAACCATCGGAGCATAGCGTGACGTCCGGCACGCCCCGATATGACGCGAGGGCCCCGCAAGCTGCGGAGCCCTCGTGATGGTGGGGAAGGGGGGAGTTGAACCCCCACGTCCTTTCGGACACACGGACCTGAACCGTGCGCGTCTGCCATTCCGCCACTTCCCCGTGGCCTGACCTGGAACAACCGTATCCCATCGCGGCCCCGCCACCTGCGGCGGGTGCCGAGACATATTACGCTGTCACCGGTCATCGCCACGAGCGATCACCGTTCGTGGCGGACGAAACTGTAGCACGACCCGTGGGGTCCGTTCGAACGGGCCGCCGGCGGCCGGCCGAGCGGCATGTGAGCTGCGCGGGCGGTGTCCAGATACCATCATTCCCTCGGGACCCGAGGAGGAGCCGGTGAGCGTGCTGCAACGCTTCGAGAAGCGTCTGGAAGGCCTGGTAGAGGGGGCCTTCGCCAAGGTCTTCAAAGGGGTGGTCCACCCCGTGGAGATCCTCAACGCCATGCAGCGGGAGGCCGAGGCGCACAAGGCGATCCTGGCCGGTGGGCGCACGTTGGTGCCCAACCGCTACGTGATCGATCTCTCGCCGTACGACCACAGCAGGCTGGCGCCGTACGCCGCCGCGCTGGCCCAGGAGCTGGCCCAGTCGCAGGCGGAGTTCATCGGCGAGCAGGCCTGGACGGTCTACGGCGACGTGATCGTCGAGATCGAGCGCGGCGAGGGGCTGGATACCGGCATGTTCCGGGTCACCGCCGAGGTCTACACCGGCGGAGACGTCGCCCCGGTCTCCGCGCCCGCCGGCTACGACGCCGGCCCGCCGGCGTACCCGGCGTACGACCAGGGCGGCGGCTACGGCCCCCCGCCCGGCCAGGGCGGCGGTCGCAACGTGCGGCTGGTCTCCGGCGACGGTCGCACCTACCCTCTCCAGATGGGTTCGACGGTGATCGGCCGCGGCGACCAGGCCAACCTGCGCCTGCCCGACGTCGGGATCTCCCGGCGACACGCCCGGCTGGACTTCGACGGCGGCCAGGTCGTGCTGACCGACCTCGGCTCCACCAACGGCACGATGGTCAACGGCCAGCGCGTCTCCGCCGTCGCCCTCAACCCCGGCGACATGATCCAGCTCGGCACGACCACCCTGACCTTCCGCGTGGACGGCTGACCCGCCTTGCCGGAACTCGTCATCACCGTCGCCCGGTTCGGGTTCCTCATCCTGCTGTGGATCTTCGTGTTCACGGTGGTCGGCGTCATCCGCCGGGACCTCTTCGCCGGGGCCCGGTCGGGTCGGTTGGTGGCCGCGCCACGCGCGGTCGGCGCCTCGACCGGTCAGGCCGCGAGGCCGGCGAAGGTGAAGCGGGGCAGGGCCGCGCACCAGCTGGTGGTCACCGCCGGCCAGTTGGCCGGCACCCGGATCACCCTCGGCGAAGCCCAGATCACCATCGGACGGGCCGAGGACTCCACGCTGGTGATCACCGACGACTACGCGTCCGCGCGGCACGCCCGGCTCGTGCCGCGCGAGGGGCAGTGGTTCGTCGAGGATCTCGGCTCGACTAACGGCACCTATCTGGATCGCGCTAAGGTCACCGGACCAACCCCCGTCCCCCTCGGCGTGCCGATCCGGATCGGCCGCACTTCTCTCGAATTACGGCCATGACTCTGACCCTGCGCTATGCGGCCCACAGCGACCGCGGTCTGATCCGAGACGGTAACCAGGATTCCGTCTACGCCGGGCCGCGGCTACTCGCCGTCGCCGACGGCATGGGCGGTATGGCCGCCGGTGACGTCGCCAGCAACATCGTCATCGGTGCCATGGCGCCGCTCGACGAGGACGTCCCAGGGGACGCCCTCGTCGACGCGTTGCGTTCGGCCGTGGGCACCGCCAACCAACAACTCCGCGACACCGTGGACGCCAACCCGCAGCTGGAGGGGATGGGCACCACGCTCACCGCCACCCTCTTCTCGGGCAGCAAGCTCGGCATGGTCCACATCGGTGACTCGCGGGCCTATCTGCTGCGCAACGGCGAGTTCGCGCAGATCACCAAGGACGACACGTACGTCCAGATGCTCGTCGACGAGGGCCGGATCAGCGCGGAGGAGGCGAGCAGCCACCCCCAGCGCTCGCTGCTCACCCGCGCGTTGGACGGCCGCGACATCGACCCGGAGTACAGCGTCCGCCAGGTCCTTCCCGGCGACCGCTACCTGATCTGCAGCGACGGGCTCTCCGGCGTGGTCAGCGCGGACACCATCGGCGACACCATGCGGGAGTACCCCGACCCGCAGCAGTGCGTCGAGCGCCTGGTGCAGCTCGCGCTGCGCGGCGGCGGCCCGGACAACATCACGGTGATCATCGCCGACGCCACCGACCAGGACATCGTCGAGGCCTCCCCGATCGTCGGCGGCGCCGCCGCCCGGGACCGGGGCATGGCCACGTCGGCCGACGTCTCCACCCCGGCGGCCCGCGCCTCGGCGCTGTCCGCCCCGCGCTCGCCGGCCCCAGAGGAGCCGGCGGACAACCGGGACGACGAGCCGGAACGGCGCCGGCACCGCCCGCTGCGCAGCGCGGCGATGCTGCTGGCGCTGCTGGTCATCCTCGGCGGTGGCCTGTTCGCCGGGTGGAGCTACACCCAGCGGCAGTACTACGTCGGCGCCACCGAGCAGGGCCAGCTCGCCGTCTTCCGCGGCGTGCCGGGCCAGATCGCCGGCCTCGACCTGTCCAGCGTGCACTCCACCAGCGGGGCCAAGCTGGACGACCTCACGCTGGCCGCGCAGGAGCAGGTCAAGCAGGGCATCCAGGCCAAGAGCGAGCCGGACGCGCAGCGCCGGCTGGCCGAGCTGACCAGCGACGACCCGGCGAACCCGAACCTCAAGCCGATGTGCCCACCGAGCCCGACGGCGGCCGCGGTCAGCCCGACGGCCGCCGCCGTCAGCCCGACGCCGGCGGTCACCGCCTCCGCGGTCGCCCCGCCCGTCAGCGCCAGCGCCCGGCCGCCGGTCACCCCCACACCCGCGCCGACCACCACTCCCGACGCCGTCCCCTCCGACACCGTCCCGCCGGTCGACCCGGCGGGCTGCCGGTCGCCGGAGTGAGCGTCGGCTCGACACCGAGGACTCATCCGTGACCGCAGCGGCCGTACCGGTAGCCTCGCCCGCCTCGACGGGCGAGCAGCCCGGCGTACGCCTGGCCCGGTCCCGGCGGAACGCCGAGCTGTCGCTGCTGCTGCTCGCCATGGTCCTCGTGGCGGCGTACTCGGCGACGGTCGAGGCGAACGTGCTGGACACGGTCACCCCGGACTTCTGGATGCCGGCCGCCGCGCTGGGGCTGGTCTTCCTCGGTCTGCACCTGGTGATCCGCTGGCTGGCGCCGTTCGCCGACCCGGCGCTGCTGCCGGCGGTCGCCCTGCTCAACGGCATCGGCGTGGGCTTCCTGCGCCGGTACGACCTGGCCAAGGCGGCCCCGGCGGACCGGGAGACGCTGGCGATCTTCGCCGGTACGGGTGGCCGGCAGCTCGCCTGGACACTCGGCGCGGTGATCCTCGCCGCCGGGCTGCTGGCGATCATGCGGGACCACCGGTCGCTCTCCCGGTACGCGTACACCCTGGGCCTGGCCGGCATCGTGCTGGTGATGATCCCGGCGGTGCTGCCGGCCCGGTTCTCCGAGATCAACAACGCCAAGCTGTGGATCCGGATCGGCGGCTTCTCGATCCAGCCCGGTGAGTTCGCCAAGCTCGCCCTGCTCGCCTTCTTCGCGTACTACCTGGTCCGCAAGCGCGAGGTGCTGTCGCTGGCCAGCCGGCGGGTGCTCGGCATCGACTTCCCGCGCGGGCGGGACCTCGGCCCGGTCCTGGTGGTCTGGATCATCAGCCTGCTGGTCCTGGTCTTCGAGAAGGACCTCGGCACCTCGCTGCTCTACTTCGGCATGTTCGTGGTGACGCTCTACATCGCCACCGAACGGGTCAGCTGGCTGCTCATCGGTCTGATCCTCTTCTTCGGCGGCGCCTACCTGGCGTACCTGCTGGGCAGCACGGTCGGCGGCCCGTTCCTCAACTTCTACGACCGGGCGCAGATCTGGCTGGACCCGTTCGCCGAGCCGTACGACCGGGGCTATCAGCTCGTCCAGGGTCTGCTCACCCTCGGCACCGGCGGCCTCTTCGGCGCCGGCCCGGGCGGCGGCCAGCCGACCCTGCTGCCCGAGGTGCAGACCGACTTCATCTTCGCCGGCATCGGCGAGGAGATCGGGCTCTTCGGCCTCTCCGCGCTGCTCGTGGTCTACCTGCTGGTCGTCGAGCGGGGCCTGCGGGCGGCGCTGGCGGTGCGCGACTCCTTCGGCAAGCTGCTGGCCGGCGGTCTCGCCTTCACCCTGGGCCTCCAGGTCTTCGTCATCGTCGGCGGGATCAGCAAGCTCATCCCGCTGACCGGCCAGACCACCCCGTTCCTCTCCGCCGGCGGCTCGTCGCTGATGGCGAACTGGCTGCTCATCGCCGTCCTGCTCCGGGTCTCCGACGGGGCCCGCCGTCCGGTGACCGGCGGCGGCCCGGCGGCCCGCCCGAGCGGCGGTCCGCCCGAGCAGCTGCACGGGGCCCCGACGGAGGTGATCAGGCCGTGAACGCACCCCTGCGCCGCGTCGGTGTGGTCGTCATGATCCTCTTCGGCCTGCTCTTCGCGAACCTCAACTGGATCCAGGCGTACAAGGCCGATGAGTACCGCAACAGCGACTACAACGGCCGGGTCCAGGTGGCCGAGTACGAGCGCAAGCGCGGCAACATCGAGGTCGGCGGCACCGCGTACGCGCTCAGCAAGGAGACCGGCGGCAAGCTGAGGTTCCTGCGCACCTACCCGGGTGGGGAGACGTACGCGCACGTGCTCGGCTACAAGCCGGTCAACCTCGCGGAGACCGGCATCGAGCGCACCGAGAACGACTTCCTCGCCGGCACCAGCGACCAGCTGATCGCCAACCGGGTGAAGGACATGTTCACCGGGGAGGAGACCGGTGGCGGCAACGTGCTGCTCACCCTCTCCAAGCGGGCCCAGGACACGGCGTTCAAGCAGCTCCAGGACAACCAGGTGGGGGCGAAGCGGGGCGCGGCCATCGCGATCGACCCGCGGACCGGGGCGGTGCAGGCGCTGGTCTCCATGCCGAGCTTCGACCCCAACCCGCTGGCCAACCACGACACCAACGAGGCGTCGGCGGCGTACAACAGGCTGGAGAAGGACCCGGAACGCCCGCTGGCCAACCGGGCGCTGTCGGAGACGCTGCCGCCCGGCTCGACCTTCAAGATCGTGGTGGCCGCGGCGGCGCTGGAGAGCGGCGTCGGCAAGAGCACCCAGATCCCGGCCGGGTCCAGCTACACCCCGCCGACGTCCGGCCAGCCGATCCGCAACGCCGCGCCGTCGATCTGCCCCGAGCCTCAGGTCAGCCTGATGGCGGCGGTCACCGAGTCCTGCAACACCGGCTTCGCCCAGCTCGGCGTGAAGCTCGGCGCCGACAAGCTCAAGGAGAAGGCCCGCCAGTTCGGCTTCGAGCAGGAGGACCTGACCGTCGGGCAGCTCGGCGAGGGCGGCCTCGGGGTGGCGGCCAGCCGGACCGGTGACATGGAGGCTCCCGGCGGAGCCACCGACCCGGCCGCCCTGGCCCAGTCCTCCATCGGCCAGCGGGACGTGCGGATGACCCCGCTCCAGGGCGCGCTGATCGCCGCCTCGGTCGCCAACGGCGGCAGCCAGATGCGGCCGTACCTGGTCAAGCAGCTGCTCGCCCCGGACCGCACCACCAGCTACTACACCGCGAAGCCGCGGGAGCTGCGCCGGCCGGTGAGCGGCCAGGTCGCCGGCGACCTGCGGGACATGATGGAGAGCGTGGTCAAGAACGGCACCGGCCGGAAGGCCGCCATCGACGGCTACACCGTCGGCGGCAAGACCGGTACCGCCCAGTCCGGGCCGAACACCCCCGACCACGGCTGGTTCATCGGCTTCGCGCTGGACAAGAACGGCACCCCGGTCTCCGCGGTCTGCGTGGAGCTGGAGCAGGCCGGCAGCGGCGGCAGCGCCGAGGCGGCCCGGATCGCCGGCAGGATCATGCAGGCGGCGATCGCCGACTCCGGGGGCCGCTGACATGCTCAGCCCCGGCGTCCAGCTCGGCAACCGCTACCGCCTCGACGAGCGGATCGCCAGCGGTGGCATGGGCGACGTCTGGCGTGGCACCGACCAGGTGCTGGGCCGTACGGTCGCGGTGAAGAGCCTGCTCCCGGCGCTGCTCGACGAGCCCGGCTTCGCCGAGCGGTTCCGCGGCGAAGCACGCACCATGGCCACCATCAACCACCCGGGCGTGGTCGACGTCTACGACTTCGGCAGCGACCAGCACATCGCCTTCCTGGTGATGGAGTACGTCGAGGGCGACGCCCTCTCCGCCACGCTGAGCCGGGTCGGCCGGCTCACCCCGGCCCGGACGATGGCCCTGCTGGCGCAGGCCGCCGACGCGCTGCACGCCGCGCACGAGAAGGGCATCGTGCACCGCGACGTGAAGCCCGGCAACCTGCTGGTCCGGCCGAACGGCACGCTGGTGCTCACCGACTTCGGCATCGCCCGTTCCGACCTGGTCGGCCAGCTCACCGCGGCCGGCTCGGTGCTCGGCACGGCCTCCTACATCTCGCCCGAGCAGGCCACCGGCGCGGTCGCCACTCCCGCCTCCGACGTGTACGCGCTCGGCGTGGTCGCGTACCAGTGCCTCGCCGGTCGGCGTCCCTTCGAGGGGGACAACCCGCTCGAAATCGCCATGAAGCACGTGCAAGAGCCGCCGCGACCGCTGCCCAACGACATCCCGCCGCAGGTCAAGGCGATCGTGGAGCGGGCCCTGGCGAAGGACCCGGCGGCCCGCTGGCCGAGCGCCGCCGCGCTGGCCGGCGTCGCCCGCCAGGCCAAGCTGGCGCTGTCGCAGCAGGCGCGTACCGGCGCCCACCCGGGTCCGATCTCCGGCGTACCCGCGTCGCCGGCCGCGCCGTCGGCCCGCGCCCAGGTCCCCACCGCGTCGCGGCAGCAGTCCGGTCCGCCCGCGGTCGCGCCGCGCCCGCCGCTCGCGTCCCGGCCGACGGCGGCGGCATCCGCGCCCCGGCCGCCGGTGGCGGCGCCGGTCGCCCCGCGTGGGGCGGCGTCGGTGCCGCCGCCCCGCCAGCACAATCCCCTGGGGTACGCCCGGCCGCCGGTCGCCCCGGCTCCGCCGCTGCCGGCCCCCCGCCGGTCCCGGAGCGGCCTGTGGTGGGCCGCCATCCTGGTGGCCGCGCTGGTCCTGATCTGCTCCGGCGTGATTTCCTACAACTTCCGGAAGAGCGCGGCGTCCGGTGACACCGGGGCGCTCGCTCCGGTGAGCGTGACCTCCGGCGCGGTGCGGGCCCACGGAGCCGACGATCCGGTCCGGACGTCGTACCGTCGTGGGGTACGGCTCCAGCCCGGTGGCGGCGAGACGACGACGAGCGAAGGACGAGAGACGCGATGACAGCGCAGGCCCGCCTGCTCGGTGGCAGGTACCAGGTCGGCGAGCTGCTCGGCTACGGCGGCATGGCGGAGGTGCACCGCGGTCGCGATCTCCGGCTCGGTCGGGATGTCGCGATCAAGATGCTCCGGACCGACCTCGCCCGGGACGCCACCTTCCAGATGCGGTTCCGCCGGGAGGCGCAGAACGCCGCCTCGCTCAACCACCCGGCCATCGTCGCCGTGTACGACACCGGCGAGGAGACCGCCCCGACCGGCGAGACGCTGCCGTTCATCGTGATGGAGTTCGTCAACGGACGGACCCTCAAGGAGGTCCTCGGCGTCGAGGGGCGGCTCCAGCCGCGCCGGGCGCTGGAGATCTGCGCGGACATGTGCGCGGCGCTGGAGTTCAGCCACCGGCACGGCATCATCCACCGGGACATCAAGCCGGGCAACGTGATGCTCACCCAGACCGGCCAGGTCAAGGTGATGGACTTCGGCATCGCCCGGGCGCTGGCCAGCGGCGCCACCACGATGACCCAGACCAGCGCGGTCATCGGCACCGCGCAGTACCTCTCGCCGGAGCAGGCGCGCGGCGAGGCCGTCGACGCCCGCTCCGATGTGTACGCCGCCGGCTGCGTGCTGTTCGAACTGCTCTGCGGGCACCCGCCGTTCGTCGGGGACAGCCCGGTCAGCGTCGCGTACCAGCACGTCCGGGAGGCGCCGCCGACGCCGAGCGACATCAACCCCGACGTCAACCCGGCGGTCGACGCGATCGTGCTCAAGGCGCTGTCGAAGAACCCGCTCAACCGCTACCAGAGCGCCGGCGAGATGCGGGCCGACCTGTTGCGGGCGGCGGCCGGCCGGCCGGTGCTGGCCACCCCGGTGCTGCGCGAGGACGAGACCGCCCCGATGGCCCCGG
Organism: Micromonospora sp. GCM10011541; assembly: GCF_042650725.1. NCBI lineage: Bacteria > Bacillati > Actinomycetota > Actinomycetes > Micromonosporales > Micromonosporaceae > Micromonospora > Micromonospora sp. GCM10011541. The sequence continues at coordinate 167,894 of NZ_JBHSBP010000057.1, forward strand.
CCGCCGGTGCGGGTTACCAGACCCAGGTGATGGGGCCGCAGACCCGGCAGGTCCCGGCCCGCGTCGGCGACCCGGGCAAGCGCAAGAGCTCCTCCTGGGTGATCGCCACCTTCGCGGCGCTCGGCGTGCTCGCCGTGATCGCCCTGGTCGCCGCCCTGCTGCTGAACCAGGGCGGCAACGAAAAGGTGGCCGTGCCGGACCTCAAGGGCAAGGCGGAGGCCGTCGCCCGGGCCCAGATCCAGCAGGCGGGGCTCATTCCGCAGCCCGGTGATCCGATTGCCGGCACGGACTGCACGAAGGGCACGGTGGTCCAACAGGACCCGGCCGCCGGCACGCAGCTGGAACAGAAACGCCAGGTGACCTACCAGCTGTGCGGCGGCCCGCAGCAGGTCGCCATTCCGCCCGTGGTGGGCAACCGGCTCGACAACGTCAAGCAGCAGCTGGCGGCCCTGAACCTCACCGTCGATGAGCAGTACGTCGACAGCGGTGAGGCGAAGGACACGGTCGTCGACGTCGAACCCAAGGCGGGTACCAAGGTCCCCGAGGGCAGCACCGTCAAGGTGAAGGTCTCCCGGGGCAACGTAGCCGAGGTGCCGAACGTCGTCGGCTTCCCGAAGGACCAGGCGGTCAGGACGCTGAAGGACGCCGGTTACGAGGTGCGGGTGCTAGACGGCGACGAGGTGGCACCGGATCAGGCAGGGAAGGTCGGCAGGCAGAGCCCCGACGCCAGGAAAGAGCTGGCGAAGGGAAAGCGGGTCACCATCTACGTCGACTTCGCGCCGCCCGAGCCCACCGTTACGCCGACCAGCCCGACCCCCAGCGGCACGCCGACCACGCCGGGTAGCGGTGGAGGCTGGCCGTTGCCCACCACCCGGCCACCCGGAGCGGCCACTCAGTAACGGTGAGCTGGCCGGTCAGGCGGCGGCGAAGGCGGCCCGGCGGCGGGCGTCCACCTCGGCGGCCAGCTCCGGAGCCCGCTCCAGCGCCTCCGGGTAGCCGCAGACGGCCAGCCAGTTCGCCAGCATGAGGTGCCCGCCCTCGGTCAGCACCGACTCAGGGTGGAACTGGACCCCCTCGATCGGCAGGGTCCGGTGCCGCATGGCCATCACCACACCGGACTCCGTCCGGCCGGTGACCTCCAGGTCGTCCGGCAGCGTCTCCGGCAGTACGGCGAGCGAGTGGTACCGGGTCGCGGTGAACGGGTCCGGCAGCCCGGCGAGCACACCGACCCCGGAGTGGCGTACCTCGGAGGTCTTGCCGTGCAGCAGCTCGGGCGCCCGGGTGACGGTCGCGCCGAATGCCGCGCCGATGGCCTGGTGGCCGAGGCAGACGCCGAAGAGGGGCAGCTTGCCGGCGTACTCCCGGATGACGCCCAGGCAGATGCCGGCGCGGTCGGGACTGCCCGGTCCCGGGGAGAGCAGGACGCCCGCCGCGCCCACCCGGCCGACCTCGGCCACGTCGATCTCGTCGTTGCGCCGAACGTCGCAGTCGACGCCGAGCTGGCCGAGGTACTGCACCAGGTTGAAGACGAACGAGTCGTAGTTGTCGATCACCAGGACGCGCATCGGCTCACCTGCTCGGGGTGGGGGGCGGGGCGTTGTTCGTTTCCGTGCTGTACGGCAGTACCTCGTCGGTGGGCGCGTTGCTGGGCACGGTGAGGTCGCCGTTCTGCCCGGTCTCACCGGAGTCCTGGGTGACCTGGACGTCGTCGAAGGGGAGCAGCGGCTCCGCCCACGGGAAGACCACGAACCAGAGCAGCGCCACCGTCGCGGCGGTGAGCAGCAGCGAGCCGATCAGCTTGCCGGCCGTCCCGAACGGGAGCTTGCGCCAGATCCACGCGTACATCGTCAGCCTCCCAGCTCCGCCGGGCGACCTGCCGACTTGGCCTGGGCGTGGTCCAGCCGGGCATGGATGATCAGGCGCTGGTAGTTGTCGAACTTGGGGTTGCAGGTGGTCAGGGTGAGCAGCTTCTCCGTCGGCGTGGCGTCCGGCTTCATCGGCACCGGCGCCACCACCTCCACCTGGTACGGCTTCACGATGTGGCTCTGGTAGACCTTGTAGACGAACCACTCGGTCTTGCCCTCGACCACGATGTCGTCGCCGGTGTTCAGCTCGTCCAGCCGCCAGAAGGTGGCCCGGATGCGGTGCCCCGCCACGGCGAAGTTGCCCACCTCGCCGGGGAGCGCGCTCTTCGGGTAGTGGCCCGGCGCGTACCGGATGTCGTCCGGGGTGACCCCCTCGACCACGACCCAGTGCTTGTCGAACTTGGGGATGTAGAGCCCGGCGATCGGCTTGCCCTCCACCGGCGGCGCCGGCTTCTTGCTGGGTCCGGCCGTCGGCCCTACGGTCGGGTCGGGCGCCCACTCCTGGGCCAGCTCGCTGGTCAGGTCGTTCTGGTGGGCGTCGACGATGACCGACTTGCCCCAGATCTCGTAGCCGGCGAAGAGCAGCACCACCAGGCCGAAGGTGATCAGCACCTCGCCGGTCAGCCGGACGCCGGACCGCAGCCGGGACGCGAAGGAGGGCCGGGTCAGCTCGGAGTAGACGCTCTTGTAGCCCTCGCCGGTCTGCTCGGGACGGAGTCGTACGACCCGTTCGCCCCGGCGCGGGCGCGGCGGCTCGGCCGCGGTGTCGGCCTCGCCAGCGGCTGCGTCGCCGGTGTCCGGGACACGCGGTACGGCACCCATCAGCGCGGTCGAGTCCAGGCCCGGGTGGCGGACCGGCCGGCCGGTGACGGCCGGGATCACGGCGGTCGCGGCCGGATCCACGGGACCCCCCACACCGGCCCCCGGCCGGTTCGGGTCGCCGTCGACCATCCCGGAATGGGCGTCGGCGGGCGTTCCGCGACGGGGCGCGCCTCCGGTCCGTCCGGCGCTTCCGCTGCCGGATGTGCCGCCGTCCCGGGGGGCGGCCGGTCGGCTCTCCGGCCGGGCGCCCACGGTGGGGATGATCGCGGTCGGCGCGTCGCCGACGGTCGCCGGACGTACGCCCGGCGTGGTGGGGCGGTCCGTGAGCGGCCGGGCGGCGGGCTCGTCGGCGGTCCGGCCACCCGCGGCGCGGGCCGGCGGCGCCTCGGCGGGGCCGGCACCCCCGACGCGGCCACCGGCAGCAACACCGGGGTCGGGCGGCCGGCGGTCCGGCTGGTCGACGAACGGGCCCACGGCGCTGCGCAGCACCGGTCCGCCCGGACGGCTCGTCGGCGGCCCGGCCGGCCCGCGTTCGGCCTGCTTCGCCGGGTGGCGCGGGGCCTGGTCGGCCGGGTGTGGCGCGAGCTGGTCCGCCGGTTGTCGCGCCACCTGGGCGGCCGGCGGGGCGGTGGGAATCCGGCGTCCGGGCTCGTCGGCTGGACGGTGCGCGGCCTGGTTGGTGGCCACCTGCCAGGCGGGCGGCTCCGGCCGCGGTGGCTCGTGCGCGGCCGGTCGCTGCGGGGCGGCCGGCGCCGGCGGACTGGCCTGGGCGTTTCCGGGCCAGGCCGGTGGCGGGGAACGGTACGGGTTGGCCGGGCCGGCGGGGGCGTCGGTCGGGCCCGCGGTGTCCGGCCGGCGCACCGGCGCGGGGGCGGCCGCGGATGGACCGGGCGACGGGGAGCGGTTCCCGGTCGGCTCCGGCCAGGGCAGGTCGAGTGCGGGCCGGGGCGGGGCCGGACGGTCGACCCTGGGGACGAACGCGGTCGGGTCCTCGCTCTGGTCGCGGTGGCGCCCGTCCTGCCCCGGGGGGCGGCCGTCCTGGGTCACCGGGGCACCTTCGCGGACCGGAGGGCGGTCGAGTCCTCGAACGCGGGCACGGTCACCGTGGACACGTGCTCGGAGTAGCCGAGCTGGTAGTGGTCGACTGCTTCCCTGAACAACCGGACTCCCTCGGACGCGGCGAGGGCCTGCTGGAGGGCAGCGGGATCGCCGATCGCAACGATCTTGAACGGAGGGGAGTACACCCGGCCGTGCAGCAGCAGGGTGTTACCGACGCAGCGTACCGCGCTGGTGCTGAGCACGCGGACATTCATGATTGACATGGCCTCGGCTCCACCCGCCCAGAGCGCGTTGACGACCGCCTGGACGTCGCCCTGGTGGACGACCAGGTCGTCGTTGCTGGCACCTTTGGGCAGCGCCTGGTCGTTGCGCCGGCGCGCGTCGTCCAGCTCGATGGTGACCCCGCTGCCGGTGAGCGCGGTGAACCCGGCGGCCTGCCGGCTGGCGGCGGCCCGGTCCCGCTGGGCCCTGATCGGGCCGTCGGTGTCGGCGAGGGCGGCGGTCTGGCTCTCCACCTCGGCGCGCAGCCGGGCGGCGCGCTGCTCGCTCGTCTCGACCTGCTCGCGCCGGTCCTCGATCAGCTGGGTGAGCTGGGGCCGCCGATCCTCCCGCAGCGCAGTGCCGCCGGCCGTGGTCGCGGTGGTGGTGAAGAGCAGTCCCGCCGCGGCGGCGATCAACGGCACTCCGACCGCCCAGCCCGGTCGTCGCTGCCGTGGGCGCCGCGGCAGCAGGCCGGCGGCGGCTCGCCGGAGGACCTTCTGCCAGGAGGCGGCGCCGGACGTGTACTCCACCGGGCGTTTCCTTCCCCGTCGTCTCGGGCCGGCCCGGAAGGGGCGGACCGCTCTGCTCGACCCGAAAAGTCCCACCCTTTTCGGTCACTCCGCGCACCGGCCTGACCCCATTCGTGGCCTGGACGGTCCGTCGGGACTACGCTAGCTGTCGAACATTATTGGCCATGGACCGTCGCCCCCGCGCCCGGTTGTCAGGCCGGACGAGGTCGTCACCCCCTCTGGAGAGCGTCGTGCCCAAGTCTCAGGTCCGCAAGAAGAAGGTGTACACCCCGCCGACGGACGTGCGTCCGACGGCGACGGCGGCGACGCGCAAGCCTAGCCCGATCTGGCTGCCGATCACCGCCGTCGCGTTGATCGTCGCCGGGATCGGCTGGCTGGTCGTGTACTACCTCTCCGAGCAGGCGTACCCGGTCATGTCGTGGGGTTACTGGAACCTCGCGGTGGGCTTCGGCGCGATGGTCGCCTCGCTGATCCTGCTCTCCCGCTGGCGCTGACCCGCTCGAAGTCCGGCCCGGTTCCCCGTCCCGGGGGCCGGGCCGTCGACCTGTGGTGCGCCGGGTCGGCCGGCCCCGACCGGCGCCTCGGCGACGGAGGTAGGTCACGCCAGGACGCCCCTGTCCGGCGCGCGCCGGCCGGTCCACCTAAGGTGTCGGCAGGGCGGCGTGGCCGGATGCGAGATGACTCACGTTACTGCTGGGTAACCTTGCGCGTAGGCTGCACTGCATGACCGAGCGGAGCGAGGTCATCGACCGGTCGGGTCGGGGCAGCGGGAGCGGCGCAACGCCACCCGCGCCGTGAGCCGTCCCCGGTCGCCGAGCCGCTCGACAGGCAGCAGACCGGGAGGCCAACTCGATGGGCAGCGTCCAGATCGTCGCCACGATCCTCGCGGCCGCCATCACCGCCGTGGCGGTGGGGCTTGCGGTACGCGCGGTCATGAAGATGGTGGCAGTCATCCGGCTGGGTCAACCGGCGCCGGAGCGGTTCACCGACAAGGGCGCCCGCACGAAGACCATGCTGGTGGAGACCGCCGGTCACACCCGCATGCTGAAGTGGAGCGTGGTGGGCGCCGCGCACTGGTTCGTGATGGTCGGATTCATCGTGCTGTCGCTGTTGGTGCTCGAGGCGTACTTCGAGGTGGTCACGCCGGGCGGCGGGCTGCCGATCATCGGGCACTGGACGATCTTCGCCCTGGCCACCGAGTTGATCGGCATCCTCGGCCTGGTCGGCATCGTGGTGCTGATGGCGATCCGGCTGCGCAACCGGCCCAACCGGCCCGGCAACCGGTCCCGGTTCACCGGCTCCACCATGTGGCAGGGCTACTTCGTCGAGTGGGTCGTGCTGCTGGTCCTGATCTTCGGTTTCGTGATCCGGGGCTTCAAGGTCGCCACCGACCACTTCGAGTACCCGGTCTGGGCCACCCCGCTCAGCCACGCCGTCGGCGCCGCGCTGCCGGCCTGGACGGCCGGCGTCAGCGTCGCCGCCCTCATCAAGATCGTCATCTCGATGACCTGGCTCATCGTCATCTCGCTGAACGTCACCATGGGTGTCGCCTGGCACCGCTTCCTGGCCTTCCCCAACATCTTCTTCAAGCGCGAGCCGGCCAAGCCCGCCGGCTCCGGCCTCGGCGCCCTGCGACCGATGATGAGCGAGGGCAAGCCGCTCGACTTCGAGGAGGCCGACCCGGAGTCCGACCAGTTCGGCGTCGCCCAGGTCGAGCAGTTCAGCTGGAAGGGCCTGCTCGACTTCAGCACCTGCACCGAATGCGGCCGCTGCCAGTCGCAGTGCCCGGCCTGGAACACCGGCAAGCCGCTGTCGCCGAAGCTGCTGGTGCTCAGCCTGCGCGACCACGCGTACGCCAAGGCGCCGTACCTGCTGGCCGGTGGCGGCAAGGACCTGACCGGCGAGGAGAAGGCCACCGCCGCGCAGCTCGCCCACCTGGACGTGCTGGCGCTGGCCGAGGCCGACCGCCCGCTGATCGGCACCGCCGAGGAGGGCGGCGTCATCGACCCGGACGTGCTCTGGTCCTGCACCACCTGTGGCGCCTGCGTCGAGCAGTGCCCGGTGGACATCGAGCACGTCGACCACATCGTCGACATGCGTCGCTACCAGGTGCTGATCGAGTCGAGCTTCCCGTCGGAGGCCGGCGTGATGCTGCGCAACCTGGAGAACAAGGGCAACCCGTGGGGCGCCCCGCAGAACACCCGCGAGGACTGGACCAAGGGCCTCGACTTCGAGGTGCCGCGGGTCGGCGAGGTGGACGACTTCGAGTACCTGTTCTGGGTCGGCTGCGCCGGCGCGTTCGAGGACCGGGCCAAGAAGACCACCCGGGCGGTCGCGACGCTGCTCAACGAGGCGGGCGTGAAGTTCGCGATCCTGGGCGAGGGCGAGACCTGCTCCGGTGACCCGGCCCGCCGGATCGGCAACGAGTTCGTCTTCCGGATGCTCGCCCAGCAGAACGTCGAGACCCTGAACGAGGCGTTCGAGGGCCGGGAGAAGGCCAAGCGCAAGATCGTGGCCACCTGCCCGCACTGCTTCAACACCCTCGGCAACGAGTACGGCCAGCTCGGCGGCGAGTTCGAGGTCGTGCACCACAGCCAGCTGCTGGCCCACCTGGTCAGCACGGGCAAGCTCACCCCGGTGCAGCCGGTCGACGGCGGCGTGACGTACCACGACCCCTGCTACCTGGGCCGGCACAACCGGGTCTTCGCCGCCCCGCGCGAGGTCCTCGGCGACGCCATCCAGGGCGAACTCACCGAGATGCCGCGCAACAGCGAGCGCTCCTTCTGCTGCGGCGCCGGCGGCGCCCGGATGTGGATGGAGGAGAAGATCGGCAAGCGGATCAACGTGGACCGGGTCGAGGAGGCCATGGCCACCGGGGCGAAGACCGTCGCCGTCGGCTGCCCGTTCTGCTCGACCATGCTCAACGACGGGGTCAACGGCAAGGGCGCCGGCGAGCAGGTCGAGGTCATCGACGTCGCCAGCGTGCTGCTCCGCTCGGTCAAGCCGGAAGCCGCGCCGGGCGAGAGGAAGACCGCGCCGGTCGCCGGCTGAGGTCGTACCCCCGGCACAACCGGACGCACGACGGCGGTGGCACCCCCGAGGTGCCACCGCCGTTCGTCGTGGGTGGGGAGGCGCCCGCCACCCCGGCCGGCGTGAACTCGTGCCCCGGGTCGGCCCGTGGAACAATCGCGCTCATCGACAGCCTGTTGCTCGGCACGCTGTTGCCCCTGGTCGGCTTCGTGCTGCTGACCGCCGGCAACGCGTTCTTCGTCGCGGCCGAATTCGCCCTGGTCACGGTCGACCGCGCCGAGATCGACCGGCGGGCGGCCGGCGGCGACGCGCGGGCCGTCACCGTACGTACGGCGCTGCGCGAACTCTCCTTCCAGCTCTCCGGCGCCCAGCTCGGCATCACGATCACCGCGCTGCTCACCGGCTACCTGGCCGAACCGGCCCTGGCCCGGCTCGTCGCCCCGCTGCTGCGGCCCGTCGGCGGCGCCGACCGGTTCACCCCGCTGCTCGCCCTGGCGCTGGCGACGCTGATCTCGATGCTCTTCGGCGAGCTGGTGCCGAAGAACCTGGCGCTGGCCCGGCCGATGCCGGCCGCGCTGGCCACCGCCGCGCCGATGCGCGGCTTCGCCCGGACGTTCGGCTGGCTGATCCGGGCGCTGAACAACTCCGCCAACCGGCTGGTCCGCCAGCTCGGCGTGGAGCCGCAGGAGGAGTTGGCCAGCGCCCGGTCGCCCGAGGAACTGGGACTGCTCGCGGCGATCTCCGCCCGGGCCGGCGCGCTGCCGCCGGACACCGCGATGCTGCTGCGCCGGACCATCCGGTTCGGCGACAAGCGGGCCGCCGAGGCGATGACGCCCCGGGTCGACGTGATCGCGTTGCGGGCCACCGCCACGGTGGCCGAGCTGCTGAGCCTCTCCCAGCAGACCGGGCGGACCAGGTTCCCGGTCTTCGAGGAGACGCTGGACCTGGTCACCGGCGTGGCCGGGGTGCCGGACGCGCTCGGCGTGCCGCTGGACCGCCGGGCGTCCACGACCGTCGCCGCGGTCGCCCGGGAACCGGTGTACGTCCCGGAGAGCCTGGACCTGGACGCCGTCCTCGCCGCGCTGAAGGGCGCCGGCGCCGACCTGGCCATCGTGGTCGACGAGTACGGCGGCACGGACGGCGTGGTGACCGTGGAGGACCTGGTCGAGGAGCTGGTCGGGGAGATCGCCGACGAGTTCGACCCGGACGCGGTGCACGACCTCGGGCCGGCCGAGCTGACCGTGCCGGGCGGCGAGCGCACCGTCCTGGTGGACGGTGTGCTGCGCGAGGACGAGCTGGCCGAGCAGACCGGCTTCCGGCTGCCCGAGGGCCCGTACGAGACCCTGGCGGGCTTCCTGATGGCCCGGCTCGGCCACATCCCGGTGCCGGGCGAGACGATCGAGGAGGGCGGGTACGAGTTCACCGTGGTCGAGGTCGAGCGGCACCGGATCGAGCAGGTCCGGGTGCTCCGCCCGGAGGAGCCCGACGACGATGACTGAGCTGCTGATCGCCGCGCTGCTGCTGCTCGGCAACGCCTTCTTCGTGGGCAGCGAGTTCGCGCTGATCGCGTCCCGTCGTACGGTGCTCGAGCCGCTCGCCGCCAGCTCGAAGCGGGCCCGATGGGCGCTGTCCGCGATGAACCAGATCCCGCTGATGATCGCGGGGGCGCAGCTCGGGATCACCATCTGCTCGCTGGGGCTGGGCGCGATCGCGGAGCCGGCGTTGGCGCACCTGCTGGAGTTGCCGTTCGAGGCGCTCGGGCTGCCCGCCGGCGCGGTGCACCCGGTGGCGTTCGTGATCGCCCTCGGGATCGTGGTCTTCCTGCACACCGTGGTCGGCGAGATGGTGCCGAAGAACATCACCCTGGCCGGGCCGGAGCCGTCGGCGCTGTGGCTGGGGCCGGCGATGCTGGCGTTCTGCGTGGCCACCAAGCCGCTGCTGCTGGCGATGAAGTGGTCGGCCCGGCAGGTGCTGCGGCTGTGGCGGGTCGAGGCGACCGACGCGGTGAAGACGGTGTTCACGGCGGAGGAGCTGGCCGGGTTGGTCTCCCAGGCGCGTACCGAGGGGCTGCTCGATGCGGAGGAGCACGCCCGGATCACCGGCGCGCTCGCCCTGCACAGCCGGACGGCGGCGGACGCGTTGCAGCCGTGGTCGACGGTGACCACGGTGGCCGAGGACGTCTCACCCGCCTCGCTGGAGGTGCTGGCCACCCGCACCGGCCGGTCCCGCTTCCCGGTGGTCCAGCGGTCCACCCGCCGGGTGCTCGGCTTCGTGCACGTAAAGGACGTGCTGGGGTACGCCGGCGCGCGTCGGCGCGAGCCGGTGCCGGTGGAGGTCTACCGGCCGCTGGCCGTGGTGCCGCCGGACCGTACGCTGGCCGACCTGCTGCTGTCGATGCGGCGCGAGCGGCGGCACATGGTGCTGGTGAGCGACGGCCGCCGGCCGCTCGGTGTGGTGACCCTCGACGACGTATTGACGGCCATCGTTGGCAAGTAAATGAATACCCTTGGTGTGCAAGCGGTTGCGCAAACGTGATTGAACAAATGGCCGCCTTGATATCACCCCGGGGCTTCCCTAATGTGGGGCACCGACCGCTGTGGGTCGTCTGCCTCGATCTTCCCCCTCACGAGGCGCCCGGCGGTCGGTTGCAAAAGGAGTCGGTGCCGGTGGCAACCATGCCCCCTCATCGTCACGCCCGGAGTCAGCCGCCCGTCCGACCGGTCGGCGCCCGCCGGGTCGTACACCGTCTGCTCACCCTGGTCGCGGCCGTCGCCGTCGGTGCCGGACTCGTCGCCGCGCCGGCGCACGCCGCGCCGTCGGTGGACGAGATCGAGGCGCAGATCGACAAGCAGTGGGAGCAGCTGGAGCCCACCATCGAGGGCTACAACAAGATCCGCGCCCAGCTGAAGGTCAACCAGAAGAAGTCGGCGAACCTGCAGAAGAAGATGGCGCCGCTGGAGCTGGAGTCCACGCTCGCCATGAACCGGGTCGGCGAACTGGCCTCCCGCTACTACATGCAGGGCCCCTCCCAGGAGGTCGGCGCCCTGCTGGTCGACGCCAAGCCGGGGACGCTCGCCGAGCAGCTCACCATCCTCGACCGGCTCGCCACGCAGGAGCGCAAGCAGATCGCCGGCGTGCTCGCCGTCCGCGACAAGTACAAGGCGCAGAAGGCGAAGCTGGACGCGCTGATCGCCACCCAGATCAAGCAGCGCGACGAGCTGGCGGCGAAGAAGAAGCAGATCGACGCCGAGATCAAGCGCCTCACCGCCGCGCTGCCGAAGACCACGGTGAAGGTCACCGGCTGCCCGACCATCAACGGTGTGGTCAGCAGCGCCGCGCAGACCGCCATCCGGGTCGCCTGCCAGCAGGTCGGCGACCCGTACGTCTGGGGCGCCACCGGCCCGAACTCGTTCGACTGCTCCGGTCTGACCCAGTACGCCTACAAGGCGGCGGGCATCTACCTGACCCACTTCACCGGCGCCCAGTGGAGCGAGGGCAGGGCGGTCTCCCGCTCCGACGCCCGCCCCGGTGACCTGGTGTTCTTCTACAGCGACCTGCACCACGTCGGCCTGTACCTCGGCAACGGCCTGATGGTGCACGCGCCACGGACCGGCAAACCGGTCCAGGTGAGCCAGGTCAACTACATGCCGGTGGCCGGCTACCGCCGAGTCACCTGATCCGATCCGACGACGAAGGCCCCCGGTCGAGCTGACCGGGGGCCTTCGTCGTCGGATGCGGTGGCTACTGCGGCGCGCCCACCGCGGCCGGCAGGATCAGCACGTCGTCCAGGTTCGCGAACATCACCCGGTGGCCGAACTGGATCTGCACGTACTGGTTCTCGCCCCGGACCACCGTCCGGTCGCCGGGGGCGGAGCCGTCGAACGAGACCGCCCGGTAGTACTCGCCCGGGAGGACGCCGCCGAGCGCGTACCGCTGGCCCGCCGCGAAGGTGTACTGCAGCGGCGAGATGCCCTGGTACGGGATGGTGGCCGGGTAGGCGGCCCGCTCGGGGTAGGCCCGCCCGTACACCGGGATCGTGGTCTTGCCCGGCTTGGGCGTCACCACGAAGCCCTGCGCCCACTTCGCGGTGGGCGCGGCGGACGGGTTGAAGAACCAGGCCTTCTGGCCGAGGTACCAGATCGCGGTCCAGTCACCCTGGACGTCCGCGAGGGCGTACGTCTGACCGGCCGAGGCGCGGGCACCATGGTCCTTGATGTACATGGTGTCCGGCGTGCCGTTCGGGCGCAGCCCCCGGTCGTTGACCAGCGGGGCGTCCAGGCTCGGGGCGCTGTGCAGGATGACCGAGGACGAGCCGCGCAGCGGGCAGGGCTCGGCCGGCGGCGGCGGATCCGGCACGCCCGGCGGCTGCTGGTTGCAGCCGTAGAACGCCGGGCGGTTGCTGGCGAAGTCCGGGTCGATGGTGACCAGACCGGTGTGCGGGGTGCCGGTCGACTGGAACGGCGCCTTCATCAGGTCGAAGTAGTGCGACCAGTCCCAGTACGGGCCCGGGTCCCAGTGCATATCGGCCACGGTCCCGGCGGTGGTGCCCGGGACATTGTCGTGGCCGAGGATGTGCTGCCGGTCCAGCGGGATCTGGAACCGCAGCGCCAGGTGCCGGACCAGCTTCGCCGACGTCCGGTACATCGCCTCGGTGTACCAGGTGCCGTGGCCGGCGAAGCCCTCGTGCTCGATGCCGATGGACTTGGCGTTGACGTACCAGTTGCCGGCCTGCCAGCCGACGTCCTTGGCCTTGATGTGCTGGGCGACGTAGCCGTCCACCGAGCGCAGCGTGTAGTGCCAGCCCAGGTAGGTCTTGGTCTGCACCAGCTTCACGCTCGGACCGAAGTAGCCCTCGGTGTCGTGGATGACGATGTACTCGAGCTTCTGCTGGGCCGGCCGGTCACCGAGATCGTGGTTGCCGTAGTCACCCGGCTTCGGGCCGTACTTCTCGTACGGGGCCGGGATCCACTCGCAGGCGAGGCGGACCGGGCACTCCAGGCCGTCCGGCCGCTCGGCGCGGCGCAACCCGAGCCGGTGCAGCCCCGACTCGTCAGGGGACACCTGGCGGGCGGCGAGGGTGACCCGCTGGCCGTCGTCGGTCATCCGGCTGGCGCCGACGCTGATCTGGTCGTACACCTCGTCGGCGAAGGCCGCGGCGGCGTCCTCGGTGTCCGCGCCGGAGTACCGGGCCACCGCGCCGTACCAGGCCGCCGGGTCGCTGCCGGCGCCGACCGGCGCGGCCAGTTCCTTCTGGTACGACGCGAGCAGCGCCGCCCCGCCGCGGATGTTGGCGGTGGCGTCGGTGCGCAGCGTCGCCTCGGCCACGCCGGTGAGCGCGGCGGCAGCGTCGAGGGTCTGCAGGGACGCCTGCGGCAGGACGTCGCCGGTCGCCTCGGCGGCGGCCGACGTGTCGACCACCAGCGGCCGGGCGTCGTCGCCCCGGGGGTCCTCGTTCTCGTCGACGTGTGAGCTGCCGGGGGTCGAGGCGACCTGTTCGGCGTCGGTCAGGTGCATCGGCCCGTAGCCGCCGCTGGTGCTGGGCTGGCCGGGGTGGGTGTCCCAGCGGGACTCCAGGTACGACACGCCGAGCAGGACGATCTCCGGCACGCCGTACTCGGCCGCCGCGGCGGCGTACTGCTGCTGGCGGTCGGCGGACCCGGCGGTCAGGGGCTCGGCGGCGACGGGTCCGGTGCTGAGAAGGGCGGTCGCCGCAGCCACGGCGGTGGCGAGCAGAACTCGTCTGCTCGGCGGCAAGGGTGGACGGAGCATCGAACCTCCAGGTCGGGCGGAAGTCACTGCGTGCTCACCCTCACCCCACCCATGGCGTTGGGTCAATACCTTTCCCCGCAGTGATGTTGAGTGAAGGAAACCTTCACCAGCGCGGCCCATGCGAATTCGGGTACGGAGTGTCACGGCGTCTCGGGTTGCGGATTGATAACGGCGCTCTCTACTCTGGTCAATCGTCGACCGGAATGTGCATCGCCCAACCCGGGTGGTGACGGTCCGACACTGCCGAGTCGCCTCCGGGCGAGCCGGGGACCCAGTTACCTGGGGTGAATCCGCAGCAATGCGGTAGGGCGGCTCCCTTCCCGTCCGAACCCGTCAGCTAACCCGGTAGGCGGTCAGCGAAGAAGGAGTCAGGAAGCCCGGTGGCACACCATGCCCCGCGGCGACCGTCGGTCCGGTCGAACGACCGGATGACGGCTGCGCCGCGTCCACGCTGGTCCCGCTTCACCACCGCCCTCGCCGCCCTGGCCGGTACCGCCGTCATCCTGACCGGCGGCGCCACGGCGGCCCACGCCGACCCGTCGGTCGCCGAGATCGAGCGCCAGATCGACCAGGACTGGAACAAGCTCGAACCGATCATCGAGCAGCACAACGCCACCCGTCAGGACCTCGCCGCCAAGCGGAAGCAGGCCGAGGCCCTGGCCAAGCAGATCGCCCCGTTGCAGCTCCGGGTCGACCTCGCCATGGGTCAGGTCGGCGGCCTCGCCGCCGACGCCTACAAGGGCGACAACCTGTCGACGGTGAACGCGCTACTGGGCAGCCGGTCGCCGAGCGACGTGGTCACGAGCCTCGAACTGCTCGACCGCTTCGCCCACCGCCAGCAGCAGCAGGTACGCAACGTCGTCGAACTCCGCGACGAGCTGGCCGCCAAGAAGAAGCCGCTCGACGAGATGGTCGCCCAGCTGACCCGGACCGAGGCCCAGCTCGCGGCGAAGAAGAAGCAGATCAACGCCGAGATCGCCAAGCTGGACAAGCTCCGCCTCAAGATCTACGGCAGCGGTGGCGGCGGCCCGCTGCGGCCCGCGCCCTGCCCGTCCGGCTACCCGGGCGGCCCCGCCGGGGTCGCGGTCAAGTTCGCCTGCGCCCAGATCGGCAAGATCTACGTCTGGGGCGCCGCCGGCCCGGACCACTACGACTGCTCCGGCCTGACCATGGCCGCCTGGGCCAAGGCCGGCGTCTCGCTGCCGCACAACGCGCGGCAGCAGCACGACGTCACCCGCCGGGTCAGCCGGAGCGAGCTGCGCGCCGGTGACCTGGTCTTCTACTACAGCGACCTGCACCACGTCGGCATGTACGTCGGCGGCGGCTGGGTGGTGCACGCATCCCAGTCCGGCAAGCCGATCACGATGAAACGCGTCGACGACGGCCAGATCAACAGCTACGGCCGACCGGGCTGATCCACCGGAAGGGGCTCTCGCGTGGCGGGGCCCCTTCCGCGGTCAGCGGGTCGGCCAGGTGCGCCAGAGATGCCATGCGGGCTTTGCTCTCACTGGTAGCGATGGTCATCGTGCCCGTCACCTGCGGCGGGAGTGGTGAAGCGTGGGGGACATCGGTGGCCGGTCGCGAACGGCGGCCCTACGGACGCACCGCCTCGTCCCGGGCTTCTCGACGAAGCAGGGCAGTTGAGATGACCGCAGCGAACACGCAAAAGCCGCCCGGCACGAAAACAGCAATCCGCTTCTCCTGCGCCTTCAAGGTCAGATACTGAGCCTTGCTGATGACCGTCGCCTCGCCGTGGTTGTTGACGACGTACGTTCCGGCACGCTGCTCCGGCACACCCGGTGTGGCACCGAGGGAGAGAACTCCGACCAGCCAGAACCCGGCGAACAGCAGCCAGCTCGCGATGAGCAACCAACCCGGCATCGTTTCGCGCAACAGACGCCACAACGCCTGGCCGCCGCCGGCACGGGTGCCGGTCTCTTGGACCGCGAGGCCCATGACTGCGATGAGGGTGATGACAAAGCCCGGCAGCGCCAGCAGCAATGCCGACGCCAGGATGATGGGCGTGGGCAGCGGAAGACCTCCTGGGAGTGTCGAGGCTGCCAACAGGCCGGCGCACCAAACGATCCCGGCAAGCGCGAGCCGGCGAGTCCATACCATGGCGGGAAGCTACAACAGGTGGACTACCTTGGCACACCCCGGGCGCGCGCCACCGATGACCCTCTCCGACCTTTATCTTGCAAAGATCAAGACCGCTGTCGGCTGATGTCGGGCAACGTCACTGGCCTGCTCGACCTGTCGCCCGATGCCGCTCCCTCCCGCCGTTCGTCGGTCGGCTTGGCTGTACTGATTGCTGTACTGATGGCTGTACGGGACAAGTCATGATCTGTACATGCCACCGTTGGCCAGGGCTACGTGTACCGGAGGCGCCGATCCCGAGGCAAGAAACCACTACTGCCTGCCTGGGCTCCCCCTGTCTGTCAGGGTGAGTTGAGGCCAGCGGCTCATAGCAAGTCCGCCGGGCAGGGCGAGCTCAGGATCGAGAAGCGTTGAATACTGCTGTTGACGTCGCGACGGCCCAGGATGGGGTCATGAG
>NZ_JBHSBP010000058.1:0-139568 GCF_042650725.1 Micromonospora sp. GCM10011541
CAGGAGGATGGACGTGTCGGGCTGGTCGGCGGGTCCGACCGTGATCCAGCGCATCTTGCCCTGGCCGACGTCGTTGCGGACCTCGAAGCCGAGGGTGTCGCGGTAGAAGGCCAGGGAGGCGTCCGGGTCGGTGTGCGGGAGGGAGCTGGTGTGAATGGTGATGTCCATGGCAGTCACGCTAGGTGCGGCTCGGCGGCCGGCGCTTCTCGATTCCTGACCGGTCTGGTCACCTGCTTCGCCACGCACGGCGGCATCCCCGCCGTCGCACGCGCCGCCTGGTCCCGATAGACGCTGGGCGGCACACCGACCAACTCGGTGAAACGAGTGCTGAAGGTGCCCAGCGACGCGCAGCCGACCGCAAAACAGACCTCGGTGACGCTGAGGTCACCACGACGCAGCAGCGCCATCGCGCGCTCGATGCGTCTCGTCATGAGGTAGCCGTACGGCGACTCCCCGTAGGCGCGCCGGAACTCGCGGCTGAGGTGCCCGGCCGACATGTGCGCGCCGCGGGCGAGCGCCTCGACGTCCAGCGGCTGCGCGTACTCCCGGTCGATCCGGTCCCGGACGCGGCGCAGCCGGGCGAGGTCGCTCAGTCGCTGCGCCGCAGCAGGTCTGCTGGTCACCTGCCAGATCGTGCCACATACGGCGCCCCGAGTGTGCCGGCGACGAGGCTGGCCATCGTCAGAGGAGTCACACTTGTCGCCATGCTCTGGGGTGTCAGCGGTCCACTCTTCCTCTTCGACTATGTGGCGGCGGTCGCCGGGGCGCTGGCCGTCGCCCTGTCGATCAGAACGCTCACCGGCTGGCGTACCCGGGGGGAGCCGCTGACCACCGTCGAGCTGGCGTACCTCACCGACCGGGCCGGGCTGGCCTGCCAGGTCGGCGTGGCGGCGCTGCGCCGGGCCGGCGCGGTACGCCGGGGTGAGCTGTCGACGCTGTCGGTCGACGGTCCGCCCCCGGCCGGCTCGGCCCCGCTGGTCCGGGCCCTGCACGCCGCGCTGCGCAGGCCACAGACCTGGGCGGCCGTGCTCGCCGACCCCGCCGTCGGGCGGGCCCTGCGGCGGCTGGTCGGCCGGCTGGTCCGCGACGGCTGGCTGCTGACCCCGGCGCAGCGGCGGCGGATCGCGCTCGGCACCCTGCCGGTGTTCGCGGTGGCCGCGGTCGGGGTGACCCGGCTGGTCGACAGCGCGGTCGAGGGGCGTACGGCCGGCGGCCCCGCGTCGGTGGCCGGCCTGCTGCTCTGCTGCCTGGCCACGGCGTTGACCGGCTGGTGGCTGTGTGAGGTGCCCGAGACCGGGTCGGCCGCCCGGCGGCTGCTGCGCCAGCACCGCCGCGCCCACGCCGACCTGAACCCGGAGCGCCGGCCGGCGTGGAGCGAGCGCGGCACGGACGAGCTGCTCACCGGGATGGCGCTGTTCGGACCCCGCCCGCTGCTCGCGGTCGACCCCCGGTTCGCCGAGTTGGTCGGCGTCGACGCCGAACGCACCCGGCCGGCCACCCGGGTCCCCGCCCGGCGTCGGTGATCCGGCCGCCGACGGTCGCGGCAGGCGGGTCCCGGGCGGCGCCGACGGCAGCCTAGAGTCGGCCCGTGCCGCTGCTCGTCGGACCCGCCGTGCCGCCCGGGTGGATGGCCGCGTCGCCGCAACCCCGGATCGCCGCCGAGGGCCTGCTGCTGCGGCCCTGGCAACCGGCGGACCGCCCCACCGTGGTGGCCGGTTACGCCGACCCGGCCATCCAGCGCTGGCACTGCCGATCGATGACCGACGGCGAGGCGGCGGACTGGATAGCCGCCTGGCCGGGCCGGTGGCGCGGCGAGACCGGCGCGGGTTGGGCGATCGTCGACGCCGACCGGGTGGTCGGGCAGCTCAGCCTGCGCCGGGTCGTCCTCGCCGAGGGCCTGGCGGAGGTGTCGTACTGGGTGCTGCCGGGCGCGCGCGGCCGGCGCGTCGCCCCGCGGACGCTGGCCGCGCTCGCCGAATGGTGCTTCGGGACGCTGCGGCTGCACCGTTTGGAGCTGAGCCACTCGACGGCCAACCCTCCGTCGTGCCGGGTGGCGCAGCGCGCCGGCTTCGCCGCGGAAGGCACGAAACGCGGCGAGGGGTACCACGTCGACGGTTGGCACGACATGCACCTGCACGCCCGCCTCGCCGGCGACGACGCGACCGGCGCGACCACGTCGACCGGGTGACCGGCCGGCCGGCGGGCAGGTTACCGGTCGACGACGGCGCCGTCGGGGAGCCGCGGCGGGATGCCACGGTGCACACCACGACCGGATGCGGCAGAGTGGCAGCCGACGTCCGCGCCGGGCGCCGGACGAGGAGAGCAGTGGCCGTGGAACGTACGACCGGGGTGGTGTTCCCCATGGCCGACGGCACGCGCAGCACGTCCGCGCTCGGCCGCGCCGTCGTCGCCGACGCCCTGCGCGCCGTCGACCCGGTCGGCGCGCGGTCGGCCGAACACGAGACCAACTGGCGGCACGGCTACCTCGGACACTTCCGCCGCCTGGTCGAGGCGGGGCTGCTCTCCCGCGAGGCGGCGGTGACCGTCGCCCGCGACGGGCTCGCCTCCCTGCACGCCCGGATGCGGGTGGTCCCGGACGACGGCCCGGAGACCGCGCTGGACGAGGTCTTCACCGCCCCCGCGGGGCCGGCGTTGCACACGGCCACCGTCACCGGCACCGGCGCGGCCGAGCGGGAACTCTCCCTGCCCTACCGGGGGCAGCGGCTGCGCGGCGACGACCTGCGCCGCCGGCTCGACGCCTGGGTCACCGCCGGCGTCGTCGAACCGTCCTGCGCCGAAGCGGTACGCGCCGTCCTGGCCACCCCCGAGTGGCTCGACCTGCGTGACCAACGAGGTGTTCGAACCCGCCACCAGCAACACGCTGATGGCCGCGCTGCTGGTGCACGACCTGCGCACCGGCGGCGGCCCGGCGCACGCCCACCCGTGGCAGGACGAGGCGTACGCCGCGGCGCACGGTGGGCTGTGGCGGGTGCCGTACGCCCCGCGCAGCGCCCTCGGCCTCGCCGTCCTGCTCGGTCTCGGGGCCGCACGCGGCTGACCGGCCGGCTACCTGTTCAGCACGTCCACGGCGAGGTCCCGCACCACCGACTCGTCGACGTCCACGCCGAGTCCGGGGCCGGTCGGTACCCGGGCGACCCCGTCGCCGACCTCGACGGTCGCGCCGGTGGCGTACGACGAGGTCACGAACTGGCGTCCGTTGAGGTCCACGGGCGTGTCGATGCCGTACGCCGAGAACAGGTGCAGCGAGGCGGCGAGGCCGAGGTCGGAGTCGGTGAGCCCGGATCCCATCAGCCGTACCCCGCTGTCCTCGGCGAGCGCGCAGAGCCGGCGCGACAGGGTCAGGCCGCCGCTGCGCTGCACCTTCGCGATGGCCACGTCCACCGCGTCCAGCTTGACGAAGGTGGCCAGGTCGCTGGGATGGCGCAGGCTCTCGTCGAGCGCCACCGGCACGGGCGACGCGTCCCGCAGCCGCCGCAGCCCGGCGATGTCGTTGGCGGGCAACGGCTGCTCGAACGTGGTGACGTCCAGGTCGGCCAGGCGGCGGGCCACCCGCAGGGCGGCGTCGACGGTGTACCCCTGGTTGGCGTCCACCCACAGCGCGGCGTCCGGCGCGGCGGCCCGGACCGCGCGCACCACGGCCACGTCCTCGGCCTCGGTGTGCAGCCCGACCTTCACCTTGAAGGCCCGGTATCCGAGGGCGCGTCCCTCCGCCACGCAGTCGGCGACCTCACCGGCGGTCTGCCCGGAGACGATCCAGCCCAACGCGATGGTCTCCCGGCGGCGCTGGCCCCACAGCATCCCGACCGGCACGCCGAGCGCCCGGCCGAGCAGGTCGTGCAGCGCGACGTCGACGGCGCACTTGGCCAGGGGCGCCCCGATGGTGAAGCCGCGGTTGACGGCCCGGTCGAAGGCGGTGGTCACCCCGTCGAGGTCCCAGCAGGAGCGGCCGAGGACCGCCGGCGCCAGGTAACGGTCGATGGTGGTGACGATGGATTCCGCGGTCTCGTAGGTCCAGGCCGGGATGGGTGTCGCCTCACCCCAGCCGGTGACGCCGTCGGCGCTGACCTTCACCAGGACGCGGATGCTGGGGGTGCCGGCGACCGCGACCGACCCGCCGGACACGCCGAAGGAGCGCACGGTGGGCAGGGCGACGGCGTACGTCTCGACGGAGTCGATCGTCAGTCCGGCCAGCGCGGTGGCGGGAAGGGTCACGGAGCCGCCTTTCGGTGCGGAGGTCGTCGTCAGGTGAGCTTCGCGGTGCTGGCTCGGATGACCACCTCGCCGCCCATCCGGTGGATCCGGCGGCGCCGCCCGGTGTTCTCGGTGAGCGCGAGTTCCATCGCCTTCTCGCCGAGCTGCTGCAGCGGCAGCGCCACCGTGGTCAGCGGCGGCGTGAGGTCGCGGACGGCGGGGATGTCGTCGAAACCGGCGACGGACACGTCGTTCGGCACGGACAGGCCGTGGTCGCGCAGGGCGGCGCAGGCGCCGATGGCCATCACGTCGGTCAGCGCGAACACGCAGGTGGCCTCCAGCCCGCGGGCCAGCAGCTCGCTCATCGCGCCGTAGCCGCCGTCGCGGGTGAAGGGGCCCTCGACGATGTCGGTGGCGGCCAGGGTCACGCCGGCCTTCTTGAGCTCGTCGCGGAATCCGCCGAGCCGGTCGGCGACCGTGGTCAGCATCGGGGGGCCGGTGAGGACCGCGAACCGGCGGTGTCCCAGTTCGAGCAGCGCGCGGGCCATGGCGGCGGCCCCGGCCCGGTTCTCCGGCAGGACGCTGTCGACGCGCAGGCTGCGGTGCCTGCTGACCACCGCGACGCGGCCTCCGCCGTCGAGGTAGGGCTTCAGCTCGGCTTCGAGGGCCCGTTCCCACCGGGGGTCCTCGAAGCCGGAACCGATGAGCAGGATGGCGGGGGCCCGCTCGGCGCGCAGCATCGACACGTATGCGATCTCGCGTTCCGGGTCGCGGAACGTGCTGGCCAGCATCACCAGCAGGTCGTTGTCCCCGGCGACCCGCATGACCCCGCCGGCCACGGCGGCGAAGTAGGGGTCGCTGACGTCGTGGCAGATGACGCCGACGGTGCGGTGGGAGGCGCCGGCGAGGGCCCGGGCGTGCGCGTTCGGCGTGTACGCCAGCTGCTCGGCCGCCGCCAGCACCCGGTCGCGCAGGTGCGGGGTCACCCGGGTGCCGTTGAGTGCCCGGGAGGCCGTGGCGAGCGAGACGTCGGCGGCTCTGGCCACGTCCTCCAACGTCACGTGCGTCCGTGGCTGCATCGAGTCTCCCCTGCGGAAGTTCTTGACCGGATTATTTCGGCGTGGTTACCGTAGCAGCCTGAAAGCGCTTACTGAAAGCGCATTCAGAGCCGGGCGGACCCCCCTCCCCGGCTCGCCGACGGCACGCGCCTACCCAGCGGCTGTGAACCCGGGATCGCCGGCCAGCCAGGGAGAACGGAGGGTCATGGCCGCGCAGAGCACCATCGAGCACCGGGAGCGGCCGGCTTCCCCCAGCGGTCCCACGTCGACCGCGCGCCGCCCGGCCGGGGCGGGGACGGCCGTGGCCCGGTTCGTCCGCAAGACCTGGCGCCCGGCCGCCGTCCTCGTGGCGATCTTCGTCGTCTGGTGGGCGGTGACCGCCGCGAACCTCGTCAAGCCGTACCTGGTTCCCTCGCCCGGCAGGACGCTGGACGTCGTCCTGGCCCAGTCGGGCTACTTCGCGCACCACACCTGGATCACCAGCTACGAGACGGTGCTGGGCTTCGCGATCGCGATCGCGGTCGGTGTGCTGTCCGCCGTCGTCATGGTGTACTCCCCCACGATCGAGAAGAGTCTCTACCCCCTTCTGCTGTTCGCGCAGGTCATTCCGAAGATCGCCATCGCGCCGCTGTTCATCGTCTGGCTGGGCTTCGGGCTCACGCCGAAGATCGTCGTCGCGGTCCTGATGGCCTTCTTCCCCATCGTCATCTCGACGGTCACCGGCCTGAAGTCGATCGACCCCGAGATGCTGCAACTGTCGGCCACGATGGGCGCGGGTCCCGCCCAGACCTTCCGGAAGATCCGGTTCCCCGCCGCGCTGCCGCACCTGTTCGCCGGCCTCAAGGTCGCCGCGACGATGGCCGTCACCGGCGCGGTGGTGGGCGAGTTCGTCGGCGCCAACGAGGGCCTCGGCTACGTCATCCTCCAGGCCAACGGCAACCTCGACACCCCCATGCTCTTCGCCGGGCTGCTCATCATGTCGCTGCTCGGCGTGGTCCTGTTCGTGGTCGTGGAACTGCTCGAGTACTTCGTCCTTCCCTGGCACGCAAGCCGCCGTACCGACGCCGTTACGACGTCGCTCTGAATAGGAGAAACCTCGCATGAAGTTGCGCACCCTCGCCACCGCGCTCATGCCGGCGCTGTTGCTGGTCGCCGCCGGCTGCGGCTCGGACTCGGGCGAGCAGGCCAAGAACGCTCAGGGCCTCGACAAGGTCACCCTGACTCTCAACTGGTACCCCTACGGCGAACACGCGCCGTTCTACTTCGGCAAGAAGCAGGGCATCTTCGCCAAGCACGGCATCGACCTGACCATCCAGGCCGGCCAGGGCTCGCAGAAGACCGTCCAGGCCACCGCCGCCGGTCAGACCGACTTCGGCTGGGCCGACACGCCCGCACTGCTGTCCGCCGTGAGCCAGGGGATGAACGTCAAGAGCGTCGGGGTGTTCCTCCAGACGACCCCGTCGTCGGTGCAGTTCTTCAGCGACAAGAACATCAGCTCGCCCGCCGACCTCAAGGGCAAGACCATCGCATCCACCGCCGGCGACGCGCTGAGCAAGACCTTCCCGGCCTTCCTCAAGGCCAACGGCATGAGCCCGACCGACGTCACCCTGCAGAACACCGACCCCGCCGGGAAGATGGCCGCCGTCATGTCGGGCAAGACCGACGCGCTGCTCGGCTTCGCCACCGACCAGGGGCCGACGATGCAGGAGAAGGCCGGCAAGCCGGTCTCCTACCTCAAGTTCGCCGAGCACGGCCTGACCTTCTACAGCAACGGCCTGCTCGCCTCCGGCGACACGATCAACGGCAAGAAGGACCTGGTCAAGCGGATGGTCGCGGCCAGCAGCGAGGCCTGGTCCGTCGCCCAGGGCAACCCGAGCGGCGCGGTGGAGGCCATGCGGGGCGCCTCGCAGCAGCTTCCCTCGACGAAGGTCCTCACCGACCAGTTCAACGCCACGCTCCAGCTGCTGCACACCGACGCCACCAAGGGCCAGGCCCCGGGCGTCAACGACGAGTCCGACTGGAACAAGACCATCGGCGTCTTCGCCGACGCCGGTGTCATCACCAAGGCGGAGTCGCCGGCGACCTACTGGGACGCGAGCTTCGCGCCGAAGGGATGACCTCGATGACGGTCGGAAACACCGCCACGCAGCGGCCCACGGACGCCACGGCGACCGGCGCCGCGGTCGACATCGATCAGGTCGCCGTCCGCTTCCACACCAAGAAGAAGGACGTCACGGCGCTCACCGACGTCTCGCTGCGCATCGAACCGGGCGAGTTCGTCTCGATCGTCGGCGCCTCCGGCTGCGGCAAGTCGACCCTGCTGAAGCTGGTGTCCGGCCTGCTGCGGCCCTCGTCCGGCCAGGTGCGGCTGCACGGTGAGGAGGTCCGGGGGCCGCGGCGCGACATCGGGTACGTCTTCCAGCGGGCCGCCCTGCTGGAGTGGCGCACGGCGCGGCGCAACATCCTGATCCAGGCCGAGATGCGCCGGATGCCGAAGACCCAGGCACGACAGCGCGTCGAGGAACTGATCGCGATGACCGGCCTGACCGGCTTCGAGGACGCGTACCCGAACGAGCTGTCCGGGGGGATGCAGCAGCGGGTGGCCCTGTGCCGCGCGCTGCTGCACCGCCCCCCGGTGCTGCTCATGGACGAGCCGTTCGGCGCGCTCGACGCGCTCACCCGCGAGCAGATGAACGTCGAGCTGCGCCGGATCTGGCGGGAGACCGGCACGACCGTGCTGCTGGTCACCCACTCCATCGCGGAGGCCGTCTACCTGGCCGACCGGGTGATCGTCATGACCCCTCGCCCCGGCACCGTCGCCGAGGTCATCAACGTCGACCTGCCGGTCGAGCGGGACTACGGGCAGACCATGGCCGCGCCGGAGTTCGCCCGCGCCACGGGCCGCATCCGGGACCTGCTCGGAGCGACGACGACCGCCGAATAACCACCGGACCTGGAAGGACACACACGTGGAGCGCACGTCTATCGGGATCATCCTCAACGGCGTGACCGGACGGATGGGATACCGGCAGCACCTCGTCCGGTCCCTGCTCGCCATCCGCGAGCAGGGCGGCCTGCCCGCCCGCGACGGCAGCCGCATCTGGCCCGAGCTGACCCTGGTGGGCCGCAACGAAGCCCGGCTCGCCGAGATCGCCGCCCGGCACGGGCTGACCTCGTACACGACGGACCTGGACGCCGCGCTCGCCGACGAGTCCCACCAGATCTACTTCGACGCCCAGGTCACCGGGCAGCGGGAGAAGGCCATCCGGGCGGCCATCGAGGCCGGCAAGCACATCTACACCGAGAAGCCCCTCGCCGAAGGGCTGACCGGTTCGCTGGAACTCGCCCGGCTCGCCGCCGCGAAGGGCGTCAAGAACGGCGTCGTGCAGGACAAGCTGTTCCTCCCCGGGCTGCGCAAGCTCAAGCGGCTGGTGGACAGCGGGTTCTTCGGCCGGATCCTGTCGGTACGCGGCGAGTTCGGCTACTGGGTGTTCGAGGGTGACTGGCAGACCGCCCAGCGGCCGAGCTGGAACTACCGGACCGAGGACGGCGGCGGCATCGTCGTCGACATGTTCCCGCACTGGCACTACGTGCTGGAGCAGATCTTCGCCCCGGTGACCGCCGTGACCGCGCACATCGCCACCCACATCCCCGAGCGCGTCGACGAGAACGGCCAGACCTACCGGGCGACCGCCGACGACGCCGCGTACGGCATCTTCGAGCTGGCCGGTGGCATCACCGCGCAGATCAACTCCTCCTGGGCGGTGCGGGTGTACCGGGACGAGCTGGTCGAGTTCCAGGTCGACGGCACCCACGGCAGCGCGGTCGCCGGCCTGCGCGACTGCCGCATCCAGCACCGCGGCGCCACGCCGATGCCGGTGTGGAACCCGGACCTGCCGGCCACCGAGGACTTCCGGTCCCAGTGGCAGACCGTCCCCGACAACGAGGACTTCGACAACGGCTTCAAGGTGCAGTGGGAGGCGTTCCTGCGGCACGTCGTCGAGGACGAGCCGTTCCCGTGGGACTTCCTCGCCGGCGTCCGCGGTGTGCAGCTCGCCGAGGCCGGCCTCCGCTCGGCCCGGGAGGGACGGCGGGTCGAGATCGAGGAGATCGGCCTGTGACCGCCGGCATCTCCCTGCCCGGCGTGGACGGCGCCACCGAGCGGCTGACGCTGCGCGAGCCCGCCGGTTGGCAGCGGCCCGCGGCGCCGGCGAGCAGCCGGATCGCGTACGCGGCCGCGCACGTCGTCGCCGACCCGTACGCCGACAACGCCCCCGGCCGGCCCGCCCGGCTGGACTGGGACGCCACCCTCGGCGTACGGCGCAACCTCTGGTCGTGGGGGCTCGGCGTCGCCGAGGCGATGGACACCGCGCAGCGCGGGATGGGGCTCGACTGGGCGGCCACCCGGGAGCTGATCCGGCGCAGCGCCGCCGAGGCCGCCGCGTGCGGCGGGCGGATCGTCGCCGGGGCGGCCACCGACCAGCTGACCGGCGTGCCGCGCAGCCTGGAAGAGGTGGTCGCCGCGTACACCGAGCAGGTCGCCTTCGTGCAGGAGTGCGGCGCGACCGCGGTCGTCATGGCCAGCCGGCAGCTCGCCGCCCTGGCCACCGGCGCGGACGACTACCTGCGCGTCTACGATCAGGTGCTGTCGCAGACCACGGCGCCCGTGGTGCTGCACTGGCTCGGCGACATGTTCGACCCGGCGCTCGCCGGCTACTGGGGCTCGGCCGACCTCGACGCGGCGACGAAGACGTTCGTGTCGCTGGTGCAGGCCCACGCCGACGTCGTCGACGGCGTCAAGGTGTCGCTGCTCGACGCCGACCGCGAGGTCCGGCTTCGCGAGCTGCTGCCGGCCACCGTCCGCGTCTACACCGGCGACGACTACCACTACCCGGAGCTGATCGCGGGCGACGACCGGCGCTTCAGCCATGCGCTGCTCGGCGCCTTCGCGGCCATCGCCCCGGCCGCGTCGGCGGCGCTGCACCGCCTCGACGCCGGCGACCGGACGGGCTTCCGGGAGATCCTGGACCCCACCGTGCCGCTGTCGCGGCACGTCTTCGCCCCGCCGACGCAGTACTACAAGACCGGCATCGCGTTCCTGTCCTGGCTCAACGGCTTCCAGCCCGGGTTCACCATGGTCGGCGGGCTGCACAGCGGCCGCAGCATGCCGCACCTGGTGCAGGCGTTCCGCCTCGCCGACGCCGCCGGCCTGCTGCTCGACCCCGACCTGGCGGTCGAGCGGATGCGCCGGTACCTGTCGGTCGCCGGGGTGACCGCGTGACCGCCGCGCCGCCGGCGGTCGACCCCCGCCTGGCGCACCTCTCGCTCAACCAGCGCACCACGAAGTCGTGGTCGGTACGCGAGGCCGTCGAGGGCTGCGTCCGCGCCGGCATCCCGGCGATCGGGCTGTGGCGCGAACCGGTGGCCGAGATCGGCGTCGCCCGGGCCGCGAAGATCGTCGCCGACGCCGGGATGCGGGTGTCCTCGCTGTGCCGCGGCGGGTTCCTCACCGCCACCGGCCAGGCCGGCCGCGCGGCGTTGGACGACAACCGGCGCGCCGTCGACGAGGCGGCCGGCCTGGGCACGGACTGCCTCGTCATGGTGGTCGGCGGCCTGCCGGCCGGCTCCCGCGACCTGCGCGGCGCCCGTCAGCGGGTCGCCGACGCGCTGGCCGAGCTGGCCCCGTACGCCGGGGAGCACGGCGTACGGCTGGCCCTGGAACCGCTGCACCCCATGTACTGCGCCGACCGGGCGGTCCTGTCGACCCTGGGGCAGGCGCTCGACCTCGCCGAGCAGTTCCCGGTCGACCAGGTCGGGATCGTCGTCGACACGTTCCACATCTGGTGGGACCCCGACGTGTGGCGGCAGATCGCGCGGGCGGGCGAGCGGATCGCCAGCTACCAGGTGTGCGACTTCCTCACCCCGCTCCCGGCCGACGTGCTGCTCGGCCGCGGCATGATGGGCGACGGGCACATCGACTTCCCGCCGTTCACCCGCGCGGTCGCCGAGGCCGGCTACCGCGGCGACACCGAGGTGGAGATCTTCAACGCCGAGGTGTGGGCCACCGACCCGGACCAGGTGCTGGCCACGATGAAGGACCGGTACCTCCAGCTCGTCCTCGCGGACTGATGCGCGTCCTCGTCGCGCCCGACTCGCTCGCCGGCCAGGTGACCGGGGCCGGTGTCGGCGGCGGTGTCGCTGGTGGAGCTCGCCGGCGGGGTCGACGCGGCGCTTCGAGACCTGGCGCGGTGGTTGACCGAGGCTGGTGCAGTACTGGCCGACCGGCTCGCCGCCGGGTGACCACCCGTCCTCCTCCAAGCTGGATCCACGCATTGCCTAACGCAAGCCCTACCTCGAAGCTGTCGCAAGCAGGAGAGTCCAACGTAGTCCGCTTCCTAACAGAGCACCTCAGCAAACATCGAAGTTGGCGTCCGACCGGCGTAGACCTCAGGGCGGGCTCGTTTGTCCTAATTGGGTGACCCGTCGAGGTCGATCGCAAACCCCACAAACACGGCAGGTGGTCCTCGTGGGTACCGCCCGGCGCCGTCTCGGTCGCGAACGCCAAATCCATCCCGATGGCATCGGCGTAGCCGAGCCGACCATGCTGCGATATGGTGTCGGCCTGCCGACCCGAGGTGTGCCATGACCCACCCCGTACCCGCGAGCCCGGCACCGACAGTGACGGTCGATGTCCGACTGGCCAACCTCGCTGACCTGGACGGCCTGAGGTACGTCGGCGCTGCGGTACCCGGTTCGGTTGTTGCCCGGTACCTCGAGGCGCTGAGGCGCCAGGTCGGCGCCGACAGGCTCGCGGAGTTGACGGCCTGCAAGGCCCGGCGCGACGGCCCTGCCACGTACCACGTCACCGCAGTCTCGCCGCCAGATCTGCGCGTCGACGTCACGGCGGCTTGGGCGCGGATGGTGCGACGCCCCGGACTGGCCTCGCTGCACCTGTACGGCATCGGATCGCTGCGCACGGACACCGCTGTCACGTACTACATCATCGCCGACTCACCCGCGATCCAGGCGCTGCGTGCGGAGACCGGCCTGCCGCCGGCCACGCTGCACGTGACGCTCGGCTTCACGCCGCACGACATCTACGGCCGCCCGAAGGGCAGCGACACGCATCTCTTCGGGCTCAGCTGACCAGTACCCGGGCACCGTCAGTACGAGCAGTTGATGAGGTCGCACCCCGAGTTCAGGCGCACGGCTGGGCAGACGTGTTTTGTCAATGCAAAGCGCAACGTCGCTCGTTCCTGTGTGGGCGATCTGCGACGGGACCTCGTGTCGCGACGCTGGGGAGTGTCGGTGGGGCGCGTTAGGTCTGGCGGGCGCCAGAAGCCCCGCAGCCACGGGCGCGCGGGGCGACGGGCTACGGGGCTTTTCTTGATTCGCCCGAGAACATACCCGGGAAAGGTCGCCGACGGCCGACGATGACGCCGCCGAGCGACGCACCTCAAGATCCAATCCAGACTCGCGTACCACCAAGCACTCCTGCAGATCGAAGCGCCCCGAGGTTGCCGCCAGCTACGCCACGCTCGTTCGCGCTGCCAAGATCCAAGCCGGGCGCCAGATGCAGCAGGCGTGGCAGCAGCCCCTGCTCATCACCGACGCCGAGATGAACCTGCCGGTCCGTTACCCACGAGACCAAATAGACGCCGCCCGAGGAGCCTGCATCGATACCATGCGGGCCGCTCTCCGACGGCATCGCCCGCGCCACGCACGCACCCACCCTCCCAAACGCCAATAGCGAGCAAGTCGGAGCTTCCACATCGAGGGTGCGCCCCAGGCGAAAGAGTTGCTTAAGCCGGACAGCAGCCGAGGCCGCGACAGTTCGCGCAAAGACGCATAATTCATCCCGCCACCTGAGCTTCCCGATGCTCACTGATCCTATGGAAGTCAAGGGGGTCCGTCAGAAAGATCGTGGGTGAGGCGGTGGTCCGGGAGACTGGAGCGGTTGCTCCAGCCGGGAAGGATCGTCGTTGACGAAGAACGACACTCCTGCCGAGGACATGGCGGCTGTGGGAGATCGGGCTCCGACGAGGCTGGACGTGCGGATTGCGCAGGAGCTGGTCGATCAGGCTCGGGCGCAGGGTTTGTCGCTGATCGGTCCGGGCGGACTGCTTAGCGCTCTTGATGGGCACGTGTGTTCTCCCCAGCAGATGCCGATGCGGGCGGCCGGCGCCAACCGAGGTCGGTCCGGCGGACGGCGTGGTCGCAAACGGGGATATGTGTGCTCGAGCTGTGGACTGGCCCAGGCCGACGGGGGGCGGACGGCGTAGGTCACCGCGGGCACTCCCTGCCACCCCGGGTGAACGCACAAGGTCGTTGGGCTGAGCGCTCGGGCCCTCGCAGCTCAGGGTACAGAGCAACGGCTCCCGAGACGCGGCAGGGGCGACGGCGAGGTTGCCGCCGCCCCCGCGGTGTTCGTTCGTCAGGCCGGCGAGCCCGTCACGGTGAAGAGACGGGTACGGCCGACGTTGTCGAAGGAGCCGAAGCCCACCCGACCAGAGCCGAACGTGGTGTCCTTCGCGGTCATCAGCGGATCGTTGCTCCCGTCGACGTACACCGCGATCTCCCCGGTGGCCGGCAGGTGCACGACCCGCACCTTGTGCCAGTCGGCGTCGATGATCGCCGGGTTCGCCCCGCGCGACCGCCCGTTCCACTGGACCTCGATGCGTTCCCGGTCGGCGTTGTTCACCTTGAAGATGCCGTTGTGCGGGTAGATCGTGTTGTCGGTCGACAGGTGGGCGTAGTAGAACTGCGTGTCCGACTGCCAACCGAAGACGATGATCACGTCCCGGTTGGTGACCTCCACCGGCGTGTCGAGCCGGACCCGGGCCTCGATCTCGACCGACGACCAGACCGGCCCGGCGGTCAGCACGGCGTACTCGAACGGCCGGCGCGGACCCGGCCGGCTGGCACCGGCCTCGGCGAGGATCACCTCGTCGCCGTCGAACTGCCACTTCGACGGCGTCACCGGCGCCCAGTTCTCCGCACCGCCGGTCTGGACCAGCTTGGTGTCGCCGACGTCGCCGTCCGCCACCGTCCTGGTGCCGACCACCTTCCAGATCTTCCCGTTGGCCTTGGCGAGGATGTAGAGCTCGCCCGCCGCGTCGGTGCCGAAGCGCAGGTCGACCCGGTTGGGGTCGCCCGGCGCGCCAGGCGCGGAGAGGTCCTGCATCCGGACCGGCGCACCCGCCGCGGTGAACAGGGCCAGCCGGTGGATCGTGGCGAGCCCCTGACCGCGGCGCATCTCGTGCGCCTCGGTGTAGAGGATGCGGCCGTCGACGAGGTCACCGAAGACGTACTTGCCCTGCAGGGCCGGCAGCTCGTGCCCGCGGTAGACGAACCCGCCGGCCACCGCGACACCGACGTCCGAGGTGCAGTTCCACCCGGGCGCGGGATCGTGGTCGTACGCGGCCACCGGGTAGGTGTAGCCGTACTTCTCGTCGTCGGCGGGCAGCGGGTAGAGCTTGTCGCAGGGGTTCGTGGCCGTCTTGTCGAAGACGAACGAGCCCTCACGCTCGCTCCAGCCGAAGTTGTCGCCGGCCCGGACCTCGTAGATCGACTCGACGGCGTGCTCGCCGATGTGGCCCAGGTACATCCGGCCGGTGGCCCGGTCCCAGCTGAACCGGTGCGGGTCGCGGAAGCCGACGGCGTAGATCTCGCCGAGCGCGCCGGCCTGCCCCACGAACGGGTTGGCCGCCGGGATGCCGTACCGGCCGTTGGGCGAGTTGCTGCCCTGCGGGTCGATACGCAGCAGCTTGCCGTGCGGCATGCCCATGTTCTGCGGGTCGGTGTTGCGCGCGCCCTGCCCGCCGTCGCCGACCGCCAGGTACAGCAGCCCGTAGTCGCTCTCGTGCGGCTTCGCGGTCGGGTCGAAGTTGATCTCCTGGATGCCGTGGATCTGGCCGCCGAACCCGATGCGCAGGACTTCCCGGTGAGTGCCGGAGAAGGTGTCCGCGGCCGGGTCGATCGCCGTCCATTCGGTGATGACGCCCTGGTAGATGGTGTTCGGCTGGGCGTAGTCCGGGGTCCTCGTGGCGAGGGACGCCTGCTCGGTGTGGATGGTGTAGAACCGGCCGTTGCGGCCGAAGTCCGGGTGGAACGCGACGTACCCGAAGCCTTGGCCGAGACCGCGGCCGGAGAAGAACTGCGGCGCGAACGTCGCGGCCACGTCCAGGTAGACGTGCGGCACGCCGTTCTCGACGAGGTAGAGGTTGCCGTTGAGGTCCGGTACCGCACGGCGACCGGAGCCGTCAGGCAGCTCGGTGATGGTGTTGATCCGGGCCTTCCGCATCAGCCGCTGGTCGACCGGGGCCGGGTTGGGCGACGACTGCGGGAAGCTGGCGTACTCCTGCAGGACCAGGCCCAGCCGGGACTGGGTCGGCATCTCGGGAATCGGGTCGTAGATCGCCCCGGCGGCCCGGGCGGGCGCCGCGACCAGGGTGGACAGGACGAGGGTGGCGGCAGTGACTCCGGCCGTCAGCGCGGCTCTACGGAGCCTGCCGGTGCTGCCAGCGCGAATGAACACGCGGGTTCTCCTTCTCGGTGGGACGGTGCCGAGGATGGTCAGCGGGCCATGTAGCGGTACTGCTTGGCGATGTCGCCCGCCGGGATCACGCTGTCGAGGAACATGAGGGCGTCCATGCGGCAGTCGCACGGGTTCCGCTCCAGCGTGTTCTGCGGGAAGCTCCCGCCGATCTTGATGCCGCGGGGGTCGGAGGCGGTGGTGACGTGCGGGCCGGGCCCCGACACCTGCCACGGGTCGTCGTTGCGCGTGTAGAAGCCGTCGACCGGCTCACCGTTGCGGTAGAGCGCCATGGTGCCGGTGGTGAAGTCGTACGTGGCGGCGAGGTGCACCCACTCGCCCTTGGGCAGCAGGGTCCGCCAGTCCTCGCTCGCGGCGAACGTCTGCGAGTTGCCGCCGTCGAGGCGCCGGCCGAGGGCGACCAGTCGCAGCTCGCCGTTGACGTCGATGAGCTCGAGCAGGGCCCGCACGCCGTGGCCGTCGGAGTCGCCGGTCAGCACGCCGGCCAACCCGATGGCGTTGAACCGGTCGGTGGGGTTGGCGGTGGTGGAGTTGAGCGCCGGGCCGTCCATCTCCCGCTTGAACCAGCCCATCACGGTCGTACCCTCGGCGCCGCTGAACGCGCGCAGCGTCCGTACGCCGCTGGCCGACCAGGTCCCGGCCTTCCAGTCGTCGTTGCCGGTCACCTCGGGGTTGACCTGCCGGGTCTGCAACGCGTTGCCGCTGCCCTTGTACGCCTGGTCGGGCACCCGCATCGCCGAGCCACCGTTGATCAGCTCGATCTCGGTGCCGGAGCGGCCCTGGTCGCGCTCGAGCGCGACGTCGCCCTCCACGGGGTGGTCGAAGTCGTAGAAGGCGACCAGGTGCGAGCGCAGGGCCGGGTGGACGTCGTGCGGGCGGTCCCGGTCCGCCTGGGCGGGACTCGCCCCGGCGGCCGCCGTCAGGCCGGCCGCCAGCAGGGCGGCGGTGGCGACGGCGAGCCGTCTCGGTCTTCTCATGGGAGGTGTTCCCTTCGTCGGTGCGCGGTGGCGGGCACTTTCGGAAGCGCTGGCGTGCGGCGTGCGAACCGGGTTCGTGCCGCTGGAGTTGGGATCACGTCTGGACAGGACGGATGGCTGTCCACACCGGCGGACGGCCGAGGTCAGGTCGGCGAGTGCCGGCCGAGCAGCTGCTTCACCACGAGTACGTAAGCGCTTACGTAAGCGCTTTCGTAGCCTATGCTGTGCCTTGCGCCACAGGCAAGAGCGCGGTGCGGATCGATGTCCCCTAGGGAGTTGCGGATGCCCAAGCCCGGTCCCCGGCTGCGCCTCATCGACGTGGCCGAGCGTGCCGGCGTGTCGCTGGCCACCGCCTCCCGAGCCCTGTCCGGCCGCGACGGTGTCAGCGAAGAGGTCGCCCGCCGCGTCCGGCAGATCTCCCGGGAACTCGGATACGTCGCCAACCCCTACGCCCGCACCCTCGCGGGCGGCGCCAGCTCCACGGTGGGCCTTATCGTCCACCAGGTCGACGACCCGTACTTCTCGGAGATCGCCAGCGGCGTCATCGAGGTCGCCGCCGAGGAGGGCCTGCTCGTCCAGATCTCGCACTCCGGCCGCGACCCCGACTACGAGCTCCGCCAGCTCCGGCACCTCATCGCGCAGCGGGTGGGGATCATCCTGATCGCCGGCTCCGGCTACGACGACCCGCGCATCGAGGCCGAGGCGCGGACCGAACTGTCGGCCTTCCAGAAGCTCGGGGGGCGGGTCGCCGTCATCGGACGGCACTCGCTCGGGGTCGACGCGGTGATGCCGGACAACGAGGCCGGCGGACGCGCGCTCGCCACGCATCTGCTGGAGCTCGGCCACCGGCGGATCGCGGTCGCCGCGGGCACCGCGGGACTCACCACAGTGGCCGACCGGCTCGCCGGGGTGTCCGCCGCGCTGCGACAGCGCGACCTCTCCCTCGACGGCCTCCCCGTCGTCCACTGCGATTTCACCCGCGACGGCGGCCGGGTGGCCGCCGAGCAGATCCTGCGCGACCACCCCGAGACCACCGCGATCATCGCGCTCAACGACGCGATGGCCATCGGGGTGCTGTCGACGCTGCGAGCCCACCGCATCCCCGTGCCCGACCGGATC
Organism: Micromonospora sp. GCM10011541; assembly: GCF_042650725.1. Classification (NCBI taxonomy): domain Bacteria; kingdom Bacillati; phylum Actinomycetota; class Actinomycetes; order Micromonosporales; family Micromonosporaceae; genus Micromonospora; species Micromonospora sp. GCM10011541. Next base: position 17,922 of record NZ_JBHSBP010000058.1, read on the forward strand.
TCCGTCGTCGGCTTCGACGACGTGTCCGTGGCCGCCGACCTCGCGCCGAGCCTGACGACCGTACGACTGCCGATGACCGACATGGGCCGGATGGCGCTCACCCTCGCCCTCAAACCCCGCTCGGTGCGCCCCCGCCGTCGCCCCACCGGCCACACCCTGGTCGTACGCGACTCGACCGGTCCCGCTCTGCGGCTCCCCGCGGGCGGCTGAACCCGGGCGGCGGACGGCAGGCCGCGTACAGTGACGCGATGCTGTCGAGGGTGCCCGGCCTGTCCCGGCATTTCACCGAGGAGAGCCTGCGCTCCCACCTGGTCGACCGCTCGGTACGCCGCGACGACGGCTGCCTGATCGTGCGCGGGTACGGCGCCCGCCGCGGTGTCCACCAGAAGGTCGCCGGCCGGGCGTGGGCGCACATCGCCGCGTACGTGGTCTTCGTCGGCGGCTACGACCCGGCGCTGGACGTCGACCACCGCTGCGCCAGCCTGGACTGCATCGAGCCCACCCACCTGCGTCAGGCCACCCGGGCGGAGAGCTGCCGGGGCCGGCGGCAGGAACCGCGGTGCCGCAACGGTCACGAGCGGGAGATCGACGAGGCGACGGGGCGCTACCGCCGGGTGTGCCGGCTGTGCAACCGGGAGGCCCAGCGGCGCTGGCGGGAACATCGGGCCGCCGAGATCGTCACCGCGAGAGCGACGCACGGCCGCGGCCTGTCGGTATCCGCCTGAGATCCCGACGTGGCGAACCCTTGTCGCTCTTCATCCTGTTTCATTACTCAACGCCTTGTCGTCCTGTCTGGTGCTCTCTGGGGTATCTTTCCGGATATGCGAATGGTGAAACATTCGCGGAGCACCTGTGTCTGGGATCAGGACATACCCGGACAAGCTCCTCATAACCTCGACCGGTGGCTCTTGACATGTCGTTCGATAGGTTGCCCGACCGCCCACAGCGCACACCGCCGATCGTCCTGTCCCGACCCGGTCAACCGGTGTTCGTCGACGTCACCGGCAACCGTCGCCGGCGGATCCGACGCGCGGGCATGCTGGTCGCAGTCGCCTCGCTGAGCTACCTCCCCATGGCCGCGGGCGCCCTGCTCCCCGGCCCGTCCGCGCCGAAGCAACCCCGTCCGCTCTCCGTCGGCGGCGCCCCGGGCGACGGGACCGGAGACCAACCGGTCACGGCACCGTCGCCGCTCGACGGTCCGTCTCCGCGCGTCGTCCCGGAACCGCAGGACACCGTGGACACCCCGCAGTTCCCGGCCGCCCCGGAACCGCTCCGGAGTGGTGCGCCGGCCACGACCGCGCCGCCGATCCACCCGCCCGTTCCCGCGTACGGCCGCTCGCCCGGCAGCCGACCGTCCACCGCACCACCGATCCGGACCGCTCGGCCGGCCCCGCCGCCCGAGGCCTCGACGCCGCCTGCCACCGCCTCACCGACCCCGTCCTCGCCGGCCGGAACCGGCGACGGACCGATGCCCACCGCGACCCCACCGACCACCCCTGACCTCGGACCCGGGACGACCGGATGATCCTGACCAACCGCCGGCGTCACCGGCACGCCCCCGACCGCACCGGCGAGCACCGGTCCGGCCTCCTCGGTCTCCGGACCGGGCGGTTCGTCTGCGCGTCCCTGGTGACCGCGGTCGTGTGCGTGCTGCTGGTGGAGGCGTACGCGAACGCCCGGTTCAGACCGGACCACGTACGCGAGGCCGAGGATCAGTTCAGCGTCCCGACCGCCGTGCTCGACGGCGGGCCGGTGCTCGACGCCCGGGGCGACCAACCCCACTCCTACCGGCTGCCCGCGAAGACCATCGCCCTGACCTTCGACGACGGGCCGGACCCGGTCTGGACCCCCCGAGTGCTCGACGTCCTGCGCCGGCACCGGGCCCCGGCCACGTTCTTCGTGATCGGTTCACAGGTGGCCCGGCACCGGGACCTGGCCCGACGGGCCGTCGCCGAGGGGAACGAACTGGGCGTGCACACCTTCACCCACCCGGACGTGAGCCTGCTGCCCCCGTGGCGGCAGCGGTTGGAGTACGCGCAGACCCAGATGGCGATCGTGGACGCGGCCGGCGTCCGGACCAGCCTGCTGCGGTTCCCCTACTCGTCCGTGCCCAGCGCCGTCGACGACGCGAACTGGCCGGTGATCCGGGAGGCCGCCCGGCTCGGCTACCTGACCGTGGTGAACGACCTCGACAGCGAGGACTGGGCCCGACCCGGTGTGGACGCGATCGTGCGCAACATGACCCCGGCGGACGGAGCGGGCGCCGTGGTGCTGCTGCACGACGCCGGTGGAGACCGGTCGCAGACCATCGCGGCGCTGGACCGGTTCATCCCGCTCATGCGGGCGCGCGGCTACACCTTCACCACGGTGAGCGACGGGATCGACCGGGCGCAGCAGAGTACCGCCGCCCTGGTCGGCAACGCCCCCTCTTCGACCGCGGACCGCTGGCAGGCGGCCCCCGTCATCTGGGCGATCCGGCTGGCCGACCTGATCCTGCGTGGCCTCGCCCTGCTCTTCGTGGCGGTCGGGATCCTCGTCCTGGCCCGGACGCTGCTGCTGCTCCTGCTCGCCCGGCGGCTCGCCCGCCGCAGGCGGGTGCACCGCTGGCCCTGGGGGGTGGTCAGCGCGCCGGTGTCGGTGGTGGTGCCCGCGTACAACGAACGGGCGGGCATCGTCGCCACGGTCCGTTCCCTGGTCGCCAGCGACCACCGGGACCTCGAGGTGATCGTGGCCGACGACGGTTCGACCGACGGCACCGCCGACCTCGTCGACGCGCTCGGCCTCGACGGCGTCCGCGTGATCCGCAAGCTCAACGGCGGCAAGGCGAGCGCCCTGAACACCGGGTTCCTGTACGCCTCGCACGACATCATCGTGACCGTCGACGCGGACACCGTCTTCGAGCCGGACGCGGTCCGGCGGCTGATCGAGCCGTTCACCGACCCGCGGATCGGCGCGGTGGCGGGCAACGTCAAGGTGGCCAACCGGCGGCGGCTGCTCGGCCGGTGGCAGCACATCGAATACGTCATCGGCTTCAACCTGGACCGCCGGTTGTACGACGTGCTGGGCTGCATGCCGACCGTGCCGGGAGCGATCGGGGCCTTCCGCCGCCGCGCCCTGATCAGCGCCGGCGGGATGAGCGGCGACACCCTGGCCGAGGACACCGACATCACCATGGCGATCCTCCGCGCCGGATGGCGGGTGGTGTACCAGGACCGCGCCTGCGCCTGGACGGAGGCGCCCGCGTCGGTGAGCGACCTGTGCCGGCAGCGCTACCGGTGGAGCTACGGCACCATGCAGGCGATGTGGAAGCACCGGGGCGCGATGCTCGACCGGGGCGCCTCGGGCCGGTTCGGCCGCTTCGGCCTGCCCATGCTCGCCCTGTTCGGTGTGGCGCTGCCCCTGCTCGGTCCGGTGCTGGACCTGCTCGCCGTCTATGGCCTCTTCTTCCTGGACATGAAGAAGACCGCCGTCGCGTGGGCGGCGATGCTGGTCGTGCAGACGCTGACCGCCGCGGTGGCCTTCCGGCTCGACCGGGAACCGCTGCGCCCACTGCTGGCCCTGCCGATCCAGCAGTTCGCCTACCGCCAGCTGATGTACCTGGTCCTGGCCCGGTCGGTGGTGACCGCGCTGACCGGAACCCGGCTGGGCTGGCGCAAACTCAAGCGGGCCGGCGACGTGGCGGACGACCACCTCCTCGCCGCACCACAACCGAGGGACGTCGCGACGGGCGGACGCGGGGGGCGGAACCGCTGGTTCGACACCCTGCGGGCGCTGGCGCTGGGCCGGGTCTTCGCCTACCACATGTTCGGTGCCGCCTGGCTGAGCTTCGCCTTCCCCGCCATGGGCGTGATGTTCGCGCTGGGCGGTTCCCTGATGGCCGCTTCGCTCGACCGCTCGCCGAAGCGGGCGATCAGCAGTCGGTTCCGGCGCCTGCTGCCGGGGCTGTGGGCCCTGGGCCTCGTGCTGATGCCCCTGATGATCTGGCACGGCTGGACCAGCCGGCCGGCCTGGCCGGCGCTGCTGAGCTGGCTGATCCCGCTGGTGCAGCCGCCGGGCAGCCAGTGGGCGGCGGACGTCACGGGCGTGTTGTGGTACCTCGTGACGTACCTGTGGCTAGTGCTGCTCTCCCCCGCGATGCTGGCGCTGTACCGGCGCTGGCCGGTGGGGTCCGTGCTCGCTCCGCTGGCCGGCGTGGTGCTGCTGCAGACCGCGGCGCCGTCGGCGAGCGGGCCGGCGGAATCGGTGCTGACCGACCTTGTCACGTTCGGCGCCTGCTGGCTCGTGGGCTTCGCGCACCGTGACGGCCGGTTGCGGCGGCTCTCGCTGCCGTACCTGCTGGCCCTGGTGGCCCTGTGCCTGGGGCTCGCGGTCGGCTGGCTCGCCACCCACCCGGAGGCGGGGCTCGACCTCAACGACGTACCGGTGGCGCAGGCGTTCTGGTCGCTCGGATTCGTGCTGCTGCTGGTGCGGGCCGACCCGCCGATGACCTGGCTGGCCCGGATCCGGCCGCTCGACCGGCTGGTGACCGTGTTGAACAGCCGCGCCCTGACCATCTACCTCTGGCACAACGCCGCCATCACGGTCTGCTTCGCCGCGGGTGACCTGATCGGGTTCTGGCGAGTCGGCCAGCTGGGCTACCTGGTGGTGGCGCTGATGATCCTCACCGGCCTGGTGCTGGCGCTCGGCTGGGTCGAGGACCTCAGCGCCCGGCGCCCGCCCCGCCTCCTGCCCGGGCGCCGCCCGACGGGAGCGATCAGCCGGGGCCGGGCACCCCGGGCGGCAGGTCGTCCGGCCGTCGGCGCCCAGTCCGACAGACGGCAGCAGGAGGTGACGGCCATGCGCTGACCAAAAAAGGGCGAAACATTCGTGAAACGGCCTGAACACGTCACAACATGTTCATTTTGTCCTATACTTGACTCACGGCAGCGAGCGCCCCACGACAGGGATTATCCGGCGCTCGTCCGGACACGCTCGATCAGCACCGGCGCCGCCAGCCTGCTGGCCATGGCCGCGGGGACGGCAGCTGCGGGCATGGTCCGGTGCGGTAGCACGCCGCCGCGGCCCGGCCGGAGAACCACACGATCCGGCTGAGCCGCCGCCGGCGGGAAACGGTGATTGGGGTGATCACCGCGGCCGGCACGGGTCTCGCCCTCCTACGGGCCCGTGCCGGCCACCCCCTGGCAGGAGAGAGCGACGCGACCGCGACGTCGAGGTGCCGCCAAGGGCCTCGGCCGCCCGGCCTGATCAGCCAACCGACCGAGAGGAACTGGTGATGTGGAACCCGCCAACACCGGCGGAGCAGGAACTGTGGAACGCCGTGGTGGCCGGGGTCCGCGCGGCCGACCAGGCTGATCGCGCCGGTTTCGAGAACGCGATCGGCCGCCTGTCGCGGCTGCCCCAACCGTGGGCGCGCCAGGTCCTCAGGGACACCGCCGCGCTGCTGGCCGAGGAACTCGACCCGGAGGGACGGGACCCCTGGCCACTGCTGGCGGCGCAGGTCGACCGCTCCGCGGCCTGGCTACCCGAGGTGGACCGCGCGCTGCTGGCCGCGGTCATTCCTGGTGGCGATCGACCACCGGCCGCCGACGTGCCCGGCGAGCCGGAGCACACCCGGTGTCGACTGCTGCTGATCGCCCACCTGGCGGACGCCGCGCAGGTCGGGGTCGGAGCCTTCGTCGACGTGGCGCTGGCCGGAAACAGCAGACGGCCGGGCAGAACAATGTCCGCAGCGGTCCCCCACTGCCGCCTCGGACACTGACCGGACGCGCGGCACAGCTCGGCGTCCTCGCCGGCCCGATGCCCTGCTCGGACGTCGGGTTGAGCGTCGGGCGCGGCCTGGCCGTCAGGGTGGCGCAGCAGGCGCCACCGGAATCACTGTCGTCATGCTCGGCAGCATAACCGACACAGGTGACTGATAGGCATGAACAGGACATAACACGCGGGACGGGTCACCACCCGTTGCAGGCCGCGCTGCTCTCACGTCCCCCGCTGGTGTCGTCTGCCAAAGAATGCCGGAACAGGAGCGAGAGGCCAGGCTCGCGCTTTCCTTGCGAGCAGACCGGAGACTGCGGACGGCGAGTTCACCCTCCCGATGCTGACCTGCGTGCTGCGCGTCCGGCAGCTGTTAAAGGCAGCCGCGGCAACTCCTTGACCGGCTGGCCGAGGCGATCGAGTCCGTCACGACCGCGCACCCACTGCGAGTCGCCGTCGACGGGCCGCCCGCCGCCGGCATGCAGGCTGCAGGTCCCCCAAGGACGCGAAGACCCCACACTCGTCGACCCACGCCGAGACGCCTCGGGTGCCTCAACCTTCTTGGCAGAGAAGCCGGGATACCTCAGCTCACTTGGCAGTGCCTCAGGTCAACTGGCGGACGACAGCTGGAAGCTCCTGACCGGCGGGATGGCGATGACACCAGCGTGAGTCCTTATGCACAAGAACTGTCATTATGATGTAGCCGCCTTATGACCGCTTTGTCCGCTTGATTTGACGGATTGCTGTTACCGGTAATCCGTCAATGGCCGAGCGGGCACGGTTGGGCGTGACGCAGGTCGGGGTGTTGGTAAGGACGGAGACACCCGGCGCCAAAAAGTTGATCTAGGTTTTGGATCTTCTGCCGGGGTGCGTCGCCGGGATGATCTGCCGCTGTGAATCGTTCCTCTTTGAATCTTGGGGACCTGGTTGAGCACTGGACGTTGGTCGCTGCTGAGCGGGACCTGCTCGCGAAGCATCGCGCCGCGACGAGCAGGAACTGTCCGTGCTGTGCCTGCGGGTACTGCAGGCCGCCGTGGTGTACGTCAACACCCTGATGGTCCAGGATGTCCTCGCCGAGGGCCTGGTCGAACTCGGGGCCGCCGACCGGCGCGGCCTGACCCCGCTGTTCTGGACCAACATCTCCCCGTACGGCGAGGTGCGCCTCAACATGGCCAACCGGCTCGCCCTGCGCGCCACGACCGCCGCGGATCCGGCCGGCGGCGATGATGACCCGGCACCCAACCCCCCCCGAGCAGCGAGGGACAGCCACGATGACCCCCACCCGCACCGGCGTGCACACCGAAACGTTCCGTGAGCAGTACGGCAGTTCCCTCACCGAAGGCCTGGCCGCGGCTACGCGCCGGCGACTTCAAGAACGCCGTCACCCTGGCCGAGCGGTTCACCGCCGGCGCCCGGCATCTGCACCACAGCGTCATGCGCGACGCCTTGGCCGCCGGCCTGGACTGGTGGCAGATCGGCGAACTGCTCACCCTGCACCCGCAGGCCGCGTTCGACGCCTACGCCAACCTCGCCGACGGCACCCGCACCCCAGCCCAGCAACACCCGCACCTGGCCGTGGTCTGCACGGCCGGGCTGGCCGCCGAGCACGACAGGGACACCGAACACGGCATCGACCTCGACGACCTCGACCCGCAGCACAGCCTCACCACCGACCCCACCGTGGTGCGGCTGCGCGCGGCCGCGCAGCTGCTCGGCGACGACGTCCGGATCGCCGTCAAACTGCCCGGCACCTATGAAGGCGACGACGACCTCGACGACGACGCGGCCATCCGCCGGTGGACCACGTGGCGCTCTACCCCGACGAACTGGGCTGGCTGCGCGAGGCCCTGGCCCTCAATGCCGAGGAGCCGGACGACGACGAAGACGACGACCTGGAGCCGCTGCTCTGACCACCTGGGCGCGGGCAGGACCGAACGGTTACCGGTCGCGGCCGCCGTCGACGACCATCCCAGCTCCTGGCCGACAGCGCCGCAGATCTGCTCGCCATCTCGCCACGTATATGCGGGATGACCGCTGCTCAGGCGAAATCAGTTGGCGGGCTTGCCGAACCAGCGGGAGAGGTGGTCGTCCAGGTCCTGCTGATCGTCGCCGATCCAGGCGACGTGGCCGTCGGGGCGTAGCAGGACGCACGGAACATCCAGTACCGCAGTGGGATCCGCGAGGTAATCGACCCGGTCTGACCAGCCGCCGACGGTCAGGCGTTCGGTGCGGTCCAGCAGCAGGCCGCGGCCGCGATGCAGCAGACCGTAGAGGTGGCCCTGTTTCACGTCGATGTCGCGCAGGCGGCGGCCGAGCAGGTCGGGGCCTTCGCCGAAGTCGTAGCGGATGCCGATCGCGGTGATCTTCTCGATCAGATAGCGGTTCACCTCGTCGAAGTCCATCAGTTCGGTGAGCAGCCTGCGCACGGCCTGCGGGCCCGGTTCGGTGGACGACAGTTCCATCTGGGCGCGGGTGTTGTCCAGCACGTCCTCGGCGACCGGATGACGCTCGGCCTGGTAGGTGTCCAGCAGTGTTTCCGGCGCCCAGCCGCGGATCTGTGCGGCCAGTTTCCAGCCGAGGTTGAATGCGTCCTGAACGCCCAGGTTGAGGCCCTGTCCGCCGGTGGGTGGATGGATGTGTGCCGCATCGCCGGCCAGCAGCACCCGCCCGACCCGATAACGTTCGGCTAGCCGGGTGGCATCCCCGAAGCGGGACAGCCAGCGCGGGGAGTGCACGCCGAAATCGGTTCCGGCGATGGTGCGCAACTGTTGTTTGAAATCCTCGAGGGTGGGCGGTTCCGCGCGGTCGCTGACTCCCGCGGCGGGGACTACGACGCTATAGACCCCTTCGCCGAAGGGCCGGAGCCAGAATCGCTGATGGGTCTCGCGGATTCCGGTCACCTTGGCGGCGATCTCCTCCTGCGGCACGCCCACTTCCATCTCGCCCATCAGGGTGTCGGTCCGTGAGGGCTCGCCGGGGAAGCCGACACCGAGCAGTTTACGCACCGTACTGCGCCCGCCGTCACAGCCGACGAAGTAGCGCGATCGCAGCTGTTCCCCGTCGGCCAGCTCGACGGTCACACCCTCGTCGTCCTGCTCGAAACCGGCGACCGCGCAACCGCGCCGGACCTGCGCACCCAGTTCGATCGCATGTTCTTCGAGCAGGTGAACGATGACCGGCTGCGGGATACCCAGCAGATAGGCGTACGCGGAATCCAGGCCCTCGGGCGCGGGTTTGGGGATGGCGGCGAAGAAACCGCCGGCCGGACGCTGTCTTCCATGCTGGAGAATGCGATCCAGCAGTCCGCGCATTGCCATCAGCTCGATACTGCGAATATGCAGACCGACTATGCGGACGAACGACACGGGCTCGGTTTCCTTCTCCAGGACGAGTACCCGCACATCGTGCAGCCGCAGTTCGGCGGCCAGCATCGCACCAGCCGGCCCGCACCCGGCAATGATCACGTCGAACATGAGGGGCGCGCGATCGGCGCCGGAGGCCGGCGATGGGAGTCCGGGGACGTCGCCCGCGGTGAAGTCGCGCTCGACCGTATCGTTCGACGACGGCTCGGCGGTGAACTGCAGAGAGTGCATAGGTGTTGCCTTTCGGGAGTGCCTTGTTGGCGAGGCGCTCCCGGCGACACCTACGTCAATCGCCCGACCGTGACGGGAAGGGGGAGCACCCACATCGATACAGCGTTCATGGGTCTCACCTCCTCGGGCGGTGTCACGGTCAACTGCAAGCTACAAGCCCGAGCATCATCCCGTCCAATCCTTTCCCAGCCACGTGATCACGACTCCAAACGGGCCCGTACGGTTGCGACTGCGGTACGCACCGTGGCGCCCTTGTCGGCGCTGGGCGGGTCGGTACGGCGAAGATCCACTAATTGGCGCCTAGTGTCGCCGTTCTTACCAGCACCCCAGGTCGTAGTGATTCACGCCCTCGCGCTCGCGTGCGGGCCGCCGGGTGGCGGACGCGCACGGCTGGCGGCAGAGTCGACGGCATGACCACAGCGACCGGAGCGGACGTCCGGGCCGCGGCGACGGCGATGGCCGAGGTTCTGGCTCCGCTGACCGGGCACGATTGGTCCGTCCCCGCGGGCGACCTGGAGTGGTCCTGCTGGATCACCGCCGCGCACGTGGCGCACGACCTGCTCGCCTACGCCGGCCAGGTTGCCGGGCAGCCCACCGACGGCTACCTGCCGTACGACCTGCGGGTGCGCTCCGACGCGGCGCCCGCGGAGGTGCTGCGGGTCGTGCACGCGTGCGCGCAACTGCTGGCCGGCGCCGTCGACGGCGCCGAGCCGACGTTACGGGCCTGGCACTGGGGGCCGACCGACCCGGCCGGCTTCGCCGCGATGGGCGTCGCCGAGATCCTGCTGCACACCCACGACGTCACCCGCGGCCTGGGCGCCGACTGGCGGTTGCCCGCCGACCTGAGCGCCAAGGTGGTGGGCCGGCTGTTCCCCGACGCGCCGGCCGGGCAGCCGGCGGAGGTCCTGCTCTGGCTGACCTGTCGGGCCGCACTCGGCGATCGTCCCCGCCGCACGGCGTGGAGCTGGCGAGCGGCCGTGTCCTGAGCGATCCGGGGACACCCCCAGGTCGGGGCCGGGGGTTCAGCCGCGCCGCCGCCAAGGGAAACGCCAACGCCGCCGGGTGGTCGGCGCGGCGGCCGGCGGCGCAGCCGCCACCTCCGCGGCCCGCTCGGTCGCCGTCCGCTCCCGGTCGGCCCGCCACCGGCGTACGGTGTCGTCGGCGTTGACCGGGCGCACCACCACCCGCGGGCCGGTGGGCGTACGCAGCCACGCCACGATCTGCGCGTTCAGGTCCGCGACGAACGCGCGCACCGACTCCTCCGTGGGCAGGTCCCGCACCTCGTCGGGGAGCTGCTCGACGCGGCGGCGCAGCTGCAACGGGGTCGGCAGCAGCAGGTCGCTGGGGAGCGCCTCACGCTCCAGGAAGCTCTTGATCCACCACGACTCGTCGTACGGCAGGCCCCGGCCGGGGATCGGTTTGCCCGCCCCTGGCAGGTTGTCGAACTCGCCGCGCTCCTGGGCCGCGCGGATCTGCGCCTCGACCGCCGCCTCCCAGCCAATCGTCACCGCCGCCACCTCCCGCACCCAAGGTATCCGCTGTCCGTGACGGGATTCAGCGCGTGTGATCGGCGCGGCATTCCCCGCCGTACGGCGTGCCGCGCGGGTGGGCGTGACCCGGCGTACATTCCTCGTGGCCCGTACCCGGCGAAAGGACCCCTCGTGCGCGACTGGCTGATCGGGCTCGGCGTGGCGGTGGCCTGTCTGCTCGCCAGCTGGGCCCTGCTGGTGCTGCTCGCCCGACGCCTCCCGCCGGGCATCCTGCGCGACCTGGCCGCCTTCATCCCCGACTGCCTGACCACGGTGCGCCGGCTACGCCGGGACCCGCGGGTGCCTCGCCGCGCCAAGATCGCCATCGTCGTCGCGGGTCTCTGGCTGGCCAGCCCGATCGACCTGATCCCCGAGTTCCTGCCGGTCATCGGCCCGCTCGACGACATCGTCGTGGTCGCCCTCGCCCTGCGCTACGCCGGCCGGCAGGTGCCCCGGCAGGTGCTGCTCGACGCCTGGCCGGGTGAGCCGCGCCTGCTGCTGCGCCTGCTCGGCCCGGCCGCCCCCGATCCGGCCGTCGGACCGCCCGACGAACCGCCGAGCGGAGAGACCGACGGACCGCCCGACGGGCCGGGGCGGGGGCCGGCGGGCGCCGCGCCGGTCGACCGCTGACCCCGGTGGTGGGCACGCTGCTGACCGCCTCGGCGGCGGCGTTCCTGCTGGCCCTGCTGTCGGCGGTCACCGGCTTCGGCGGCGGTGTGCTGCTGCTGCCGGTCTTCACCGCGCTGTTCGGGCTGCGGGTCGCGGTGCCGGTGCTCACCCTCACCCAGCTCTCCAGCAACGCCGCCCGGGTCTGGCTGAACCGCCCGGAGCTGCACTGGCGCCTCGCCGGCCGGTTCGCCGCCGGGGCGGTGCCCCTCGCGGTGACCGGCGCGCTGCTGCTCGCCCACGCCCCGCTGGCCGCCCTGAAACGGCTGCTCGGGGTGTTCCTCCTCGCCGTGGTGGCGTGGCGCCGCATCGGCGCGCGGCCGTCCCGGCCCACCGAGCGCACCTTCGTGGCCGTCGGCGCGGCGTCCGGTCTCGGGTCGGCGCTGCTGGGGTCCGTCGGCCCGCTGACCGCCCCGTTCTTCCTGGCCTACGGCCTCACCCGCGCCGCGTACGTGGGCACCGAGGCCGCCGCCGCGCTCACCCTGCACCTGTCCAAGACCGTCGGGTACGCCGCCGCCGGCCTGATCGGGCGGGACGTTCTGCTGCTCGGCGCGGCGCTCACGCCGGCCACCCTCGCCGGCGCGTGGGTGGGCCGCCGGGTCGTCGGCCGGATCAGCGACCGGGTCTTCGTCGTCCTCGTCGAGGCCGGGCTGGTCGTCGCGGCGGTGCTCCTGCTCGCCGGCCGGTGACGCCTCGCCGAACCCCTGCCACGGCCGCCCGACCCGCCTAGGGTGGGTGACAGAAGGCTGACCTGAGCAGGCAGGACCGTTCACGGTCGGTGCGGCATCCGGGAGGAGTGGACGTGACAGATCCGGACGAGAACCGCGAGAAGACCCCCAAGACCGACGACGTGCTCTTCTCCACCGACGGGGATCCCCACCACCACCTGGAGCAGGCGCCGCAGCCGGACGAGCACCTCGCCGTCCAGTTCATGCACGACGACGAGACGGAGACCGTCGGCGAGGAGTGAGGGCAGCGTGGCGGATCGCCCGGGTCGTCGGCCGGCTCAGCGGAGTTTCGGGTCGAGGGCCTCGCGGACCGCTTCGCCGAGCATGACGAAGCTCAGCACGGCGGTGACGAGGAACGCGGCGGGGAAGAAGAGCAGGAAGAGTGAGACCCGGATGTAGTTCTCCGCTTCACTGATCATGATGCCCCAGGACACGACCGGGGTCTTCAGGCCGATGCGAGGATGGCGACCAACGGTAGCGGCGGTCGTCACGCTGCGTGGCCCGGCATGGTCAATCTGGTCGAATGCGGAGGAGACGACCGGAGGGTGTGCCAGTCGGGCGCGGCTAGAACCGCCAGCGCACGTGCCGGTGCCCGTCGCGGGGGAACGGTGGCCGGGCCGGCAGCACCTCCTGGAAGACGTACCCGCTCTTCTCCGCCACCCGGCAGGAGGCGGGGTTGTCCACCTGGTGCAGCAGCTCCAGCCGGGTCAGCCCGCCGGCCGCGAAGCGGGCGAAGGCCCAGTCGCTGACGGCGGTGACCGCGCGCGGCGCCACGCCCCGCCCGCGGGCTGGGGCCGCCGTCCAGTAACCCACCTCCGCGTACGGGCGCCCGGGGGTGACGTCCTTGAGGATCACGTTGGCCACCAGCCGCTGCCCGTCCGGCGACGACTCGAGCACCGCGAAGCTGAACCGGCGGCCGGCCGCCCAACCCTGCCGGCTGCGCCGCAGGAACGCGCGGGCGTCGGCGGTGGTGCTGACCGGGTACCGGGTCCAGCTGCGCAGCACCGGGTCCCGGTACGCCGCCAGCAGCGCGGCCACGTCGTCGTCCCGCCACGGGCGCAGCAGCAGACCGGGCGCGGTGGGCGTGGGCGCGGCGCGCAACTCGATCGACATCCCGGTAGTGTCGCCCGCCGTCCCGGCCCTGGCGAGACCCGTCCGCGCCGGGATGTCGGTCGCTGGTGGTAGACCTTCGGCGATGACCTCGACACCGATGAGTTTCACGCTGACCCCGCGCGGGCCGTTCTCGCTGGCGGCGAGCGTCCGCTTCCTGGAGGGCTTCACCCCGGCACGGTACGCCGGCGGTGGGCCGGCCGTGCTGCGGTTGGCGTTCCCGCTCGACGGCCGGTGGACACCGGTGGGGCTGCGGGTGCGCCAGGACGCCGACGGGGTGGTGCACCCGCAGGTCCACTCCCCCGGCGACCCACCCGACCGGGACGCCGTGCGGGCGCAGCTGCGCCGAATCCTCTCCCTCGACGTCGACGGTTCCGGCTTCGCCGAGGTGGGTGAGCGGGATCCGGTCGTCGGTGGGCTGCAGGGCCGCTATCCCGGCCTGCGTCCGGTGACCTTCTGGTCGCCGTACGAGGCGGCCTGCTGGGCGGTCATCAGCCACCGGATCCGGATCACCCAGGCCGCCACCGTCAAGGCCCGGCTCGCCGAGCGGCTCGGCACCCCGGTGGAGTTGCCGGACGGCCCGGTCATCGCCTTTCCCGGCCCGGCCGACCTGTTGCGCGGCGTCGACACCCTGATCACGATGGGCGGGCTGGCCGGCCGCAAACCGGAGTGGCTGTGCGGGCTGGCCGCGGCGGCGCTGGACGGTCGGCTCGACGGGGCCCGGCTGCGGGCGCTGCCCGCGTCCGAGGCGCTGCGCGAGCTGTCGACGCTGCCGGGGATCGGCCCGTTCTCCGCCGAGCTGATCCTGCTGCGCGGCGCCGGCGCCCCGGACGTGGCGCCCCGGCACGAGCAGCGGCTGCGCCAGGCCGTCCGGGACGCGTACCGCCTCGACGAGGAGGTCGACGACGACACGCTGACCCGGATCACCGACGGGTGGCGGCCCTACCGGACGTGGGTGAGCCTGCTGCTGCGCACCTGGCGGGAGGACGAGACCGGCGAGCTCTCCGGCCGCCGGGGCCGGCGGCCGGCGGTGTGACGGGGGCGGGCCCGCGTAGGGTGATCAAGGGAGCGACGGGTGGGAGGCTACATGATCACGGTCGGGGCGCTGGTGGGGATCGGTCTGGTGGCGCTGGGTCTGGTGCTCACCCCCGGTCCGAACATGGTCTACCTGGTGTCCAGGTCGGTCACCCAGGGCCGGCGGGCGGGGCTGATCTCGCTGCTCGGTGTGGCGGTCGGCTTCCTCGTCTACCTCGCCGCCGCGGTGGCCGGGATCGCCACCGTGTTCGCCCTGGTGCCGCCGCTGTACACGGCGGTGAAGCTGGCCGGCGCGGCGTACCTGCTGTGGCTGGCCTGGCGGACGCTGCGCCCCGGCGGCCGGTCGGCGTTCGCGCCGGCGCCGCTGCCGCCGGACCGGCCGCGGCGGCTGTTCACCATGGGTCTGGTCACCAACCTGCTCAACCCGAAGATCGCGATCCTGTACGTGTCGCTGCTGCCGCAGTTCATCGACCCGGCGCGCGGCCACGTCGCCGCGCAGAGCCTGCTGCTCGGGCTCACCCAGATCGTGATCGCGCTGACCGTCAACGCGCTGATCGTGCTCACCGCCGGCGGCATCGCGGCGTTCTTCGCCCGGCGGCCGTTGTGGCTGCGGGTGCAGCGCTGGGTGATGGGCACCGTGCTGGCCGGTCTGGCCGTACGGATCGCCGCCGACCGGTCCCGGGCGGCGCTGGTCACCCCGTGACGCTGGGCCACGGCGCGGCCGTCCGCTCCTGCGTTGACGGATCAGGCCCGCCCCTGCTGGCGTGGAGCGTCAGAGCGCGTCCGGTCGGCCCAGCGCGGGGTGCCGCTGGCCGGGCCGGGCGTGCCAGGTGGGGGCGTCCTCACTCACGGTGGTGTCGATCCGCAGCCGGGACCAGTCGTCCAGCTCGGGCAGGTCGTCCGGGTCGAACCAGCCGACCTCGGTGGACTCGTCGCCGTCCGCGGTCGGGGTGCCGCCGACCGGGCGGCAGCGGAACCACACGTTGAGGTATTCGCAGGCGTCGCCGTTGGGGTAGACGACCGGGTGGGTGGCGACCCCGCCGACCCGCTCGATCTCGACGCGTACCCCGGTCTCCTCGAGGACCTCCCGCAGCACCGCGTCCGCCGGCTGTTCGCCCGAGTCGATGACGCCGGCCGGCAACGACCAGCGGCCGTTGTCGCTGCGCCGGGCCAGCAGCACCCGCCCGGCGTCATCGCGCACCACCGCGCTGACCCCGGGCAGCAGGAGCAGGTCGGTGCCGATGTGCTTGCGCATCCGGGCGACGTACGGGGAGACGGGCATCCGCCCACCCTAGTGGCGACGTCGACCGGCTCCCCGCGCCGGTGCCACTAGACTTCGCGCTCGATGGACGCCCAGCCCACTCCCACCGCCGACACCCGCCCCTGTGCCCACTGTGGACGGGAGGTGCCGCAGCGCGCCGGTGCGGGCCGGCCGTTCCGGTACTGCCGGGACAACGACGGCGCCTGCCAGCGGGCGTCGCGCAACTCCCGGATGCGTCACCGCAACGCCCCCGGCCTGCCCGGCCAGGTCGCCCGGACCTGGGAGGCGGTCGACCGCCTCGACCAGATCGTGGACACCCTCACCGAGGCCCTGCACGCCGAGCTCTCCCCCGCCGGGGTGGAGCGGCAGCTCGCGCAGCTGCGCGCCGAGGCGTCCGCCGAGGTGGCGGCCGCGCACACCGAGCGGGACGAGGCCCGCCGCGAGGCCGAGGACGCGGCCGCGGCGGCGGTCCGGGCCCGCCAGGAGGCCCGCACGGCGGTCGCCGACCGGGACGCGGCCCGCGAGCGGGCGGACCGGACCGTCGAGGAGGCGACCCGCGCCGCCGGCCGGGCGGAGCTGGCCGAGTCGGCTCGGGACGAGGCCCGGCGGGAGGCCGGCGCGGCGCAGGCGCTGCGGGTGCAGGCCGAGCGGGACCGCGACGCCGCCCGCGCGGAGCTGCGTACCGTCCGCTCTGAACTGGAGGGCGAGCGGCGCCGGCTGACCGGCCTGACCGCCGAGCGGGACGCCGCGCGGGGTGACGCCGAGCGGGCCACGCGCTCGGCCGGCGAGGCCCTGGAGCGGGCCGAGCGGCTGCGCGCCGAGGCCATGCAGGCCCGGACCGAGGCCGAGGCCGCGCGGGCCGAGGCGGCCCGGGCGGCGGCGGCCGCGGCCGAGGCCGACCGCGCCCGTCAGCAGGCGGAGGACGCCCAGGGCCGGGCCGAGGCCGCCCGGCAGGAGGCCGTCGCGACGGCCACCGCCGCCCGCGCGGAACTGGCGGGCCGCACGGCCGAGCGGGACGGCCTGACGGCCGAACTGGCCGCCGCACGGGAAGCCGCCGCGTCCGTCGAGGCCCGGCTGGCCGAGCTGACGGTACGGCTGCGCTCCGTCGAGGCCGACCGGGACCTGGCCCAGCGGCGGGCCGCGCAGCTCGCCGACCAGGTCAGCGACCTCGCCGGCGCCCTGGCCCGGCTCAGCTCCCGCCAACCGGACAACGCCTGACACCCGTCCCCGCGATCTCTCGGGCACGCGTCGCCACCGGCCCGGGAAGTGACCGCCGGCACGTCACCGCAGGCTGGGACGGGACAGCGGCACGACCCCGTTGGCGGCGATGATGCCGAGGTGGGAAAGACGTACGAACGCATCGACGGTCGGCTGCGCACCTTCATCGAGGAGCAGCCGATGTTCTTCACCGCCACCGCGCCGCTGTCCGGCGACGGCACGGTCAACCTCTCCCCCAAGGGGTTGCGCGGCTCCTTCGCCGTCGTCGACGACCGGACGGTCGCCTACCTGGACTTCGCCGGCTCCAATGCGGAGACCATCGCCCACCTGCGGGAGAACGGCCGGATCACGCTGATGTGGTGCGCGTTCTCCGGCCCGCCGAACATCGTGCGGGTGCACGGCCGCGGCGAGCCGGTGTTCCGCGACGATCCCCGCTGGGTGGACCTGGTCCGGTTCTTCCCGGACATCGACACGAGCGTGCACGGCCTGCGCGCGATCATCCTGGTGCGTGCCGAGCTGATCCGCGACACCTGCGGCTACGCGGTTCCGCTGATGACCTACGACGCCGACCGGGACCTGCACGGCAGGCGCTTCGCCCGCGAGGACGACGCCTCGCTGAGCGGGTACTTCGCCGGGAAGGAACACGTCGCTAGCAGCATCGACGGGCTGCCCGGGCTGCCGCTGCCGCTGCCGCCGACCCCGGCGGTGTGACGGCGGGGCCGGTCAGTGGATGCCGGCCATCAGCTGCCGGATGTGCCGGGCGAACATCACCGCGCCGAGCCCGAGCACCACCGACGCCAGCCCGAAGGTGAGGAAGTACGTAGGCTCTGGCCACGTCTCGGCCAGCCGGGCCACCTGGCCACCGATGGCGTCGCCGACGGCGGTGGCGAGGAACCACAGGCCCATCATCTGGCTGGCGTACTTCACCGGGGCGAGCTTGGTGGTGGCCGACAGGCCCACCGGGCTCAGCGCCAGCTCACCGGCGACCTGGATGGCGTACACGGCCACCAGCCACCACGGGGAGACCAGGTCACCGCCGACGGCGGCCTGGGCGGCCGCGGCCATCAGCACGAACGACAGCCCGTTGAGGACCAGGCCGACGGCGAACTTCATCGGCGTGGAGACCCGGTGCCCGAGGCGCAGCCACAGCCAGGCGGCCAGCGGCGCGCCGATGATGATCAGGATCGGGTTGACCGACTGGAGCCAGGATGCGGGGAAGGTGAACCCGAGGACGTCCCGGTCGGTCTTGTCGGCGGCGAAGATGTTCAGCACCGAGCCCGCCTGGTCGTAGATCAGCCAGAACGCCGCGGCGAAGACGAACAGCCACAGGTATGCCTTCATCCGGCTGCGCTCGGTCCCGCTGATCTCCCCGTCGGTGAGGATCCGGGCGAAGTAGCCGATGGTCACCAGCACCGTGACGACGGTGAGCAGGTTCACCACGGTGTTGACGGTGAAGAGCCCGAACAGGGCGAGGACGGCGAACACCAGCAGCACCGCGACGGTGACGACGGCGATGCGGGTCAGCGCGCGGCGGCGGTCCGCGCCGAGCAGCGGGTCGGCGGGCCGGGCGCCGGCCTCGCCGAGGTTGCGCCGGCCCAGGACGTACTGCAGCACACCGAAGGTCATGCCGATCGCGGCGGCGCCGAAGCCCAGGTGCCAGTTGATCTTCTCGCCGAGGAAGCCGGTGACCAGCGGCGCGATGAACGCGCCCAGGTTGATGCCCATGTAGAAGATGGAGAAGCCGGCGTCGCGGCGCGGGGAGTCCCGGTCGTACAGGGCGCCCACCATGGTCGAGATGTTGGGTTTGAGCAGCCCGGTGCCGAGCACGATCAGCGCCATGCCGGCGAAGACGCTCCACCGGGCGGGGATCGCCATCACGTAGTGGCCGGCGGCGATGACCACGCCGCCCCACAGCACGCTGCGCCGGGCCCCGATGAGGCGGTCGGCGACCCAGCCGCCGGGCAGCGCCATCAGGTAGACCATCGCGTTGTAGGTGCCGTAGACGGCGTTGGCGGTGGACTCCCGGATGGCCAGCCCGTCGTCGGCCACCGCGGCGGTGAGGTAGAGCACCAGGATCGCGCGCATGCCGTAGAAACTGAACCGCTCCCACATCTCGGTGAGGAACAGAGTCGACAGCGCCCGCGGGTGACCGAAGAAGGTCTTCCCGCCGGGCGGTCGGGCGTCGACCGGCGCGTCACTGGTCATCGTCACCTCCGGCACACCTGGGGCGGCTAACATCCCCGGTGACAGCGAAAACACTCCACCGTTTCAACCCGGCCGGGGACGACCCCGCCGGGCTCAGGTCATGGCCGGTTACCCTTGCAGGGGTCCCGGGGCCGGATCACCCACCTGGGCGGGAATGCCCCGGTGGCGACGGACCGTTACACGAGAAGACCAGCACCACGAACGAGGGGAAGTCGATCATGGGCGAGCGTATGCTGCGCGGAAGCCGCCTGGGCGCGGTGAGCTACGAATCCGACCGCAACACCGAGCTCGCGCCGCGTCAGACCCGCGAGTACCTGTGCGCCAAGGGCCACCAGTTCGAGGTGCCGTTCGCCGTCGACGCCGAGGTCCCGACGACCTGGGAGTGCAAGTTCGACGGCAGCGTCGCCCGGCTCGTCGACGGCACCGAGCCGGAGCAGAAGAAGGCCAAGCCGCCGCGTACCCACTGGGACATGCTGCTGGAGCGGCGCTCCATCGCCGAGCTGGAGGACATCCTGGCCGAGCGACTCCAGGAGGTCCGCACCCGCCGCGGCCGCGCCTGAGCGCACCACGTACGACCGAAGCGCCCCCGGGAAGAACCTTCCCGGGGGCGCTTCGCCGTCTCGTTCAGGGCCGGCCGGGCTCGATGATCTCGCCCTCGATGGCCCGCCCGGGGTCCGTCACCGGCTGCTGCGGGGCGGTCGGCGTGGGCGCCGGCTGCGGGGCGCCGCGCCGCACCCGGACCCGACGCGGGCCGAACAGGTCACCGGCGACCATCGACGACACCCGGCCCTCGGCGGCACGCTGCACACCGACCCGGGCGAGTCGACGCACCGGCGGGACCAGCAGCAACAGCCCGACCACGCCGCTGACCAGCCCGGGGGTGGCCAGCAGCAACGCACCCAGCAGCCCCACCAGCCCGTCGGTCACCTGCGGTCCCGGCGGTTGACGCGACTCCACGGCGGCCCGGAAGCCCCGCCACGCGCGCATCCCCTCCCGGCGCAGCAGCACCAGCCCGAGCAGGGACGCCGCGAACACCAGCAGCACCGCGGAACCGAACCCGATCCCCCGGCCCACCAGGACGAACACCGTCAGCTCCAGCACCGCGAGCAGCAGCAGGGCCGGCGGTACGAATCTCAGTCCTCGGCGCATGTCACCTCATCTGCCTGGGGCGGGTCGGACATCCGCCCTGTCCAGCATGACACGGCGCCGCTCAGGGCCACCGGACCTGACCGTCGGGGGTGCCGTGCAGGCCCCGCCGCACCGCCGTGCGCCGGTCCTGCAGCGCCCACCCGGTGATCCGCCACAGCGCCTCGGCCACGATCAGCGGGCTCATCTTGCTGTCGCCGTGCTCCCGCTCGGCGAAGGTGATCGGCACCTCGACGATCCGCACCCCGGCGCGGTGCGCCAGCCGGGACAGCTCCACCTGGAAGGCGTACCCCTGCGAGCTGACCGACTCCAGGTCGATCGCGTCGAGGGCCGTCGACCGGTACACACGGTAGCCGCCGGTGGCGTCGGCCACCGGCATGCCCAGCGCCAGCCGCGCGTACAGGTTGCCGCAGCGCGACAGCAGCAGCCGGCGCAGCGGCCAGTTCAGCACCTGCGCTCCGGGCGTCCACCGGGAGCCGATCACCACTTCGGCGTCGCGGGCGGCGTCCAGCAGCGCCGGCAGGTCCTCCGGGGCGTGCGAGCCGTCGGCGTCCATCTCCACCACCGCGTCGTACTCGCGGCTGCGGGCCCACGCGAACCCGGCCAGGTAGGCCGCGCCGAGCCCTTCCTTGCTCTGCCGGTGCAGCACGTGCACCTGCGGGTCGGTCCGGGCGAGGGCGTCGGCGATCGCGCCGGTGCCGTCGGGGCTGTTGTCGTCGGCGACGAGGATCTCCACCGCGGGCGCGGCCTCGCGTACCCGGGCGACGATCCGGGTGACGTTGTCGGCCTCGTTGTAGGTGGGGATGACCACGAGGACCCGTCCCACCCCGGGATGGCCGACCGTCCGCCTCTCGGCTGCCTCGACCACCGCGTTACCGCCCTTCCGCGCGTACCGGCCCAGTCGTCCTAGTCGGGGGCGGCCTCCCGGCGGCGGCGCAGCACCGCCGCGCCGGCCAGGGCCGCGACGGCGAGCGCCGCGAGCGCCACCTCCGGCCACACTCCCGCCCGGGTGGCCGGCGTACGACCGTCCCCGAGCTGCATCTGCCGGACCACCACCGCCGCGGTGTTGAATCCGGTGGCACCGGTTACCCGCCCGTCCGGGGTAACGAACCCGGACACTCCGACCGTGGAGGCCATCAGCGCGGCCCGGCCGTGCTCGACCGCCCGCAGCCGCACCATGGCCAACTGCTGGCGGGCCTCGGCCACGTCGAAGGTGGCGTTGTTGGTCTGCACCACCAGCAGCTGCGCGCCGCCGGTGACGGTGTCCCGGACGATGCCGTCGTAGGCGACCTCGAAGCAGATCACGTCGCCGAGCACCGCCGGCCCGGCGTCGAGCACGCCGGGGTGGGTGCCCGCGACGAAGTCGGAGCGGACCCGGTCGACCTCGGAGCTGACCGCCCGGGCGATGGAACGCAGCGGCACGTACTCGGCGAACGGCACCGGGTGCCGCTTGGTGTAGAGCTGATCGAGGTCGGCTCCGCTGCCGGGCCGCCACAGCAGGCCGGCGTTGCGGACCTGCCCTTCGCCTGGGCCGAGCAGCACCGCGCCGACCAGGATCGGCGCGCCGATGGCGTCGGCGGCCTGGGAGATGCGGTCCCCGGCGCCGGGGTTGCGCAGCGGGTCGATGTCGCTGGAGTTCTCCGGCCAGACCACCAGGTCCGGTCGGGGCTGCGCCCCGGCGGCGACCTGCGCGGCGAGGGTCAGCGTGGCGTCGACGTGGTTGTTGAGCACGGCCTGGCGTTGGGCGTTGAAGTCCAGCCCGAGCCGGGGCACGTTGCCCTGCACGATGGCCACGGTGACGCTGTCGCCGCCGCCGCGTACGCCGACGGGCACCGCCGACCCGGCGCCGAGGACGACGGCCAGCGCGGCGAGCAGCCCGGCCACCGGCCGCCACTGACCGGCCTGGTGCTGCCACGGCCGCCAGGCGACGGCGACCAGCAGCCCGCCGGCCAGCGCCACCGCGAAGGTCACCAGCGGGGCCCCGCCGAGCGCGGCCAGCGGCAGCAGCGGCGAGGAGTCCTGGCTGAACGCCAACCGCCCCCACGGGAACCCACCGAAGGGGGTGCGGTCCCGCAGCGCCTCCTGCCCCACCCACAGCAGCCCGGTCAGCGCCGGCCACGCCCACCGCCACCGGTCGGCCAGCGGGGTCACCCAGGCGGTGGCCGCGCCGAGCAGCGCCAGGTAGCCGGCCTGCAGCAGGGACAGCAGCACCCACGGCAGGTAGCCGGTGTGCAGGTTCGTCCATTCCAGCAGCGGCGCGAACAGCGCCACCCCGGTGAGGAAGCCCAGCCCGGCGCCGGCGCGCAGCCGCCGCCGGTGCGCGGCCGCGGCCAGCAGCGCCACGCCGACCGGCGCCAGCGGCCACACCCCGTACGGGGGGAACGCGGCCAGCAGCGCCAGTCCGGCCACGAGCGCCAGCGGCACGGCCACCTTCAACGGGAGCGGACGTCCGGTCCCGCCGTCGCGTACCCCGGCGGTGGCACGCGCCTCTTCCCGGTCGAGCATCGTCACCGGCACCTCACCACGATCACGGGCCGAAGGCTACCCGGCCGGCGCCGTCCGATGCCGGTGCGGTGGCCTGCCTAGTCGGGCAGTGGGATCACCGGCAGGTCCCCGTCGCCGTACCGCGGCTCCCCGGTCAGGATCGGGGCGTCGTGCTCCAGGCAGGCCAGCACCGTGGTGGCCAGGTCCACGCGGCCGGTGAAGCCCCGCCAGTAGGCCAGTTCCTGCCACGACCCGGCGGGAGTCGGCAGCATGGCGCACGCGTCCAGACCGAGCAGCCGGTGCAGCGCCGCCCGGTCCTTCGGGTCGTCGACGACGGCGAGGGTCTCGGCGGCGGTCACGGCGGTCACGCCGAACCGCACCCCGTCGGCGATCACCTCGTGCAGCGGCTCCCCCACGTGCACCGAACCGGCCAGGTAGGCCAGCAGCGCGGACCGGTCCAGCATCAGCCGCACCGGCGGCGCGTCGTACGCCGTCACGCGGCCGGCGCCTGCGAGGAGCCGGTGACCTCGTTGTCGACCGCGTGGCGGACCCGCTCGCGCACCGCCTGGTAGCGCTCGGGCGGCCACGCCGCGTCCACCGCGGCGCGTGCCGCCCTCGCCCGGGCCACACCTTCCTCGGTGACCTGGATGCCCTGGTGCGCCAGTTCGGCGGTCAGCGCCTCCCGACGCATGAGCGCACGGGCGGCCTCCACCAGGTAGGCGCTGGCGTTGGGCTCACGCTCCAGGCGCTCGGCGACGTCCGGTGGAACGGAGATCGACAGCTTCCTCACCGGTCTGGTCATACCAGGCAGGATACCTGGTATGACCAGACCGGCGTGGCGTCGACGGGGGCTTCGGTGGGCGCGGGCAGCGGCAGGTGGCCGCCGGGTTCAGCTGCGGCGGCGTGCCACCAGCACGGCGTCGTGGATGGTGATGTCGCGTCCGTCGTGGTCCACCGCGGCCCGCGGCCGGGCCTCGGCCGCACACACCTGCCACACGTCGGGGTCGAGGTCGGCGGCGACCTCCTCGGCGGTGTACATCATGTCGGGGAAGTGCATCCGGTGTGCAGTGGTCCGCAGGTCGGACGGGTGGTGCCCGACGATCAGCAGGGTGCCGCCCGGGGCGACCGCGGCGGCCAGCCGCGCGAACAGCTGCCGTCGCGCGTCGCCGGGCAGGTGCATGTACTGCGCCGACACCAGGTCGTACCGGCCGGCCGGCGGCTGTTCCCGCAGGTCGGCCTGCGTCCAGGTGATCCGCGCGGCAACCGGCTCGCCGGCCGCTTCGGCGTGCGCGGCGGCCCGCCGCAGGGCGGTGTCGGCGATGTCGACCGCGGTGACCTGCCAGCCCCGCTGCGCGAGCCAGACGGCGTCGGCGCCCTCGCCGCAGCCGACCTCCAGCGCCCGCCCCGGAGCCAGGGCGGTGGCCTCGGCCACCAGTTGCGGGTTGGGCCGCCCGCTCCACACCGCCGGCCGGGCCTGGTAGCGCTCCTCCCAGGCGGCCCGCTCGAACATCGTGCTCAGGTCACGCCGGTAGCCGGCGACGGCGTCGTCGGTCTCCTCGGCGACCAGGTCGGCGTTGACGGCCGCGCCGGCGGTCAGCCCGGCCCCGGCGGCCGTGACCACCTGCGCGCGTACGTCGGCGACGTTGCCCGCCACCCACACGCCGGGCACGGCGGTGGCGCCGGTCGGGTCGGCGGGGATCTGCGCGCCGACGACGTGACCGGCCATCTCCACGTCGGCCGGGGCCAGCCCGAGCGACCGCAGCACGCCCGCCCGCGCGGTGGCCCGGGCGGCCACCACCACGGCGTCGAGCGCGACGACCTCGCCGGAGGCCAGCCGCACGCCGGTGAGCGCGTCGCCGGTCACCTCCAGCGCGGCGACCGGGCCGTCGACGACGGCGATCCCGCGCGCCGCCAGCCGCTCGGCCTCCTCCGCGTCCGGCTCCGGGACGTCGTGCAGCAGCAGCGTCACGTGCGGGCTCCACTGCCGCCACAGCTGCGCCTGGTGCGCCGCGAGGGGCCCGGTGGCCAGCACCCCGATCCGCCGGTCCCGGACCTCCCAGCCGTGGCAGTACGGGCAGTGCAGCACGTCGCGTCCCCACCGCCCGGCCAGCCCGGGCACGTCGGGCAGTTCGTCGACCAGCCCGGTGGTGACCAGCAGCCGCCGGGCCCGCACGTCCCGCCCGTCGTGCAGGGTCACCAGGAACCCGTCGCCGTCGCGCGTCGCGTCCTCGGCCGTCCCGGCGACGATCTCGCCGCCGTACCGGGTGACCTCGTCGCGGCCGGCGGCGAGCAGGTCGGCCGGCGGCGTGCCGTCGTGGCCGAGGAAGTTGTGCACCTGCCCGGCCGGCGCGTTGCGGGGCTGCCCCGCGTCGATCACGAGCACGGACCGCCGCGCCCGGGCCAGGGCCAGCGCCCCGGCGAGCCCGGCGGCCCCACCGCCGACCACCACCACGTCGTATCTGTCGTTCATCGTCGCCTCCGTCGCTGTTGTCGGTGCCCACCGTGCGCCCGACCCGGCTCAGCGGCAAGTAATGTTGCTGTTATGGCAAACGAGGAGTCGGCGGTGCTGGCGGCGGTGGGTCCCCGGCTGCGGGCCCTGCGCACCCGGCGCGGCGTCACCCTGGCCCAGCTCGCGGAGACCACCGGCATCTCGGTCAGCACCCTGTCCCGGCTGGAGTCCGGTGGCCGCCGGCCCACCCTGGAGCTGCTGCTGCCCCTCGCCCGCGCCCACCAGGTGCCGCTGGACGAGCTGGTGGGCGCGCCGGCCACCGGCGACCCGCGGGTGCACTCGCGCCCGATCGTCCGCCACGGCATCACGTTCCTGCCGCTGACCCGCCGCCCGGGCGGCCTGCAGGCGTTCAAGCAGATCCTGCCGCCGCACACCCCCGCCGAGCCGCGACAGCAGACCCACGAGGGCCACGAGTGGCTGTACGTGCTGTCCGGGCGGGTCCGCCTGCTGCTGGCCGAACACGACCTGCTGCTGACCCCCGGCGAGGTCGCCGAGTTCGACACCCGCCTGCCGCACGCGGTCGCCAACCCGGATTCCCAGCCCGCGGAACTGCTCACCCTGTTCGGCCCGCAGGGCGAGCGGCTGCACGTCCGCGCCCGCCCCGCCGCCCGCTGACCCTGGCGCGTTCCCGCCCGCACCTGTCGGACCCGGCTGGCATCCTGTGCCACATGCGACCACGGGGGCGACGATGACGTACGTGCTGATTCCCGGTGCCGGTGGCAGCGGCGACTACTGGCGGCTGCTCGTCGACGAGCTGCGCCGCCGGGGCCGGGAGGCGGTGGCGGTGGACCTGCCCGCCGCCGACGAACACGCCGCCCTGCCCGAGTACGCCGACACGGTCCGCGCCGCGGTCGACGGCCACCGGGACGTGACGCTGGTGGCGCAGTCGCTGGGCGCGTTCACCGCGCCGCTGGTCGCCGACCATCCGGCGGTGCGGCTGCTGGTGCTGGTCAACCCGATGATCCCCGCGCCCGGGGAGACCGCGGGCGACTGGTGGGCGGCCACCGGCCACGCGCCGGCCCGCGCCGCGTACGCGGCCGCGCAGGGCCGCGACCCGGACGCCGATGTGGACCTGGCGGTGGACTTCTTCCACGACGTGCCGCAGGAGGTGACGGCGCGGCTCCTGGCCGCCGGCGGGCCGTCGGAGTCGCCGGCGGTGTTCACCCGGCCCAATCCGCTGCGCCGCTGGCCGGAGGTGCCGACCCGGGTGGTGTCCGGCCGCGACGACCGGTTCTTCCCGCTGGAGTTCCAGCGGCGGCTCGCGCGTGAGCGTCTCGGCGTGGAGCCCGACGAGCTGCCCGGCGGGCACCTGCTCGCGTTGAGCCGGCCGGTGCTGCTCGCCGACCGGCTGGAGGCGTACCGGCGGGAGGTCTGAGACGGGGAACGAAATCGGGGCGCGGCTCGCGCCGCGCCCCGATGCTCCCAGGCCCTTCCCGGCCGGTGGGACGAGGATGAACGGCGCCGACCTTCGGACCGACCGGACGCGGACTGGCTGCCCCCGCCTGGCCGTTGTCTACTGGCCGTGCCTTTCACCCCGCCCGTACACCGGTAACCGCGGCCGGTCCGCGCCGCCCCGCCGACCCCCGCCCGCTGGACCTGGCCGCCGCGACGAGGTGCATCAGTGTCACTCGGCCAGCGGACGAAGGGACGAAGCGAACAACAGCCGCTTCCCGTGGTAGGACTCAAAGACGGTACGTTCTGCACCCCGCCCGCTGTCAACCCACCCGGGCCTGTCGTGTGTTGCGACACGGCGTGTCGCGTCGGCGCGTCTCGATCCGACGACCGTCGGTGCTCTCAGCGGTCCAGATGACGGCGCAGCAACGCCCGCGCCGCCGCCGGATGGTCGGCGGCGAGGAGCCCACCGGCGGCCAGGACGTAGTCGACGTCGACGACGGGCCGGGCCGCGCGCGGCAGCGGCCACCCGCCGGCGTGGTCGCCCAGCACCGCGCCCAGCACACCGGCGGCGTCGGTGGGCGTCGCGTGGCGCAGCACCCCGCCGGAGCCGACCAGCAGCCGCACGTCCCGCAGGTCCCGGCCGGCCCGTTCCCCCGTCGCGGCGCCGCGCGCGTGGCGGCGCAGCGCCACCGTGGCCGCGAGGGCGGCGATCCGGGCGTCGACGGCCCGGTCGGTGTCGCCGGCGGGCAGGAAGCCGGGCTCGGCGGCCCGCACCGCCGCCGCGGCGGCCAGGTCGTCCTGCTCGGCCGGGGCGAGGAGACGTTCCTCGGCGGCGGCGCGCACCACGCCGGGGGCGCTCCACCGCATGCCCAGGTCCCCCTCGACGGTGCGGGCCCGCCACAGGCTGCCGGCGACCTCCCGCCCGGGCCCGCTGTCCCGCTCGTCGGGGGTGAGCACCGAGTACACGTCGGTGGTGGCGCCGCCGACGTCGACGACGGCGAGGTCACCGCCGAGGGCGTCGGCGAGGACCTCCACCCCGGTGAGCACCGCGTCGGGGGTGGCGGCCCGCACCAGCCGGGCGAAGCGGGTGCCGCGGGAGAGCCGTTTGCCGCCGATGACGTGGCGCAGGAACACCTCGCGGATCGCCGCCCGCGCCGACGCGGGGGCGAGCACCCCGATGCGGGGCAGCACGTTGTCGGCGACGGTCACCGGCACCTTCGCGGCGGCGAGCAGGGCGCGCAGGTCGTCGCGGACGTCGGCGTTGCCGGCGAGCACCACGGGCACCCGCCAGCGGGCCCGGGCCAGCCGGGTGGCGTTGTGGGTGAGCGTGTCGGCGTCGCCGCCGTCGGTGCCGCCGACCAGCAGCACCACGTCGGGGCGGGCGGCCCGTAGCGCGGTCAGGTCGGCCGCGGCGAGCCGACCGGCGGCCACGTGCACCACGTTCGCGCCGGCGGACAGGCCGACCCGCCGGCCGGCCTGCGCGGTGACGAGGGGTTCGTAGCCGATCACCGCGAGGCGCAGGCCGCCGCCGGCCGACGAGCAGACGTACCAGGGCGCGTCGGCTGCGCCGAGCCGGGCGGTGGCCGCGCCGACGGCGGCGTCCAGGCCGTGCAGCACGTCCGTGCCGACGGTGGTCGGCGCCGACGCGGCCGCGACCAGCGCGCCGCCGTCGAGGTCGACCACCGCCGCCTTGGTGTACGTCGACCCGACGTCGGCGCAGACGGCGACGTTCACGCCGCCGGGGGTACGACCACCGTGCCGGTCGCGGTGACCGCCACGATCGGCTCCGCGAGGACCTCGGCGGCGGACTCGGAGTTGTCCGGCCGGCCCCGGCACACCACCCGCGCGGCGAAGTCGATGGTGCGGCTGCGGGTGCCCACCCG
The DNA here is from genome assembly GCF_042650725.1 of Micromonospora sp. GCM10011541. NCBI lineage: Bacteria > Bacillati > Actinomycetota > Actinomycetes > Micromonosporales > Micromonosporaceae > Micromonospora > Micromonospora sp. GCM10011541. Next base: position 46,435 of record NZ_JBHSBP010000058.1, read on the forward strand.
GGTCACCGTCGCGGTCACCTCGAGCACGTCACCGGCCTTCATCGGCGCCCGGAACTGCACGTCGGAGTAGGAGGCGAACAGCCCCTCGTCGCCGTCGGTGCGGATGCACACCTCGGTGGCGACGTCCCCGAACAGCCCCAGCGCGTACGCCCCGTCGACCAGGTTCCCCGCGTAGTGGGCGTGCGAGTACGGCACGTACCGGCGGTGGGTGACGGTCAGACCGACCCGGGAGTCACTCATGCTCTCGCCTTCTTGCTCGTGATCAGCGCGTGGACCAGGTAGCTGGCGACCTCGCCGGGGGTGGTGCCCCGGCCGAAGATCCGGTCCACGCCCAACTCGTCGGTCATCGTCTCGTCGAACCGGGGGCCGCCGACGATCAGCAGCGGCCGCTTCCCGGCCGGCATCGCCTCGCGGAACGCCGCGGACATCTCCCGGGTGTTGTGCAGGTGCGCGTCGCGCTGGGTGACGACCTGCGACACCAGCACCGCGTCGGCCTTCTCGACCCGGGCGGCCTCCACCAGCTCCGGCACGCTGACCTGCGCGCCCAGGTTGGTGACCTTCAACTCCCGGTAGTACTCCAGGCCCTTCTCACCGGCGATGCCCTTGACGTTGAGGATCGCGTCGATGCCCACGGTGTGCGCGTCGGTGCCGATGCACGCCCCCACCACGGACAGCTTGCGCCGCAACTTCTGCTTCACCACCGCGTTGACCTCCTTGGCCGACAGCAGCGGGAAGTCCCGCTCGACCACCTGCACCGCGGCGAGGTCCACCAGGTGGTTCACCCGCCCGTACACCACGAAGAAGGTGAAGCCGTCACCGATGGGCTTGGCGTGCACCAGCATCGCCGGGTCGATGCCCATCTTGTTCGCGAGCTGGACCGCCGCGCCCTCGGCCCGCTTGTCGTGCGGCACCGGCAGGGTGAACGACACCTGCACCATGCCGTCGCCGGTGGTGTCCCCGTACGGCCGCACGATCTTCTTCTCGGCGCCCGCGCCGGTCTCGACGACGCTCACGCCTGCTGCCCTTCCAGGATGTCGGTGGCCGGGTTGTAGTAGTCGCCCTCGTGCCTGGCGACCCCGTCGAGGCCCTTGCCCCGGTCCGCGGGCCGCTTCATGATCCCGAAGGTGCCCTCGGCGATGGCCGTGAGCAGCGACTGGTCCCCGATGCGCTCCAGCAGCTCCAGGGCCTCACCGAGCACCCGGTTGGCGCGCTGCTGGATGAACCCGCCGGGCGCGGGCACGAAGTCCTCGTGCAGCCCGCCGGCCGCGCCCAGCACGTAGCGGACGTTCTGCAGGGCGATGTCCCGGTCGGACAGCCACGGCGTCACCACCGCCTCGGTCATCATGCCGACCAGCAGGATGCCCTGCCCGGTCATGGTGCCCACCAGGTTGAAGAACCCGTCGAGCAGGTTGCCGCGGAACACGTCACCGGTCATGTGCTTCGTCGGCGGCATCCACTTCAGCGGCGCGTCGGGGAACAACTCCCGGGCCAGCAGCGCGTGCGCCAGCTCGAGGCGGAACGACTCCGGCACGTCCGGGTTGATCTCGAACGCGTGCCCCAGCCCCAACTGCCAGTCGGCCAACCCCGCCTCGTGCGCGAAGTACTCGTTGAGCAGCTGCGACACCGTCACCGTGTGCGCCTCGTCGACGGCGTCGGCGGTGGTGAGGTAGTTGTCCTCACCGGTGTTGATGATGATCCCCGCCCGGGCGTGCACCTGCCGGGAGAACCGCTGGTCGACGAAGGTGCGGATCGGGTTGATGTCGCGGAACAGGATCCCGTACATCGAGTCGTTGAGCATCATGTCGAGGCGTTCCAGGCCGGCCAGCGTCGCCATCTCCGGCATGCACAGACCCGACGCGTAGTTCGTCAGCCGCACGTACCGGCCCAGCTCCTTCGACGACTCGTCCAGGGCCGCCCGCATCAGCCGGAAGTTCTCCTGCGTGGCGTACGTGCCGGCGAAACCCTCCCGGGTCGCGCCCTCCGGCACGTAGTCCAGCAGCGACTGCCCCGTCGACCGGATCACCGCGATGACGTCCGCGCCGGCGCGGGCCGCGGCCTGCGCCTGCGGGATGTCCTCGTAGATGTCCCCGGTGGCCACGATCAGGTAGATCCACGGCCGCTGCTTCGGGTCCCCGTACCGCTTCACCAGGCGGTCCCGCTCGGCCCGGCGCCGGTCGACCTGCCGGACCCCGGCGGCGACCGCCTTCCGGGCGGCCTTACGCGCCGCGGTGGCCGCCTTCCCGGTGGGCTGCGTGAACCGCACCGACCCGGCGGCGCCCTTCTGCGCCAGCAGCGTCACATCGGTGATGCCCTCCCGCGCCAGGGCGTCGAACACCGGCGCCGCGACGCCGTGCCCCAGGCCGGTGTCGGCGACCACCGCGTCGACCAGGCGGTTCACCCACGGGATGCCGTCGGGGTCGGCGCCGGTCACCCCGGCCAGCCGCAGCACCGCCCGCTCCACCGACACGGTGGTGTGGCTGCGCGCCAGATCCACCACCGGCTGCCCGGCGCGGCGCGCCAACTCCCGCGCCCGCGCCACCAGCGCCGGATCCAGCTCAAGCTTGCCCGTCACGCTGTCGCGCCCCCGTCTGTACCGATGGTTCGCTCGCTCCGCTCGCTCACGAAGACCCTTCCTCATAGATCACGTCACCCCGCAGCACCGTGGCCCGGCACACCGGCAGCGGCGTCGGATCGTCCGCGCCCCGCAGCTCCGGGTCCTCGGCCTGCAGCACCGGCAGTCCCCGGTCCACCCCGGCCGGGGTGGACCACACCGCGAACGTCGCCGGCGCGCCCAGCGCGAGCACACCCTCGTTGTCCAGGTGCACCGCCCGCCACCCGCCGCGGGTGTGCGCGGCGAACGCCGCCCGCGCGCTCATCCGCTGCGCCGGATTGTGGTGCGCCGCGGCGGCCCGCACCGAACCCCAGGGGTCCAGCGGCGTCACCGGCGAGTCCGACCCGAACGCCAACGCCACCCCGACCGAGTGCATCGCCCCCATCGGGTTGGACTCCAACGACCGGGAAAGGCCCAGCCGCGACTCGTACATCCGGCCCGCGCCGCCCCACAGCCGGTCGAACGCCGGCTGCATCGACGCCACGATCCCGTACTCCACGAACCCGGCGATCAGCCGCTTGTTCATGATCTCCGCGTGCTCGACCCGGTGCCGGGCCGCCCGCAGCCGGTCGGTGCCCACCTTCTCCGCCGCCGCCGCGAACCCCGCCAGCACCGTGTCGATCGCCGCGTCACCGATGGCGTGGAACCCGCCCTGCAGGCCGTGCGCCGCGCAGTCCAGCAGGTGGTCGCGCACCTGCTCCGCGGAGAGGTACCCGTGCCCGCAGGACCCGGCCGTCGAGTCCAGGTACGCCGCCGACACGTGCGCCGTGCGCGACCCCAACGCCCCGTCGGCGAACAGGTCCCCACCCGCCCCGACCGCCCCCAACTCCCGGGCCCGCGCCGCGCCGAGCAGCTCACCCCAGTAGCCGTACACCTCCGGCACCCCGTCCCCGGAGATCCCCAGCAGGCCGGTGAAGTCGTCCTCGTCGGAGATCTCCGGCCCACCGCACTCGTGCACCGCGGCGATCCCCAGCGACGCCGCGTGGCGCAACGCCACCCGCTGCGCCGCCACCCGCTGCGCCCGGGTCACCGACCCCTGCGCCGCCGCCCGCACCACGTGGTGCGCGTCGCGCCGCAGCCAGCCCGACGGGTCGTAGCCGGGCGCGGCCGCCGCCTCCGGGCAGGCCGCCAACAACGCCGCCGACACCAGCGCCGAGTGGATCGACGCCTGCGACAGGTACACCCGCCGGCCACCGGCCGCCCGGTCCAGCGCCGCCGCGTCCGGCAGGGTCCGCTCCGACCAGTACGACTCGTCCCAGCCGTGCCCCAGCACCACCGCGTCGCCCGGCAGGCCCGCCGCGTACGCGGACACCGCGTCCAGCAGCTCACCGGCCGAGCGCACCGCCGACAGGTCCAGGCCCGACAGGACCAGACCGGTGTCGGTGGCGTGCACGTGGGCGTCCACGAACGCGGGCGTCACCAGCGCGCCGTCGAGGTCCACCACCCGGTCGGCGGTCGGGGCGTCCGCGGCCGCACCCAGCCAGCCGATCCGGCCGTCCCGGACCAGCAGCGCCGTCGCGCTCGGCTCGGCCGGACAGTGCAGCACGCCGCCGCGGTACAAGGTCGAGGGGTTCGTCATGGGGTTCAGTCTGCCGCCAACCGGGACTCGAAGAGACCACGCACCCCCGGCTCGGAGCGCAGCAGCTCCAACGCCAACTCCGCGTGACCCGGCACGTACCCGTTGCCCACCAGCATCGTCACGTCCGCCGCCAGGCCCTCCGCGCCCAGCGCGGCGGCGGCGAAGCTCGTCGCCATCGAGAAGAAGATCACCGTGCCGCCGTCCTCGGTGGCCAGGACCGCCCCATGCTCGCAGCCCGGCACGTCCACGCAGACCACCGTCACGTCGGCCGGCGCGCCCAGCGCGGTGGTCACCGCGGTGGACAGGCCCACCGGGTCGCGGGCGTCGGCCAACGCGACGCCGGTGGCCAGCCCGGCCCGCTCCAGCGCGTCGCGCTCCGCCGCCACCGGCACCACCCCGACGGTACGACCCGCGCCCGCCCGCCGCGCCGCCGCGAGGGACAGCGACCCGCTCTTGCCGGCGCCGCCGATCACCGCCACGTTCACCGGCCGCGGGTCGCCCTCGCGCCGGCGTCGGGCGACGTGCTCGGCCACCACCCGGGCGGTCAGCGCCGGCGCCCCGCACACGTCCAGGACCGCCAGGGACAGCTCCGGGTGCAGGTCGGCCGGCAGGACCGCCGCGATCGACCGGGCGAACAGGATGGCGTACCCGTCACAGGGCACCTGCTCGCTGCGCCCGTCCCAGCGGGCCAGGCCGTCGAGGACCATCAGCGGGGTCAGCGTCAGCGACACCAGGGTCGCCACCCGGTCGCCCGCCTTCAGCCCCAGCGGGGACCGCCGGCCGGCCTCCTCCACCGTGCCGATCAGCATCCCGCCCGACCCGGTCACCGGGTTCTGCATCTTCCCCCGGGTGGAGATGATCTCCAGCACCTCGGCGCGGACCTTCTCCCCGTCGCCGCCGTGCTTCTCCGACAGCTGCCGGAAGCTCGCCGCGTCCAGGTTCAGCCGCTCCACCCGGATGCGGACCTCGTTCGCGGCGATCCGCGGGTCGGCGTCCAGCCGCCAGGCCGCCTGCGGCAGCACCCCCGCCGGTTCCACGACGCGGTGCAGACCCACCGGTGACGTCACGCCGACCCCCTACCTCCAGCCGCCCGAAGCCCTGGCTAGGACTCGCGTCGCGGGAAAACTTACGGCAGACTAATTTCTTTACCGGATATTTTCCAGTAGCCTTCGGGATCGCTGATCAACCCGCACCAGGAAACGAGGAGGGGCCGTGACCCAGACCCAACCGGTTGAGACCATCCCTCAACCCCGTCACGCCCCGGTCGCCGTCCCGACCGCCGGGCAGCCGTACGAATACCGCCGCAGCCCCCTGGTCGAACCCGACTGGACCCGCTTCCCCGGCTGGCGCCACGTCACCCGGGAGCAGTGGGAAAACGCCCAGTGGCAGCGGGTCAACTGCGTCAAGAACATCAAGCAACTGCGCACCGTCCTCGGCGACGGAGTCGACGAGTCCTTCTACGCCGACCTCGAGGCCGACCAGAAGGCCCTGGCCACCATGTCGATGCTGGTGCCGCCGCAGATGATCAACACGATGGTGCCGTTCGCGCCGATGACCACCGAGGCGTTCCTCGCCGACCCCATCCGGCGCTACATGATCCCCGTCGCCTCCGACCGGCGCACCGACTGGCCGTCGCACCCCTACGCCAGCCGCGACTCCCTGCACGAGCACGACATGTGGGTCGCCGAAGGCCTCACCCACCGCTACCCCACCAAGGTCCTCGCCGAGCTGCTCTCCACCTGCCCGCAGTACTGCGGCCACTGCACCCGGATGGACCTCGTCGGCAACTCCACCCCCGCCGTCGACAAGCTCAAGCTCACCCTCAAGCCCGTCGACCGGTACGACGCCCACATCAGCTACCTCAAGGCCCACCCCGGCGTCCGCGACGTCGTCGTCTCCGGCGGCGACGTGGCCAACGTGCCGTGGAAGAACCTCGAGTCGTACCTGATGCGTCTGCTGGAACTGGAAACCGTCCGCGACATCCGGCTCGCCACCAAGGCCCTCATGGGCCTCCCCCAGCACTGGCTGCAGCCCGACGTCGTCGAGGGCCTCGAACGGGTCGCCCGCACCGCCTCCCGCCGCGGCGTCAACCTCGCCATCCACACCCACGTCAACCACGCCCAGTCGCTCACCCCGCTGGTCGCCAAGGCCGCCCAGACCGCCCTTGACGTCGGCGTCCGCGACGTCCGCAACCAGGGCGTGCTCATGCGCGGCGTCAACGCCACCGCCCCCGACCTGCTCGACCTCTGCTTCGCCCTCCAAGGCGAAGCGGGCATCCTGCCGTACTACTTCTACATGTGCGACATGATCCCCAACGCCGAACACTGGCGGGTCCCGGTCTGGCACGCCCAGCAACTCCAGCACGACATCATGGGCTACCTGCCCGGCTACGCCACCCCGCGGATCGTCTGCGACGTCCCCTTCGTCGGCAAGCGCTGGGTGCACATGCTCACCGAGTACGACCGCGAACGCGGCATCTCCTACTGGACCAAGAACTACCGCACCTCGATCGAGTCCGCCGACCTGGAGGCGCTCAACAAGCGCTACGCCTACTACGACCCGATCGACACCCTGCCCGCCGCAGGCCAGCAATGGTGGGCCGACCACCGCGACGACTGACCCGAAACGGACCCTCGCCCCGGCACCCGCAGGTGCCGGGGCGATCCCTTTCCCCCAGCGCCGCACCACCGACGGCCGCGGGCACTAGCCTCCAGATCCATGAGCCCGGCAGCCCCCGACACCGCCGCCCGGGTCACCGCCGTCGAGATCTTCTTCGACGTCGTCTTCGTCTTCATCGTCACCCAGCTCGCCCACGTCCTCGAAGACGACCTCACCTGGGCCGGCTTCGGCCGCACCGTCCTCATCCTCGGACTGCTCTGGTACCCCTACACCGGCTACGCCTGGCTGACCAACCACGTGCCACCCGACGCCCCGCCCAGAAGATCGCCCTCTTCGCCGGCATGGCCGGCTTCCTGCTCACCAGCGTCGCCATCCCCGCCGCGTTCACCGACACCGGCCTGCTCTTCGCCCTCGGCTACCTCGTCCTCAACGGCGTCCACCTGATCATGTTCAGCCGCTCGGACGCCCGCGCCGTCGTCCCCCGCCTCGCCTCCTACAACCTCGGCGCGGCGCTGCTCATCGTCATCGCCGCGTTCGTCGACGCCCCCGCCACCTACGCGCTCTGGCTCGCCGCCGCCCTCGTCCAGGCCGCGCTGCCCTACCTCACACCCGGACACTCCTGGATCCGCGTCGCCAGCACCTTCCACGTCTCCGCCGGACACTTCGTCGAACGCCACGGCCTGCTCGTGATCATCGCCCTAGGCGAGACCGTCGTCGCCATCGGCGCCGGCGTCGACGTCCGCCACGTCACCGCCGGCACGGCGGGCGCCATCGTCATGGGACTCGCCCTGCCCGCCGCCATGTGGTGGACCTACTTCACCGACACCCGCAACGCCGTTGCCTCCCTCACCACCGCCACCCCAGGCGCCCGCACCCACCTCGCCGCCCGCACCTACGTGCTGCCGCACTACCTGATCCTGCTCGGCATCATCGCCACCGCCGCCGGCATCCACGCCGCCGTCTCCCACCCGGGCGAGCCGGCCAGCATCGGAGCCGCGCTCGCGCTCTCCGGCGGCGTCGCCCTGTTCCTCACCGGCGTCGCCGGCGCCCGGCTGGGCCTGCGCCTCGGCCTACCCCTGGCCCGACCAGCCGGCGCCACCGCCGCGCTCGCCACCCTGCCCCTCGGCATCGGGACCGTCGCCGGTGCGCAGCTCGCCGCGGCAATCGGTGTGCTCACCGTGATGCTGTTGGCTGGCCCACTCCGCGGCGAGCCGCACACGCGACGACGTAGCGGTCAGCCGCCCCGCGGCGCGTACATGATGACGGCGACGCCCAGCAGGCAGATCGCCGCGCCCGCCACGTCCCAGCGGTCCGGGCGGAAGCCGTCCACCAGCACACCCCAGCCCAGCGACCCGGCCACGAACACACCCCCGTACGCGGCCAGGATCCGACCGAAGTTGGGGTCCGGCTGGAACGTCGCCACGAACCCGTACGCCCCCAGCGCCAGCACGCCCGCCGCGATCCACCACAGCCCCCGGTGCTCCCGCCAGCCCTGCCAGACGAGCCACGCTCCCCCGATCTCGGCCAGCGCGGCCAGCACGAACAGCAGCAGGGAACGGGCAACCGTCATGCCGGGAGGCTACCCAGCGGCCACCGCATCAGCTCACCGAGCCGTCCGCGAGGTCTCGCCCGGTCGGTGAGCCCGTCCAGGGCGGCCTCGCGCCCGGCCGGAACCCGCACGTCCACGACAACGCCGTCCGTGGCGGAGACCAGGAAGGTGAAGGAGGAGCATCCGGACTCATGCTTCGACGGTATGCCGTACCGGGTACCGGACGGAGGTAGCCCAGACGCACGGCGACGGGCTCCCGGACTGGGAGCCCGTCGCCGTGCGGGTCACTTGTTGAAGGCGTCCTTGACGTCGCGGCCGGCCTGCTCGCCGGCCTTTCGGGCGCGCGCCGTGCTCTGCTCGGTGGCGCCCTCCGCCCGCAACCGTTCGTTGTCGGTGGCCTGGCCGATCCGCTCCTTGGCAAGTCCGCTTAGCTCCTGGGCCTTGTTCTTCGTCTTCTCGGTGAAGCTCATCGAGGACTCCCTCCGCTGTCGCGGCATTCCGGGGCCGCATGCTCCGTCCCCGGGTGCGTCCCCGCATGTCCCTTGGCCAAACGGCTGGTGTGCCCGGGCACAACCGCTAAAGCGTCCTAGGATACTAGGTGAACGGGGAAGCGCGCCGGCTGGTTAACTGGACGAATGGGAGAGATCCTGCTGATCCGGCACGGCGAGACGGCCTGGACCGCCAGTCACCGGCACACCTCGTACACCGACCTGGAGCTCACCCCCGACGGCGAGCGGCAGGCCCGCGCGCTCGGCGTGATGCTCGCGGGCCGGCGGTTCGTCCGGGTGCTGGCCAGTCCCCGGCAGCGGGCCCTGCGCACCGCGCAGCTCGCCGGCCTCGACGTCGACGCCACCGACCCCGACCTCGCCGAGTGGAGCTACGGCGAGTACGAGGGACGCACGACCGCGGACATCCAGGAGGAACACCCGCAGTGGAACATCTGGACCGACGGCTGCCCCGGTGGCGAGTCACCCTCGCAGGTCGGCGAACGCCTCGACCGGGTGCTCGCCCGGGTCACTCCCCTGCTCGACCGGGGCACCGTCGGCCTGGTCGGCCACGGGCACAGCCTGCGGGTGCTCGGCGCCCGCTGGATCGGCCTGCCGCCGTCGGCCGGCGCCCGGCTGCGGCTGGACACCGCCACCGTCAGCGTGCTCGGTCACGAGCACGGGCGGCAGGTCATCCAGCGTTGGAACCAGCCGGCTCCGCCGCCCCCCGGGACCGACCCCGGCCCGGGCGTTCGGCACTGATCTTCGGCGGCCGATTCTCGTACGGCGTGGACAGCACCACGGTGGTGCGGGTGGTGACGTTCGTGGAGGTCCCGATCTCCGGCAACAGCCGCTCCGGTCGGCTGGACCAGCTGGCCTGAGGGTCAAGGGAGCATCCTCACGTGGCCGCGTCACAACTATTGGCTCCGGTTCAGCGTCAACGCTGAACCGGAGCCAATAGTGGGCTGCGATGCCGCTGGCAGGATCAGAGGTAGCGCGAGGCCTCGTCGAGGAAGCGCTGCGCGTACCGGTCCGCCGGAATGTCCCCAAGGTAGTACTTCTTGAGGTCGCGGCGGGTACTGGCGAGGGGGTCGCTGCCGAGGAGGTCGTCGAGGGCGGCGTCGAGTCCCTGCAGCCGGCCGCCGTACGCGTCGATCACGTAGCCCGCCCGCGCAAGCGGGAACGCCTCCGGGAACTGGGCCGCCGGCACCGAGACGGCAACCATCACGAAGGGCTTCTCCGAGTACAGGTAGTCCGCCACCACGCTCGACACATCCGACACCATCGCGTCCGACGCGTTGAAGCAGTCCGCGACCGTCATCGCCACCTCAGCCTCGGCTCCGAAGACGTGTGGCCGTCCGTTCGCCCGGCGGTCGTCAGCCAGCAGCGTCCGGATGCGCTCACACTCGCGGGTCAACTCCGCGGACCGCTGACTGTACGGATGCGGTCGGAAGACGACGCTGCACCCGCGAGCGACGAGCGCCTTGATGATGTCGCAGCCAACGAGCAGCGAGGAATAGTTGGAGTCGGCATAGAAGCCGGCCCACGTCGGGGCGTACAGGACCCGAGGGTTGGCAATCGAGGCGATTGGCCCGGTGGCGATGGCGACGTTCTCCACCTGAGGGCGCCCGACGATGGTGAACATCTCTGCGGGCATGCTCACGCCGTTGGCCGCGAACCGGTCGATCGCGGCCTGGCCGGCGACGAAGTTCTTGTCGTAGATCCGGAAGACCGGGTTGTGACTCGGCACCTTGTCGCTGTCGCCGTGGTTGAGCTGGATGTGCGTCAGGTTCGTATACCGGATCACGTGGTTGTTCATCGTCGCGGTATTGACGTAGAAGGCTGCCCGTAGCGACGGGGCGATGACATCGTCGAGCTGGTTCAGCCCCATCCGCAGGACCACCGGGGCCTTGGTGAGACCCACCACCTCGTTGAAGTTGGTTTGGCTGCGAACCAGCACAAAGAACTTCTTGCCGAGGCGTTCCAGGTAGGGCAACCACATCGCGATCTGGTAGGCGGTGCCGGCGGGTGCGTTCCAATGCACGAGAAAGACCGGCTCGTAGGCGGTCAGCGCGGCATGCAGTTTCGTCTCACTGCTGCGCCGCGCCCGCACCCGCGTCAGCGCCTGCAACCCGGTGAACAGGGCCAACCCGAGCGCCGCGGTCGCCACCGCCAGCGCGATCACCCCGAAGATGTCGGTGAACGCGCAGACCAGTGCCACGAGAACCGCAGCGCCGTTGACCAGCGCCACGCGGCTCGTGTTGGGGCTACGGTCAGGCCGTGAGCCGCTTCCGGGCAGGTTGGCCGAGACGGGGTAAACAGCATCGGACACGGCCGCCAACAGCGACTCGGTGAGAACCGCCAAGCCTGCGACGGCGACACCAACGGCCAAGGCGGGATCAAGACTGCCGTGTACCGCGCCGAGCAGGTACGCGCAGGCCAGCAGGAGGATACGCGCCACGACGGACGTTCCGCCGGACACCGAACCGCCACGCCACGCCCAGGCCAGCAGACCGAGCGCGAGAACGGCCGGGGGAAGCGCCCAGAGGCGGGAGCTTCCCACCGCCGCCAGCAGCAGGGCGGCAAGGGCCACCACCTCGACCGCCGAGGCGGGCAGTAGCGCCCCCGCGGCCGACGTCCGGGCCTCCGCCAGCCATCCGCTGAACCGGGACCGACCCGGCTTCGAAGCCGTCATCGCCCAACCCCCGCCGGCGACGGGTTGATCCGCAGCGGCTGCCCCACCCGGCCCCGGCAGTTCGCCAGGAAGTTCTGCTGCAACTGGGCGGCAGCGAGCGCCGCGTCGTAGGCCCGGTTCGCCTTGCCCGGCTGGACCACGTGCTCGACGTCGTTGTGCTCAAGGAACTGCAGGTAGGTGGCGAAGCTCTCCGCCTGTCGGGGCCCGAAGGCGCTTCGCTCATGCGACAGCACGGTTACCTCATCCTCCCGTTGATGACACGCAAAGCGACTCGAGGGCGGAGGCAGCACGGACAACACCGGCCGTAGGCTCGGCGTCCGCTCATGGTCCGGACCGCACGAATCAGGGATGGATCCTAGCTTCGATCCCTGCCAGCCGGCCGCACCGGGGTAGCCCGTTCTCGATCTTCCTCGACCCGTTTGGCACGATCTTGTCCGCCTGCGCCGAGCGCTCACCAATGACCGCATCCGATTTTTGCCGGCCGTCCCCGGCCAGGGGCGGAGGCGATCATCGCTCGCTGAGCGGGGTCAACCCGCCTGCGAACCCGCTGACTCAGCCGAGATGCCACGGAGCCGGTGCGGATTCACGGGATCCGGGCCGACCTTCGGCGGGCGATGCTCGTACGGAGTGGAGAGTACGACGGTAGTGCGGGTGGTGACGTTCGCCGAGGTCCGGATCTCCTGGAGCACCCGCTCCAGGTCCGTCGGGCTGGCCACCCGCACCAGCAGCAGGTAGAAGTCCTCCCCCGCCACCGAGTAGCACGAGTCGATCTCCGGCAGGTGGGCCAACCGCTCCGGCGCGTCGTCCGGCTGCGACGGGTCGAACGGCCGGATCGCCACGAACGCGGCCAGCGGCAGGTCCAGCGCCTCGAAGGAGACGCGGGCGGCGTATCCCTTGATGACGCCGCGCTGCTCCAGCCGGCGGACCCGCTGGTGCACCGCGGACACCGACAGACCCACCTTCTCGGCCAGGTCCGTGTACGACAGCCGACCGTCTCCGGTCAGCGCGGCGACGATGGCGCGGTCGATCTCCTCCACGCGGTGCAACCTACCTGGAAACGGGCTCTCGTGCCGCACCCGGCCCGCCGGGCGTGACGCTCAGCCGGCCGTGCGGTCGCGCACCGCGTCCGCCGCGTCGTCCAGCACCTCCGCCATGTCCTCCTCGTCGAGGAAGGGCAGGTCGGTGAGGATGTCCGGCACGGACATCCCCTCGGCCATCATCGCCAGCAGCGTGGCGCGCGACTGCCGCACGCAGGGCGCACCCCCATGACGCCGGGGTCGACGGTGATCCGGGGGAACGTCACCGCGACAGGTCAGCCCTTCGCGAGGGCGCGGGAGATGACCAGCCGCTGGATCTGGTTGGTGCCCTCGACGATCTGCAGCACCTTGGCCTCCCGCATGTACCGCTCCACCGGGTGGTCGGCCACGTAGCCGGCGCCGCCGAGCACCTGCACCGCGTCGGTGGTCACCCGCATCGCCATGTCGGTGGCGAAGAGCTTCGCCTTCGCCGCCTCGAGGGAGTACGGCCGGCCCGCGTCACGCAGCCGCGCGGCCGCGAGGGTCAGCGCCCGGGCGGCGGAGATCTGGGTGGCCGCGTCGGCGAGGTTGAACCCGAGCCCCTGGAAGTCGATGATCGCGCGGCCGAACTGCTGTCGCTCCCGCGCGTACCCGACCGCATAGTCGAGCGCGGCCTGGGCCAGCCCGACCGCGCAGGCGGCGATGCCGAGGCGGCCGGAGTCCAGGGCGGACATGGCGATGGTGAAGCCCATCCCCTCGCCGCCGATCAGCCGGTCGGCGGGCACCCGGGCGTCGTCGAAGGCGATCTGCGCGACCGGGGAGGAGTGCAGCCCCATCGTCCGCTCGGCGGCCTGCGGGTGGATGCCGGGCGTGGCCCGGTCGGCCAGCAGGCAGGAGATGCCCTTCGGGCCGGGGCCGCCGGTGCGGCAGAAGATGTTGTAGAAGTCGGCGACCCGGGCGTGGGTGATCCACGCTTTGGTGCCGGAGACGACGTACGCGTCGCCGTCGCGGACCGCCTTCGTGGTCAGCGCCGCCGCGTCGGAGCCACCCTGCGGCTCGGAGAGGCAGTACGCCCCGAGCAGTTCCCCGCCGATCATGTCGGGCAGCAGCTTGCGCTGCTCGTCGGTGCCGAACTGGGCCACCGGGTAGCAGGACAGGGTGTGCACGCTGATCGCCTCGGCGACGGCGAGCCAGCGGCCGGCCAGGATCTCCAGCACCTGCAGGTAGACCTCGTACGGCTGGGCGGCGCCGCCGTGCTCCTCGGCGTACGGCAGGCCGAGCAGGCCGGCCCGGCCCACGGTGCGCAGCACCTCGCGGGGAAACTCGCCGCGCTCCTCGAAGCCGGCGGCCTTCGGCGCGAGCTCCCGGTCGGCGAGCTCGGTGGCGAGGTCCAGCAGGTCGTGGGCCTCGTCGGTGGGGAGGATCCGGTCGACAGTCATAGCGCGATGAGCTCCGTGGGGGTGGTGTTGAGCCGTTGCACGCCGTCCGTTGTGCAGACGACGATGTCCTCGATCCGGGCGCCGTGCCGCCCGGCCAGGTAGATGCCCGGTTCGATGGAGAACGCCATGCCGGCCTCCAACGGACGGGGATTGCCGGCGACGACGTACGGCTCCTCGTGGCCGTCCAGGCCGATGCCGTGACCGGTGCGGTGCAGGAAGGCCTCGCCGTAGCCGGCGCCGGCGATGAGGTCGCGGGCCACCGCGTCGACCGCCTCGGCGGTCGTGCCGGGGCGGACGGCCTCGACCGCCGCGCGCTGCGCCTCGTGCAGCACCATGTAGTAGGCGGCGAAGTCGGTCGGGGCGGGGCCGCCGGCGACGTAGGTGCGGGTGCAGTCGGAGCGGTAGCCCGACGGCATGGTGCCGCCGATGTCCACCACCACCGGCTCGCCGGCACCGATCGGCCGGTCGGAGGTGCCGTGGTGCGGGCTGGCGCCGTTCGGCCCGGCGGCGACGATGACGAAGTCGACGGTCACGTGGCCGGCGGCGCGGATCGCGGCGGCGATGTCCGTGGCCACCTCGGTTTCGGTCCGGCCGGGGCGCAGCCACTCCCCCATCCGGTCGTGCACCGCGTCGATCGCCGCGCCGGCCTCGGCCAGGGCCGCCACCTCGGCGGGCGACTTGCGGATCCGCAGCTCGCGCAGCACCTCGCCGGCGAGCCGTTGGGCGGCATCGGGCAGCGTGGCGCGCAGCGCGAGGACCTGCTCGGCCCACATCCGGTCGGCCAGTCCGACGGCCGTCACCGGGCCGGGCAGCGCCGTGCGGACCAGTGGGTACGGGTCGGTTCCGTCGGTGTGGTCGACGATGCGCAGCCCGGTGGCCGGTGCGGGGGACGCCTCGGCGGCCGGGCGTTCCAGGACCGGCACGATCAGCGTCGGCTCACCCTCGGCGGGCAGCACCAGGCAGGTCAGCCGCTCCCCCGCGTGGGCGTCGTACCCGGTCAGGTAGCGCAGGTCGGAGCCGGGGGTGAGCAGCAGCGCGTCCAGCCCCGCGGCGGCGGTGGCGCGTTGCGCGGCGGCCAGCCGCTCGGCCGGGTACAGCTCGTCGATTCCCACCCGCCCAGCTTAACGGTCGTTTGGGCGGCGGCGTAGCTCAGGCCAGCAGATGCGGGGCGTGCTCCCGGACCGCCGCTCGCAGTTGGCGCAGCGACGGGTTGACCAGCGGATGTCCCGCGACCGTGACGGTCGGGACGGTCTCGTTGCCGTCGGCGACCGAGCGGACGAACGCGGCGGCGTCCGGGTGCCGCCAGATGTTGACCGCCCGGTACGGCAGCCGGGCGAAGCGCAGCTTCATCCAGAGCTTCAGGCAGTACGTACACATCGGCCGCCAGTACAGGACGACACCATCCCGGTCCTGCTCCATCGGGCCCTCCCCACCATGGCGCGCCGCCGGCGCCGCGGCCCAGTCTGCCAGGCCGGGGCGACCGGACCGTCGGTGCGGGAGTGCCGCACCGGGCTGTGCAGCAGCGATGGCACCGGCTGATCATGTGCAGGCCGCGTGCCCCGGACAATGTGCCACGATCTTGACCATGCGTCTCCCGCTCGGCCTGCTGCTGGCATCCGTCGTGAGCGGTGTGCTCTCCGTTGCGGCGGCGCTGCTCGTCATGCCCGGCGCGTCACTGCAGTACGGCCTCGTCATGCTGCTCGCGCTGCTCGGGTACGTGGTGGCGGCGAGCCGGGGTGTGCGTCGCGTGAGGTGGGCGGTCATCCTCGGTATCGGGCTGCTCGCCGTCGTCGCGGCGACGCGACTGTCCTGGTACCAGGAGCAGATCGGTGATGGGAGCTTGCTGACGTACGGCCGGGTAGGTGAGACGGCCATGCTGGCACGCTGGCGGGAGATGATCGACCGGGAGCGGCTCGCGGCGGCGGGTCTGCTGCTTGGCGTTCTGTGTCTCACGGCCGGTGTGTTGGCGTTGCCGGCGCGCGGTAGGCGGCGGGGTGTGGCGACCAGCCTCCTCGCGCTGCTGCTACTCGCCTGGTTCGGGCTGAGCTTCGACAGAGGGTTCGGCCGCTATCCACTGCTCGAACTGCTCGGGACGGTATGGCCAGCGCTGCTCGGCACCCTCGCGGCCATGGGGGCACTCGCGCTGTCCGGTTGGCGCGCTGACCGGCGATGGCTGCTCCCGGTCGGGTCGTTCCTGCTGGCGCTGGCGGCGGCTCACGCTTACTCGGATCTCGCCGCGACGTGGTCAGGCTGGTGGATGATTGCCAACCCTCGCGACGATGCCTTCCTGGAGGTAGGGGTGAGGGTGAGCACGTCGGCGGAAAACTTCCCGCAGGTGTCGAAGGCCGTAGAGGCGGCGCTTGCGCTCGCCGGCCCCGGACTGGTGGCGGTCGGCGCATTGCGCAGCTCCCGTGAGGCTGACCCTGGACGGGCCGAGGCCCCGCAACGTAGATAGGCGGGGCGGTCCACGTTGACCACGCCGTCCACATCCAGCAGCCACACGGGGAGACGCTGGGCTCGCCGACTCCTGTCGGGGTGGGTCATCGGAGCACCGTAGGTCGCACCCGCGGATCGGCGACGCAATTTCCGGTCGTTCGCCGGCATCGATGCTGCTCCGCGGCCCACCCCCGTCGTCGCCCGAACCCCGCCGTGACCCATGGCGCACCCACCCTGGCCAGGCACTTCTTTGAGGTCTTGAAGTAAGTCATGTTTCGTTACGTCTCCGTTATTGACGTGACCGCCGCCACTTCGATTGACTGCGACGGAACCGCTTCCGAAACCGGTTCCGCAACACGCCCTCAATTCCTGCGACCCGGGAGCGTCACGTGCCGATCACCATCGCCGACGTCGCCACCCGGGCGGGCGTGAGCAAGACGACCGTCTCCCGGGTGCTCAACGGCAAGGGCGAGGTGGACGGCCGGACCGCGGACCGGGTCCGCGCGGTCATCACCGACCTGGGCTACGTGCCGAGCGCCCGGGCCGTCGGGCTGGCCCGCGGCCGGACCCGGGTGGTCGGCATGCTGGTACCCGCCCTCACCTGGCCCTGGATGGGCGAGGTGTTGCAGGGGGCGGTCGACGTGGTCGAGTCCGAGGGGTACGGCCTGCTGCTGTCCACCTGCAACCGGGGGGACGAGTCGATGCGGCGGTTCGCCTCCCAGGTCTCGGCGAAGTCCTTCGACGGCCTGCTGGTGGTCGAGCCGGAGGGCACCCTGGACTACATCACCGCGCTGCACGAGCGGGGCCTGCCGGTCGTGCTCATCGACGACCGAGGCCACCAGCCGGGCTTCCCCTCGGTCCGCACCACCAACGCGGCGGGCGCCGGTGCCGCCGCGGCGCACCTGCTGGGGCTCGGGCGACGACGCCCGCTGGTCGTGACCGGCCTGAGCCGCTTCGGCTGCACCCGGGAGCGGCTCGACGGCTTCGCCCGCGGCTACGCCGAGGCGGGTCTGCCGATCGACCCGGCCCTGGTGGTGGAGGGCGACTTCACCTTCGAGTGCGGGCGGGCGGCGGTGGAACGCCTGCTCGCCGCCGGCGTGCCGTTCGACGCCGTGTTCGCCCACAACGATCTGTCCGCCGCGGGCGCTCTCCAGGCGCTGCGCGACGCGGGCCGCCGGGTGCCGCAGGACGTGGCGGTGGTCGGCTTCGACGACCTGCCCCTGGCCGGGCACACCCACCCGCCGCTGTCCTCGGTGCGCCAGCCGTTGCGGGAGATGGGCGCGGCCGCCGCCCGCGCGCTCATCTCCCACTTCGCCGGCGCACCCCTGCCCGACCAACCGACCATCATCCCGACCAGCTTCACCGCGCGCGCCTCGACCACCGGCGCCTGACCCCGCTGTCCACCCCACCCACACCGCCGGCCGGGCCCGCCCGACCGGTGGCGGCACCGCACACCCTTCACCCACCCACCGTCCGCTCCCCCAAGGCGGGAGCATCGAGGGAGACCACCATGAGAAGACGGCAGTTCGTCGCCATCGCGCTCGCCGGCGCGGTGACCCTCGCCGGCTGCGGCGAGACCGCGAACACCAAGGCCCGCGACAACAAGGGCGGCACGACGGTGCTCAACGTCGGCATGCCCAACGGCCCGCAGACCGAGAACCACAACCCGTTCCTCACCACCTCCTCGGCGTCGTCCCTGGGCTACCGCTGGCAGATCTACGAGCCGCTGATGATGTGGAACCCGGTCAAGCCCGCCGACCCGTTCAAGCCGTGGCTGGCCACCAAGGCCGAGTGGAGCACCGACTACACCTCGGTGAAGGTGACCATCCGCGACAACGCCACCTGGTCGGACGCGAAGCCGGTCACCGCCGAGGACGTCGCGTTCACGTACAACCTGGTCAAGGACGACGAGGGCCTGAACCAGTTCGCGACGCCGTACAAGTCGGTGTCGAGCAGCGGCAACGAGGTGACCCTCACCTTCGACTCCCCGCAGTTCGTCAACCAGCAGAAGATCGTCGCCCAGGTTCCGATCGTGCCGAAGCACGTCTGGTCGGCCATCAAGGATCCGTCCACCGACATCAACAAGAACCCGGTCGGCAGCGGGGCGTACACGCTGAAGTCGTTCACCCCGCAGACCACCACCCTGTCGGTACGCACCAGCGGCTACTGGCAGGAACTGCCGAAGGTCAAGGAGCTGCGCTACACGTCGTACACCGACAACAACGCGCAGACCACCGCGCTGGCCAACGGCGAGTCGGAGTGGAGCTTCGTCTTCATCCCCAACGTCAAGACGGTCTTCCAGGCCAAGGACGAGGCGCACCACAAGGTGTGGGCGCCGCCGGTGCTCGGCATCCACGGCCTGTACATCAACACCACGAAGAAGCCGTTCGACAACCCGGCGCTGCGCCGGGCGATGGGCATGGTGATCAACCGGGAGGACATCTTCAACCAGGCCGAGGCGGGCTACTTCCACCCCCTCGTGCGCAGCGTGACCGGACTGCCCAGCCCGGCCGGTGACGCCTACATCTCCGCCGAGTTCAAGGGCCAGGAGCACAAGGTCGACGTCGAGGGGGCGAAGAAGGCCCTCACCGACGCGGGCTTCAAGTACAACGGCAACACCCTGACCGACCCGTCCGGCAAGCCGGTCACCCTCACCCTGACCGACCCGGCCGGCTGGTCGGACTACCAGACCAGCCTGGAGATCGTGAAGGACAACCTGTCGAAGATCGGCATCGCCGCCACCGTCGACAAGGCCAATCAGGACGCCTGGTTCCGCAACGTCGAGGAGGGCAAGTTCGACGCTACCTTCCGGTGGACCAACGGCGGGGCCACCCCGTACGACATCTACCAGACGGTGATGGACGGCCGGCTGCTCAAGCCGGTCGGCAAGTCCTCCCCGGCCGGCAATTTCGGCCGCTTCAACAACCCGCAGGCCACCGCGGCGCTGACCGCGTACGCCAACGCCACCGACGACGCGGCGCGGACGGCGGCGCTGGCCACGCTGCAGAAGGTCTTCGTGGAGCAGGCGCCGATGATCCCGGTCGGCGCGGACAACGTCGGCGCGGCGTACAGCACCAAGAACTGGACCGGCTGGCCGGACGACGCGAACGCCTACGGCGCGGCGCAGCCGACCCAGCCGAACGCGGCCGACGTCGTGCAGCACCTGAAGCCGGCGGGTTCCTGACCGACGTGGTCCGGGCGGCGGCTGCCGCCGCCCGGACCACCGACGGCACCCCTCTCTACCGAGAAGACAGGAACCCGACATGACGACCCCCACCACGGACGCCCCGGCCGTCCGCGAGGAGGTGCTGGAGGCGGTCGGCCTGACCAAGCACTTCCCCGTGAGCAGACGGTTGGGGAGCCTGCTGACCCGCACCCGACCGACCGTGCACGCGGTCGACGACGTGCACCTCACCCTGCGCCGCGGCCAGGTCACCGCCCTGGTCGGCGAGTCCGGCTCCGGCAAGTCGACGGTCGCTCGGCTGCTCGCGCAGCTCTACCCGCGCACCGCGGGCACCGTCCGCCTGCACGGCGAGCCGGTCACCGTCCGCGGTGGTCGGCCCTTCCGGGCGTACGCCCGCCGGGTGCAGCTGATCTTCCAGGACCCGTTCGCGTCGCTGAACCCGGTGCACACCGTGCGCTACCACCTCACCCGGGCGCTGCGCATCCACGGCAACGCCGGCCGTACCGCCGCCGACCTCGACGCGGCGCTGGCGAAGCTCCTGGAACGGGTCTCGCTCACCCCGGCCGAGCGCTACCTGGACAAGTTCCCGCACGAGCTCTCCGGCGGGCAGCGGCAGCGGGTGGCGATCGCCCGGGCGCTGGGCGCCGACCCGGACGTGCTGCTCGCCGACGAGCCGGTCTCCATGCTGGACGTCTCCATCCGGCTCGGCGTGCTGAACCTGCTGCGCGACCTGAAGGAGCGCCTGCACCTGGCGATCCTCTACATCACCCACGACATCGCGTCGGCCCGCTACTTCGCCGACGAGACGCTGGTGATGTACGCCGGACGCCTGGTGGAGGGCGGCGACAGCGAGACGGTCACCCAGTCGCCCGCCCACCCGTACACCCGGCTGCTGATCGACTCGGCGCCCGACCCCGACCGGATCACCGGCGACGCCGTGGCCGCCGGGCGGGAGCGGGGCGACGGCGAGCCGCCCAGCCTGATCCGCCCGCCGGCCGGCTGCCGGTTCCACCCGCGCTGCCCGGCGGCCATGCCGCGCTGCACCACCGACCTGCCGCCGCGGCTGGAGGTCGGCGACCGCCCCGACCACTGGGCGGCCTGCTGGCTCTACGACCCGGCCACCGTCGCGGCGGCCCGGGAGGTGAACCGGTGACCTATCTGCTACGCCGGCTGGCCTTCTACCTGTTCACCGCGTGGGCCGCGCTGACCATCAACTTCTTCATCCCCCGGATGATCCCCGGCGACCCGGTCAAGTCGCTGATCTCCCGCTACCAGGGGCAGCTCAGCACCGACGCGATCAAGTCGCTGTACGTGCTGTTCGGCCTCGACTCCCACGACAGCATCTGGGACCAGTACCTCGACTACTGGAAGCAGCTGTTCCACGGCGACCTCGGCCTGTCGTTCACCGCGTTCCCGGCGCCGGTGTCGGACGTGATCGGCGACGCGCTGCCGTGGACCCTCGCCCTGGTCGGGATCACCACCCTGGTGAGCTTCGCCCTCGGCACCGGCCTGGGCGTGCTGGCCGGCTGGCGGCGCGGCTCCTGGATGGACGGGCTGCTGCCGGCCACCACGTTCCTGTCCTCGGTGCCGTACTTCTGGCTGGGACTGGTCGCGATCGCCGTGCTGGCCGGCCCCGGCAGCTTCTTCCCCTCCTCGGGCGGCTACGAGCCGGGTCTGGTGCCGGCCCTGGACACCATCTTCCTGGGCAGCGCGGTGCAGCACAGCCTGCTGCCCGCCGCCACCATCCTGATCTCCTCGATGAGCGGCTGGATCCTCAGCATGCGCAACATGATGGTCACCGTCGCCGCCGAGGACTACATCACCGTCGCCCACGCCAAGGGCCTGCCGGAACGCCGGGTGGCGCTGAACTACGCCGCCCGCAACGCGTTGCTGCCCAACGTCGCCGGCTTCGCGCTGTCGCTGGGTTTCATCGTCGGCGGCACCCTGCTGGTGGAGATCGTCTTCTCCTACCCGGGGCTCGGCTTCCTGCTGTTCCGGGCGGTCGGCGCCAAGGACTACCCGCTGATGCAGGGCATCTTCCTGGTCATCACGTTCTCGGTGCTGGTGGCGAACCTGCTCGCCGACGTGGCGTACCTGCTGCTCGACCCGCGTACCCGCAAGGAGGGCTGAGGCGATGAGCATTCCCACCTCCAGCATCGAGCAGGTCATCCCGAAGCAGGGCGCGATGGCGCAGCCGTCCGCCGCCGCCCGGCGCCGGCGCTGGCGCTTCGTCGCCAACGGCAAGGCCGCCACCGGGCTGGCCCTGGTCGCCGGGTACCTCCTGCTCGCGGTGATCGGGCCGTGGATCGCCCCGTACGAGCCGGACGCCCGCAGCAACGAACTGCTCCAGCCACCATCGGCGCAGCACTGGTTCGGCACCACCCACCTCGGCCAGGACGTGTTCAGCCAGATCCTGGTCGGCGCCCGCGGGGTGATGCTGGTCGGGCTGACCGCCGGGGTGGTGGCCACCGTGTTGTCCGTCCTGGTCGGGGTGACCGCCGGCTACCTCGGCGGCCTGTCCGACGACACCCTGTCGGCGCTGTCCAACGTGTTCCTGGTGATCCCGGCGCTGCCGTTGATCATCATCGTCACGTCCACCATCACCGACGCCGGCGACCTGGTGGTCGCGCTGGTCATCGGCCTCACCTCGTGGGCGTGGGGCGCCCGGGTGCTGCGCGCTCAGACGTTGTCGCTGCGCCGGCGCGACTACGTGGAGGCGGCCCGGGCCACCGGCGAGAGCACCTGGCGGATCATCGGCTTCGAGATCCTGCCGAACCTGACCGCGGTCATCGCCTCCGGCTTCGTCGGCACGGTCATCTTCGCGGTGATGTCCGAGATCACCCTGGCCTTCATCGGCATCTCGTCCGTCTCGTCGTGGAACTGGGGGACGATCCTGTTCTGGGCGCAGAGCCAGCAGGCCCTCGCCCAGGGCGCGTGGTGGTGGTTCGTCCCGGCCGGGCTGGCCATCGCGCTGCTGGGCACCGCCCTCGCGCTGATCAACTTCGGCATCGACGAGTTCGTCAGTCCCCGGCTGCGCAGCGCCGGCCGGGCCCGGGTCCGTACCGCCGACGGGCACGTGGTCCGGATGCGGGTGGGTTTCACCCCCGTGCTGGCCCGCCCGGCGACCCTGCCGCCGCCCCGGCCGCGACCCGAGGTGGTCACCCCGCAGCGGAAGGAAGCCGACCGGTGAGCGCGCGAACGAAGGGGGGCTCCGATGAGTGAGCCGGTGCTGGAGATCAGGAAGCTGTGCGTCGACTACGGGCTGGGCGACGAGGCGGTGCACGCCGTCCGCGACGTGGACCTCACCCTGCACCGGGGTGAGGTGCTGGGGCTTGCCGGGGAGAGCGGCAGCGGCAAGTCGACGCTGGCGTACGGGCTGACCCGGCTGCTGCCCCCGCCCGGGGTGATCAGCGGCGGCGAGGTGATCTACCACCCCGTCGACGGGCCGCCGGTGGACGTGCTGTCGCTGTCCCCGGCGCGGCTGCGGGACTTCCGCTGGGCCGAGACGTCCATTGTGTTCCAGGGGGCGATGAACTCGCTCAACCCGGTGCACAAGGTCTCCACCCAGCTGCTCGACGTGATCCGGGCGCACGAGCCGGGGACCACCCGGGCCGCCCGGCTGGCCCGGGCCCGCGACCTGCTCCGGCTGGTCGGGATCGCCGCCGACCGGCTGGACAGCTACCCGCACCAGCTCTCCGGCGGGATGCGGCAACGGGTGATGATCGCGATGGCGCTGGCACTGGAGCCGCAGGTCGTCATCATGGACGAGCCGACCACCGCGCTGGACGTGGTGATGCAGCGGCAGATCCTCGGCCAGCTCGCCGAACTGCGCGAGCGGCTCGGCTTCGCGGTGCTGTTCATCACCCACGACCTGTCGCTGCTGGTGGAGTTCTCCGACCGGATCGCCATCATGTACGGCGGCCGGATCGTGGAGGAGGCGCCGGCCGGCGAGCTGTACCGGCGGGCCCTGCACCCGTACACCGACGGGTTGCTGCACTCCTTCCCGGCGCTGCGCGGCCCCCGCCGCGAGCTGACCGGCATTCCCGGCTCCCCGCCGGACCTGCGCGCCATGCCCACCGGCTGCGCGTTCCATCCCCGCTGCCCCCGGGCCTTCACGCCCTGCGACGCCGAGCTGCCACTACTCGGTCCGCCCGGTGACGACGACCCGGGGCGCGCCGTCGCCTGCTGGCTGCACCCTGCGGCCGCGGCGGTGCCCCGGTGATCCGGCCCGACCACGCACCATCCGAACCACCCGCAACCGCGAGGAGAACCATGGACAGCGACCGCACCGCCTCGGCCACCACCGGGCAGGCCGATCCGATCGACACCCTCCCGCCGACCTTCCGCTGGGGCGTGGCGACCTCGTCGTACCAGATCGAGGGCGCGGTCGCCGAGGACGGTCGTACGCCGTCCATCTGGGACACCTTCTGCCGGGTGCCCGGGGCGGTGGCCAACGGGGACCACGGCGACGTGGCCTGCGACCACTACCACCGGATGCCGCAGGACGTCGCGCTGATCGCGGACCTGGGCCTGGACACGTACCGCTTCTCGGTGGCCTGGCCGCGGGTGCAGCCCGGCGGGCGCGGTCCGGCGAACCCGGCCGGGCTGGCCTTCTACGACCGGCTCGTGGACGAGCTGCTCGGCCGCGGGGTGGACCCGTGGGTCACCCTCTACCACTGGGACCTGCCGCAGGAGCTGGAGGACGCCGGCGGTTGGCCGGTGCGGGACACCGCGTACCGGTTCGCGGACTACGCGGAGCTGGTCTTCGACGCCCTGGGTGACCGGGTGAAGACCTGGACCACCCTCAACGAGCCGTGGTGTTCGGCGATGCTCGGCTACGCCTACGGCGCGCACGCGCCGGGTCGCCGGGACCTGGGCGACGGCATCGCCGCCGCGCACCACCTGCTGCTCGGGCACGGCCTGGCGGTGCAAGGGATGCGGGCGGCGGCCCGCGGGCCGGTGGACCTGGGCATCACCGTCAACCTGGCCACCGCCGACCCGGCCACGGACAGCCCGGCGGACCGGGACGCCGCCCGGGCGGCCGACGGGCTGGGCAACCGCCTCTACCTGGACGCGCTGGTCCACGGCCGCTACCCGGAGGACGTGGTGGCCGACCTGGCGCGCCAGGGGGTGCACATCCCGGTCGAGGAGGGTGACCTGGCGGTCATCTCCACCCCGTTCGACGTGCTGGGGGTGAACTTCTACTTCGGGCAGGTCTTCTCCGGCGTGGACGAGCAGGGGCGGGAGCGGGACGAGGCCGGCCGGCCGGTGCAGCGGGTGGTCCGGCGGGACCTGCCCCGCACCGCGATGGACTGGGAGATCGTCCCGGAGTCCTTCACCGAGCTGCTCGTCCGGCTCAGCCAGGACTACCCGGGCGTGCCGATGGTCATCACCGAGAACGGGGCGGCGTTCGACGACCGGCCCGACGCCGACGGATTCGTCGCCGACGACGACCGGGTGAGGTACCTGACGGAGCACCTGCGGGCGGTGGCCCGGGCCCGGCTGGCCGGGGCGGACGTGCGCGGCTACTTCGCCTGGTCGCTGCTGGACAACTTCGAGTGGGCGTACGGCTACGACAAGCGGTTCGGCATCGTGCGGGTCGACTACGACACCCAGCGGCGCACCCCGAAGCGCAGCGCGCTCTGGTACCGCGACACCGTCCGGCGGGTGCGCGGGGAGCGGTGACCGACGGCGCGGTGGCCGCCCGGAACAGCTCCCGGGCGGCCGCCGCGCCGTGTCCCCCGGGCCCCCGTGCGAGCGCTTTTTTCATGCCTTGACATAAGCAATTTACAAGTGTTCCCTCAGTCATGACCATCGATGTGATGGCTGACTCCGAAGGGAGCACCCGTGCACCCACCACCCCCCACCACGCGCCGCTCGGCGGCCCGCGCCGCCCTGGCGCTCGGCCTCGTCGCCGGCACCGTCGCCCTCGCCCCACCGGCGGCGCGGGCCGCCGGGGAGAGCGTCGACGTCTGGCTCACCACCACCTCCGACGCCGGCGGCCGGACCGTCACCCGTGGCCTGCAACGGCAGAACCCGGTCAGCTTCGCCGCCAGCAGCGGAGCCGCCACGCACACGATCACCGTCGACGAGAACACCCGCTACCAGCAGTTCGAGGGGGCCGGCGCGTCGATCACCGACACCACCGCGTACCTGCTGCGCGGCGGGCCGGTCAGCGCCGCCACCCGCGACGACGTGATGCGCAAGCTGTTCAGCCCGACCGACGGCATCGGCCTGTCGTTCGTGCGCAACCCGATCGGCGCGTCCGACCTGTCCCGGCCCGGCAACGTCTCACTCGACGACACCTGCTGCAACCTGAACGACTTCGGCGCCAACGGCTACGACACCAACGTCGAACTGCTCACCGCGCAGGCCCGGCAGCTCAACCCGGGGCTGCGGGTGATGGTGGTGCCGTGGAGCGCGCCCGGCTGGATGAAGGACAACGGCCGGATGGACCAGATGGGCTGGCTGAAGTACGAGTACTACGCCACCTACGCCCAGTACTTCGTCAAGACCATCCAGGCGTACGCGGCCCGCGGCGTGCAGGTCGACTACCTGTCGGTGCAGAACGAGCCGAACTGCTGCCAGTCCGGCAACCCCACCGCGATGGACTACCCGGGCATGAGCTGGAACTCCTCCGGCCTGGTCGAGCTGACCAAGAACTTCGTCTACCCGGCGTTCCGCGCCGCCGGCATCACCACGAAGGTCCTGGTGCACGACTGGAACTACGGCGACTACGGCAGCATCGGCTCCGGGCTGCTCGCCGACAGCGCGGTGCGCACCGACCCGCTGTTCGGCGGCATCGCCTGGCACGGCTACTGGGGCGACCCGGCGGTCGGCAGCCAGGTCCACGGCCAGTACCCGGCGGTGCCGCAGTTCAGCACCGAGCACTCCGGCGGCACCTGGATCGGCAACCAGCACAACGAGGACATGGCCGACATCGTGAACTACGCCCGGAACTGGAGCCGGAGCGTGGTCAAGTGGAGCCTCGCGGTCAACCAGTTCATGGGCCCGCACAACGGCGGCTGCGGCACCTGCACCGGCCTGATCACCGTGCAGGAGGGCGGGGACCGGGCCGGTCAGGTCGACTACACGGTCGAGTACTACACCACGGGGCACCTGACGAAGTTCGTCCGGCCCGGGGCGTACCGGATCGACTCCACCGCCAACGGCACCGTGCAGAACGTCGCCTGGCGCAACCCCGACGGGTCCAAGGCGCTGATCGCCCACAACGGCGGCACCTCCGCCCAGTCGGTGAAGGTCGTCTGGGGCGGCCAGTCCTTCACCTACACCCTGCCGGCCCGGACGACCGCCACCTTCACCTGGTCGGGCACCCAGTCCGGCGGCGGCGCCCCGACCGGCATGATCACCGGGCTCGGCGGCAAGTGCCTCGACGTCACCGACGGCAGCACCGCCGACGGCACCCCGGCGCAGATCTGGACCTGCTTCGGCGGGCCGAACCAGCAGTGGACCCGCGCCGCCGACGGGACGCTCCGCGCGCTGGGCAAGTGCCTCGACGTCGCCGGCGGCGGCACCGCCAACGGCACCAAGGTGCAGCTGTGGACGTGCAACGGCACGGCCGCCCAGCAGTGGACGTGGACCGCCGGGCGGGACCTGGTGAACCCACAGGCGAACAAGTGCCTCGACGTCACCGGCAACACCTCCGCCGACGGCACCAAGACGCAGATCTGGTCCTGCACGGGTGCCGCCAACCAGAAGTGGAACCTGCCCGCGTGAGCGACGCCGGGCCGGCGCTACCGCGCCGGCCCGGCGGCTCAACGGGCGCGCGAGCGGGGGCGGCCCGCCGGGCGCTGCGACGGCGCGGTCATCCGGACGGCCGGGTCGCGGGGCACCCCGCCCTCGCGCAGCAGCCGAGCCATCGGCAGGGTGGCCGCGCCCATCGCGACCGCGTCCGGTCCGAGCTGGCACAGCTCGATCGAGGTCTGCGCGTACGGCTGGCGCAGCGCGTGCCGCGCGGTCGCCTCGCGGATCTGCGGCAGGTACCGCTCCCCCAGCGCCAGGCCGGCCCACCCGCCGAGCACCACCCGCTCCGGGTTGAACAGGTTGACCAGGGTCGCCACCCCGGCGCCGAGATAGCCGACCGTCTCGTCGAGCACCTTCGCCGCCGTCCGGGTCGGGGAGCGCAGCAGCTCGCCGAAGGCGCTCTCCTCGTCGCCGCCGGCCGCCGGGCGACCCCGGTTGGCCTGCCGGAACCGATCGAGGACTCCCTCCGCCCCGACGTACGCCTCGAGGCAGCCGTGGTTGCCGCAGCGGCAGCGGCGACCGCCGTACACGATCGTGGTGTGGCCCCACTCGCCGGCGCTGCTGTGCGCGCCCCGGTAGCCGACCCCGTCGGCCACCACGCTGGCCCCGATCCCGGAGCCGACCAGGGCGATGACGGCGTGTCGGGCGCCCCGGCCGGCGCCGAACCACATCTCGGCCTGGCCGAGGGTCTTCGCGCCGTTGTCGACGTGCACCGGGATGTCGGTGCCGGCGCGCAGCATGGCGCCCAGCGGCACCCCGTCCCAGCCGAGGGTCTGGGCGTGCACCACGGCATCGGCGGTCCGCTCCACCGTCCCGGAGACCGCCACGCCGAAGCCGAGCACCGCGGCCGGGTCGACGCCGGCCTGCTCGACCACCGCGGCCAGCCCGTGCAGCAGGTGGGTGGCCACGGCGTGCGGGTCCGGCTCGGCGGCGGCGATCGGGTACTCCGCCTTGGCCAGCGCGGTCATCGCCAGGTCGAACAGCTCGACCTGGACCCGGGTCTCGCCGACGTCGGCGCCGACCAGGTAGCCGTAGCCGGGGGCGACCCGCAGCAGCACCCGGGGGCGGCCGCCGTCGGACTCCACCGAGCCGGCTTCCTCGACGATCCCCTCGGCGATCATCTCGCCGACCAGGTTGCTCACGCTGGCCAGGCTCAGCGCGGTGCTCTGGCCCAGCTCGTGGCGGCTGAGCGGGCCGTCGAGCCAGATCCGGGTGAGCAGCACGGAGCGGTTGGCGCGGCGCATGTCGCGCACCGTGGTGCGTCTGGCGTCCATGTCCGCCACCTTTCCCCTGTCACCACCCGTGGCGGCCTCACCCGGGATGCGTCATCCCAGATTAATGCCATGAACCAAGCACCGAATAATGCCGGGTCGTCCAGCCGTCCTCCGCACCCCTCCGGCCCTGCGCACCCGGACGGCCACGGTACCGCTCACCGAGCCCCCGGCTCCGGCCCCGTCCAGCCGGCCGTGCCGACACAGGCCTCGTTGCCCTCGGCGTCGGCCAGCACCCAGTACGCCGGCGCGTACTCGTCGGTCAGCAGGCGGCCGCCGGCCGCGACCGCCGCCGCCACCCGCGCCTCCGCCCGGTCGTACGGCACCCAGACGTCGATGTGCATCCGGTTGCGCTGCGGGCGCGGCGCGTCCATCGGCTGGAACCACAGCAGCGGCCCGCGCCCGCGCGGGTCGATCAGGTCCTCGTCGCCGTCCCCCCGGTCGACGTAGCCGAGCAGGGCACGCCAGAACGGCAGCACCTCGGGACCGACCAGCGCGTCGATGGTGACCTGGACGTTCTGCAGACCGGCCGGGTCCGCGGGCAGGCCCAGCTCCCCCGCCACCGCCGAAATCCGCCGGGCCAGCTCCACGTCGCGCGCGGTCAGCCCGTAGAAGCCGGGGACGATCGTGATCAAACGGACGGTACGCCCGCCTGCCGCACGTCGACGTCCGGGTGGTGGTCGTCCAGGCCGGCCAACTCACCGATCGCCTGGACGAACCGGGCGCCGGCCGCGAACGACCCGGTGCGGAAGTACGCGCACGCTCCCTCGCCCAGCACCCGCCAGTCCCCCACCCCGTCGGCCTCGTGGAACTGCCGCGGGGCGACCCGCTCGGTCGGGTCCGTCGACACCTCGGTCATGTCGCTCCTCTCGCTGGTCGGCGCCCAGGGCGGCGCCGCCGGCCCAGTGTCACCCGGGTTCCCGACACCTTCTGTCGTATATCCGGGTCAGGATGGAACGGTGCGTGCCGCGCGGATGATGATCCTGCTGCTCCAGCTCCAGGTCCGTGGCCAGGCCAGCGCCCGGGAGCTGGCCCGGCAGCTGGAGGTCGGCGAGGGACCGTGCAGCGGGACGTCGAGGCGCTGCTGGCCGCCGGGATACCGGTGCGGTCGACCCGCGGGCCGGCGGGCGGATACCGTCTGGACCGCGGCTACCGCACCCGGCTGACGGGGGTCGGCCTCGACGAGGCCGGGGCGTTGGCGTTTCTCGGCCTCGCCGACCCGGCCGAGCAGCTCGGCCTGGGCGGGATGCTGGAGGGCGCCCGGATGAAGGTCTGGGCCAGCCTCACCGGCGAGGCCCGGGAGCGCGCCTACCGGAAGGCGGCGCGGTTCCACCTGGACCCGGTCCGCTGGTACGGCACGCCCGAGCCGGTGCCGTGCCTGACCCAGCTCGGCGACGCGGTCTGGCGCGACCGCCGGGTGCGCCTGCGCTACGTACGGGACGGGCGGGCGACCACCCGGAAGGTCGACCCCCTCGGGCTGGTCCTCGCGGCCGGCGACTGGCACCTGGTCGCCTTGCGCGACGGCGGGCGACACACCTACCGAGCCTCCCGGAGCCGGTCCCAGCCCGCAGCGGGGCCGCCCCCTCAGCGGTGCTCGCGCTGCGGTCAGCCGATTTCGGCCAGTTTCGGCAGCACCTCGTCGCCGATCCGCCGGGTGTACTCCACCGAGTGCCGGTCCGGCGTGACCTGCCCCTCGGTCACCCCGAGTGCGGAGTACTCGGCCACCTCGGCCGGGCCGTAGGCGCCGAGGCTGGCTCCGGGCGGCCGGGCAGGGTCCGACGCAGGGTGTGCTACCGGACCGCGAGCAGCAGCCTGCCGGGGAAGGAGGTCTGCAGGCGTCGGTGCGCCTCCGCCGCCCGCCCGAGGGGGAACGTCTCAGCGACGTGCACCTGGAACGGTCCCGCCTCGATGAGCTCGTTGAGGCGCTGCAACCGCTCGGGGCCCGTCTCGCCGTCGTACGCCTGGACCGTCACGCCGGGTCGCTCGCGCGGCGCCGGTTGCACCCCGTTGGGGTAGGCGAGCAGACCACCGTCGCGGAGCGCCTCGGCGAGCCGGTCCAGGGTTGCGCCACCCGCCATCGCCAGGACGCCGTCGACGCCGTCCGGTGTCACCTCGCGGATGCGGGCGAGCACCTCCGTGAGGTCGCCGTGACCGTCAAGGGACAGGTCGGCGCCGAGCCGGGTCACCAGCGTCACGCCCTCCGCCCCGGACGCCACGGCGATCACGTTGAGTCCCTGCCGCTTCGCCAACTGCACGGCCAGATGCCCCTGGCCGCCGCTCGCGCCGAAGATCAGCACCCACGCCCCGGCCGAGAGGCCCAGGGCGTCCAGTCCGGACAGCGCGGTCAGCGCGTCGGTGGGCATGGCCCCGGCGTGCTCCGCCGGCACACCCGCCGGCAGCTTCGCGACGTACTCCGCCTTCGTCGCCGCGTACTCGGCGTAGAAGCCACCCTTCGGCCGGGTGTACCCGTACACGTAGACCAGGTCGCCCTCCGCGACGTTGGTCACCCGCCGTCCCACCGCGGCGACCGTCCCCGCAGCCTCGGCGCCGGGCACCATCGGGAACGCGGCGCCCTCGGGCACCAGCTTGCCCTCCCGCGCGCCGGCGTCCCACACCCCCACGCCGGCGCTCCACACCTTGAGCAGGATCTCGTCGTCGGCGATCTGCGGCACCGGCAGGGTACGCAGGGTGATCACCTCCGGACCCCCGAACTCGTCGAAGGCCGCCGCCTGCATCCGCTCGGGCACATCCCCCGCTGTCATGTGCGATTCCTCTCCGCCCCGCGGCGCCCGCATCCGGTGAACGCGCCTCCGGGCGCGCGTCGGCACCCACCGCGCTCGTAGCATGTCCTGCCCGTGGCGTCGGGGATCGCTGCCCGGGCGCCGTTCACCCAGTCGGGTCAGCACGGTGGCCGTGCGCACGAAGCCCGGCCACCACCCAGCGGCTGTCACTCCACATTGCGCTACCTGCCCACCGGCGCCGCCAGTGCGCCGGCATCGAGGCGTAGTACCACCGGGGGCCGCCGAGCGTCTTGTGGGCGGCGCAGCAGCACGGCGCCCACCTCCGGCCCGGCGTCCAGGCCGAACCGCTGCAGCCCGGGAGCGCCGACGGCACCCGGCGGAACGACCCGGCCCACGCGGCCGACCGCCTGGCCTGCTGATGCGCTGGACACCGGCGCGAGGGACGATGGCGTCATTGCAGAGCGGTTCCGGGTCTGGCCGGCATCGCGTCCCGCTCGGGTCGGCGGCCTTCACCGCCGCTCTACCACGGCTTGAGGGTCCGGGCGCACGGTGGCGTGGGATGGTTCCCTGTGGCGCCGTAGAAGCGACCGGTTCCGGCCGGCCGGATGCATGACGAGGAGGCAGCACCATGACGGATCCCGACACAGAGCTCCGGACCGAGTGGGGCCGGCACAGTGCGGGCCAGCAGATCGGTGGCACGACGGAGACCACGACGTCCCTGTCGGTCTGGGCTCGCGCCGCCCAGCTCGGCCGGGCCGGCGCTGACGAGGACGAGCCGATGGACGAGCACCACATCCTCCGCGGCCTCGAGTAGGACGGACGCGCATCCGCCGGTGCCGACGCCGAAGCGGCCGACGGCCGCTACCAGCTGGAGGTCAGCGAGCGGACCGCCGTCGAGGGCTGCCGCCCCGCCGCGATCCGTGAACGCGTGGCCGAGGAGGCTCGCGGCGCCGCACACGACGCCCGGCAGCCGGCGTCGACCGCCACCGGGTGGCATGGTCCGGAATTCGTCGGTGACCGGGTGGGCATCCGATAGCTTGGGCCGCAGGGCAGCGCCACGCCGACCAGGGCCGACGGTCCCCCGGGCGCGTATCGCGGAGGTGGGTGGCGGCTCAGCACCGATGGCGGTCAGGGCCGGACGTGGTCTCCGGGCGCTCGGCCGACCGAGGGCCGCGAGATCAAGAAGGCCTGCTCTGATGAATGGCGGACGTCGGCCGATAACGCGCACGATGATGATGCGTGGACAGCCGACGGATCTGCTGGAGCTGTTCTTTGATCTTGCGCTCATCGCCAGTCTGACCCTGACGTCGCAGAAGATGGCGAACGAGGACACCTGGACGGGCATGGCTCAGGCGCTGCTCGCCCTCTCGACGCTGTGGGCGGTCTGGGTCACCACCACGTCGTTCACGGACCTCTACAGCCCTCAGCAGCGACCCGTCCAGCTCGTGATCCTGGGGATCATGTTCGGCGGCATGCTGATGTCCGCCGCCCTGCCGACCGCGTTCAGCAGCCATGGCCTGGCCTTCGGCGCCACCTGGGCCGCAATCAACTGGGGTCGCGGGCTGGTGCTCATCGCATCGCTGCGCGGCCGGAGGGAGCGGGAGCGGCCGATCCGTGTCCTGTCGTGGAACACCGTTTCCGGCATCCTGTGGATCGTCGGCGGCCTGGTCCCCAATCCCGGTACGCGTCTCGCGGTGTGGCTGGCCGCGCTCGCCGTGGACTACGTCGCCTTCGGCTTCCGGTTCCCGGTACCCGGCCGGCCGCGACTGCCGCGGTACGACGTGGTGCCGGAGCACCTGGCCGAGCGGTACCAGCAGATCTACGTCCTCACCCTGGGTGAACTCATTCTGGTCACGGTCCTGACCCTGAGCGACATGCCGTTCAACCTCGGCCGGCTCAGCGCGTTCGCCATCGCGTTCGTCGCGGCCGTCCTGCTGTGGTGGAGCTACGCGCGTGGGGCCGGGGCGAGACTGAGAAGCGCGATCGAGAGGTCCCCGCATCGGTACCGACTGGTCCAGACCAATCCGTACGCCCACTGGCTGATGGTGGTCGGTGTGGTCGGCCTCGCCGCGGGCTTCGAACGGATCATCAAGCATCCCGCGGAACGCCCGGAGGCGGTCCTGACCGCGCTCACCCTGGGCGGCGTCGCGCTGTTCCTGATCGGCCGGGCCACCCTCGACCACGAGGTCCTCGGACGCATCCCGCTCTCCCACGCCGTCGGTGTCCTCGCCGCCGTCGCCCTGGTGCCGGCTGCCCCGCACCTGCCGAACCTGGTCCTGAGCCTCGTCGCCACGCTCGTCGTGCTGGGCGTCGCGGCCGTGGAGTTCGTCAGACGACAGCGCGAGGCCGGCTTACCGGCGCCCCCATGACCTGCGGAGCGGCACGTCGGCGAGCACCTTGGCCGCCTCGGCGTCCACCCGCGCCGGCGTGACGATCTCCGCCGGAAGCGCGGCCAGCCAGGTGCGCACGTCGACGCGAACGACATCGGCGAGAACCGCGGCCCGGGCCGGTGCGACCCTGATCCACCACGGTCCTCGCCTTCACCACCGCAGCAGCGCTTGGTCTCGCATGGCTCACCGCGGTAGTCGCCCGGCTGGCCACTGCCTCGGCAGCACCGCAGCGATAGCCGACACGCAGGCTCACGGACTGCCACCGATACGCACATTCCATGATTCGCCACGCCCTACGACATTTCCCAACCCCGACCGACCCGGTCAACGTTTCTGGTCAGAGCACCAGCGCGGCCCTCATGCCGCTGGTCACCCGGTCATACCGATGAGGGATGTTTCGCGAACTGGGCTCGTCGGTTAGGTCGTGGCGCCGAGCAGGGCACCGGCGTGGCGCAGCGCCGCCTGTGTGGTGTCCGGGCGGGCCGGCAGGAGGGGCAGTCGTACCGCGGCGGTGGGAATGCGGCCGTGCGCGTGCAGAACCGCCTTGACGACGGTCGGGTTGGGCTCGGCGAACAGCGCCGTCGACAGGACCGAGAGACGGCGCCCGATCATTCGCGCTCGGCCCGCGTCGCCGGTGCGCCACGCGTCGGCCAGCTCCACGAACTGGGCCGTGGCGACGTGCGCCGAGGCCACGATGCCGCCGTGCGCACCAAGTGCCAGAAGCGGCGAGATGAAGGCATCGTCGCCGCCGAGCACGGCAAAGCCGTTCGGCGGGTCGGCGAGGAGCGCGAGGGTATCGGCATCGATCCCGCCGACGGCGTATTTGACGCCGACCACACCTGGTAGGTCCGCCAGCCGCCGCAGGGCCTCCGCAGACAGATACTGCCCGGTCCGGTACGGGACGTGATAGACGACGAGCGGTACGGGGCTGGCGGCGGCGAGGTCGGCGAAGTAGGCAAGCACTCCCGCCTCACCCGGGCGCATGAACGGTGGCACCAGGCTCAGCGCAGCCACCACCTCTGGCCGGTCCCGCAACGTATGCAGAGCCGCTGCCGTGCCAGCGCCGACCAGCAGCTGCGCGGAGCGTTCCCGGCAAACCCGAGCGGCGACGTCGACCACGGCGCGTTGCTCGGGGCCGCTGAGCGCGGCCGGCTCTGCGGTGGTGCCGAGCGCGACCACGCCCATCGCTCCGGCGTCCAGTACCTGGTGCGCGAGGGTTTCCAGCGCGTCGAGGGCTACGGCCCCGACGGCGTCGAACGGGGTGATCAGCGGAACGTACACACCGGTGAGAGTCGTCATCCGTCCAGCCTGTGACGTCCAGGCACTGAAGGTCCAGTTCATCTTTCTCCACAGACTCGTAAGCTCAGCTAATGCTCGACGTTCGCCGACTGCGCCTGCTGCGCGACCTGGCTCACCTTGGCACGATCGCTGCCGTCGCCGAGGCGCACACGTACACACCGTCGGCCGTCTCTCAGCAGCTGGCCGCGTTGGAGCGGGAGGCGGGCGTGCCGCTGCTGGAGCGCACCGGCCGCCGGGTCACGCTCACCCCGGCCGGTGCGGTCCTTGTGCAGCACGCTGAGACCGTCTTGGCCGCCCTCGAGCGGGCGACCGCCGCGTTGGCCGCCGCGGGCACCGGGCTGTCCGGTCCGCTGCGCATCGGCGCGTTCCCCACCGCGGTGCGCACGCTGCTGCCGGCCGCGCTGGTCACGCTCGGTCGCGAACATCCGGGGCTCGAGCTGATGGTGAGCGAGCTGGACCCGGCCGCGATGCCGGACGCGCTGCGCGACCGGCGGCTCGACGTGGGGCTGATGCACGACTACGACGTGGCACCGGTCGAGCCGGACCCCGCCCTGGACGGGGCGCCTCTGCTGGACGAGACGGTATTCCTCGCTGTGCCCGCCGCTGCTCGCGCGGCAGCGGACACCGACCCGATCCGCGGGGCCAGAGACGCCGCCTGGATCGTGGGCAGCCCCGGCACCCTCTGCCACACCGTCGCGCTGCGAGTCTGCCGGACGGCCGGCTTCATGCCCCAGGTGCGCCACCACGCCGACGACTTCGCCACGGTACTGGCGCTGGTCGCGGCCGGCCAAGGGGTCTCGCTGGTGCCACAGCTCGCCGCAGCGCAGCCGCCCGCCGGGGTCCACCTCGTCCCGCTGCCCACCCGGAGACGGACCCGCATCACGTATCGGCGGGGGGCGGCCACCCACCCGGCTGTGGCCGCGTGCGTCACCGCGATCCGCGCGTCCACCATGGCCTACCTCGGCCAGTGAGCACCACTGGGCCGCCGCACCCGGCATCACGACGAGCTCGAAATGCCGACTCTCCGTCGGGACGGGTCTGTGGCCGGCCGATGAGTTTGGGATGATGCGCCGGTCTACCTACCGACACCACCTGACTCGAAGGGATCACCCCGATGGCAAAGGTCATCTCCACCCTGTTCATCTCGGCCGACGGTGTGGCCGAGATCGACCCCGATTGGCACTTCCCGTACTTCGACGAGAACATGGGCCGCGCCGTCGGCGAGGACTATGACACCGCTGACGTGCTGCTCATCGGCCGCGAGACCTACGACAGCTTCGCCGGAGCCTGGCCCGACCGTGAGGCCGCGGGTGGGGACGACGCGCCGTTCGCCAAACAACTCGGGGACGTGCGCAAGGTGGTCGTCTCGCGCCAGCCGCTGGAGTTCACCTGGCGCAACTCCGAGCTGATCAAGGGCGATCTCCTCGATGCCGTCACCTCGCTCAAGGCCGATGCCGGCATCAGAGGCATCCTCATCCCCGGGTCGATCTCCGTGGTGCAGCAACTGCTCGCCGCGGGACTGGTCGATGAGCTGCGCCTGCTGGTGCATCCGGTGGCGGCGCGTAAGGGTCGCAAGCTGTTCGACGACGGCGACGCGCCGTACCACCTGAGAATGACGGCGACGGAGGCGTTTCCGACGGGCGTGATCCGCGTGATCTACGCGCCGACCGCAGCACCCACCAAGGTCGGTTACGACGAGGTCAAGGACCAGGTACCCGGAGAGAAATAGCCGCCTTCGCGGGGAGGATCGCCACAGCGGCGCCACATCCGTCGGTCGGCGATGTGATCGTCTGATACCGCCACACGTAGGCGCGATCCGCGGACAAGGACCTCACGTCCCCGGCAGCGCAGTGCTCACCTACCTGATCCCGCGCACTGTCATGCCGCTGATGGTGCGCGGCCAACATGCCGAGGACCGGGCAGTCGGTCCGACGTCGATCAGGTCGCCTTCCGTGTCGCGCCTGTCCGCAGGGCGTCGAGGTCCCGTTCGGCGAACTGCCGGTGGTGCCACTCCTCGTTCAGGACGATCAGCAGGCACTCGCGTACCGGGAAGCTTTCCGGCGGCGGCCAGCCGGTCCCCTCGACGGGCTCGGTGCGGCTGGCCAGGGACTCGTCGGCAGGCCGTCGACCACCGCGCGCACGGTCGCCATCCGGTCGCGGCGCAGCGCCAGGATCTCGTCGAGCGAGGGACGGGCCTCGCGGTCCCGCGGGATCCCCGGGGTGTCCGGCATCTCGTCCCGCGGCAGGTCGAGCGGGTCCCACGGCGAGGGATCGCCGAGGATGGCCCGCCGCACCCACGCGTCGGTGGCGAACACCAGGTGGCGCAGGGAGCACTCAGACGCGACGATCATCGCCCTGACGATCGATTCACCCGGCTACGTGCCCTGGTGGCCGCGCCCACAGGTCACGCTGCTCACCATCCTGGTCCACATGCTCACCGAGACGAGCCGTCACGCCGGACACGCCGACATCCTGCGCGAACAGCTCGACGGCTTGACAGGTACAGCAGCCGGAGACGCCAACGCCCAGCGCGACGCGGCCTTCTGGGAAGCCAGACGCACGCAGATCGAGCGGGCCGCCAAGGCAGCCGGTCCTACCATTGCCTGAGGCGCGTTCGTGAGCCGGTGATCGTCGCCGTTGAGCGGTGGTTGACGATGGTCGGGTGCAGGTGATCTCGGCATCGCGTCCGGAGTGGATCTACCCGTTTGCCGGGCTTCGCCCGGTCCAGTTCCGCCGCCCGGAGGACCAGATCGCCATCGTCGCCGGCACCCTCGTGCCGACCCGCGACCACCGCCTGGCAACCCGTCGAAGAACTACCGCCTCTCGGCCAACCTGCAGGTCGCCATTCGACGCCAACACCCGCCTGGTCATCGCCCTTGGCCAGCCGCGACCGGGCAACCGCAACGACACACTCGTCTACCGCACCAGCGTCGGCGTGTCTGCGCGATCTGGGTCGATGGGTTCGGTGGTGCCGGGGTGATGAGGTATCCGGCTGGTGGTGGGATGAACGCGGCGGGCCGGACGCGGAGGGAGGGGTCCGGCAGCAGGCCGCCCTGACCCACTGGGCAACCCGGCGCGCTGTGGTCAGTTCCCTTTCACGCAGAACTCGTTGCCGTCGGGATCGGCCAGCACGACGGCGCCGTCCTCACCGACCTCGAGCCGAGTGGCCCCGAGGGAGACCAGCCGGTCGACCTCCGCTTGCTGGTCGCCACCGGCCGGGGCGAGGTCGAAGCGATGCCGGTTCCTCACCTCTTTCGGGGCCACGGGCGGGCCTCCCCACGCGACCTTGGTGCCGCCGTGCGGTGACTGGATCGCGGTCTCCTGGTCCTGGTCCCACACCAGCGGCCAGCCCAGCGCCTCGCTCCAGAAGAGGCCGACCTCACGGGTGCCGTCGCAGGCGAGCTCCCCGAGCAAGCCGCACCCGGCGAGGAAGGCGTTGCCCGGCTCGATCACGCAGAACTCGTTGCCCTCGGGGTCGGCCAGGACGACGTGCCCCTCCTCGGGGCGCTGCCCGACGTCGAGGTGGCCGGCGCCGAGCCCCAGCGCCGTCGTCACCGTGTGCTGCTGGTCGGCGCGGCTGGCGCTGGTCAGGTGAAGGTGCATGCGGTTCGGCCCCACCTTCTCCGCGCGGCTCGGGACGAACCGGAGGCTGAGCTGGGTGTTCTCGCCAGGCAGGAGCGCACCACCGGCGTCCTCGACGACCTCCCGGCCAAGCACGCCGGCCCAGAACTGCGCCAGGCGAGCCGCGTCGTGCGCATCGAAGGTCACCGTCAGCATTCGCGAGAGCATCACCGCACAGTAGACACGGGCCAGCAAGACAACAAGGCTAAACTGGGGCCGGACGTATCGCGAGTGGCGCAGGGCGCGTGATGACAGTCGCGCGCCAGATATCCGCGCGCACTGCCATGGTCGTGGTTCCCTTACCTGCAAGGGCGTTGGCGTGGATGGCACCAGTGACCAGACGCACGTACGGGGCCGGCCCGCTCCGGCGAGGCAGTGCGCTCTTTGCCGCAGGTCGTGCGCGCCGGCTGGACGCACGCCATCGCCTACAGTGGCCAGCGCTCGGCACCGCTCGGCACTCCGCAACTGCCGAATTGAGGACGTCCGCCGGGTCGGATCTCTGGCCAGGGCAGCTGGGTTCTTTACGCTCGTGATCCTCATGCCGGATCCTTAGCTCTGGGAGATCACCGACTATCCGGCAGGGAGCACGCTCTATCGGGAGAGCTCGGATCCGAGGACGTGGCTCGTCGTCGGTGGTCTGCTGCGGGTCTACATGGCCTCTCGGGGGGACGGCAGCTGACGGTTCGGTATGCGCGCACCTGCGACGTGTTGGGGATCGCGGTTCTCGTCGGAGGGCCGGCCGATGTCGGCCTTCAGACGCTGGCCGAGCCGAGGCTGTTCCGGATCGACTCACCGACGTTGACGGCGCCGGCGCTGCGCGATGCCCGAGTTTCGTGGGCGCTGGCGGAGGAGCTGAACCGAAGGCTGTACGAGACGCTGCAGCAGACCGCCATCAACGCCTTCGGGTCGCTACGGCAGCGGGTGGCCGCGCATCTGCTGGATCTCGCCTTCGCTGAGCAGCGGCTGGTGGTGACCTCACCGGACAGCATCCAGATCCTCGACCCGGCAGGGCTCCACGACCAATCCTGGTACGCGACCGCCCCGTGACGAACTGCCCGCGTGACGTCCGCTACGCGGCGCCGCTACCGAAGTCACTGACATACCTATGAACCAGGCGAAGGCTGGTGTCGACTCGCCCGATCAGGTCGGCGAGCACAATAGAGGGGGCCACATGTCCAGCGTTGCTGCCACATCGAAGGCGGAGAAGTCACGAACGACCAGACCCTGATGCCGTTCCCCGAGTCGCTCGACGTCATGGGCGACGGCTCGCGGGAGGTCACCACTACTGCTGGCCGGTGATCTCACCTACGGGGCGGACTGCTGGAACGACGCCAGCTTCCCGGCGTCGGCGACCGGAGCCAAGTCGCCAAGACCACCGACCAGGTACTCGCCCTCAAGCAGCGGATGCCGGGCCCGGTCATCCTGTTTGCCCACGACCCGCCTGCGGCACAGCTCCTGCTGCGCAGCGCACAGTGAGGAGATCGGCTCAGATGAAGTTCACCAACACGGTCACGATCAACCGCCGGCCCGCCGAGGTGTTCGGGTTCCTCGCGCACTTCGAGAACCTGCCGCTGTGGAACTACGCGATCAGCGAGACCCGGAAGATCTCCGGCGGCGCGGTGGGCGTCGGCTCGCACTACCGGCAAACCCGGACGCTTCCCACCCGAAGCGAGGAGACGTTCGAAGTGACCGAGTTCGAGCTGGACCGCCGACTCTCGATCCGAGGTGCTCTCGGGCCTTTCCACTCCGAGGCTACCTACCTGTTCGCCCCGACGGAAAACGGCACCACCCTCACAAACACCATGAATCTCCAGCCCTCAGGTCCGCTGCGGCTCATTGCGCCGTTGGCGGCTTCCGGCGTCAAGTCGGCGGTGGCCGCCAACCTCGGCACTCTCAAACGGATCCTCGAAAAAGGGCGGCCGACCTGACGACGGATGAACGCGAAGACGCACTCTTCTGCCTCGGACAACGCGCGGATCCTGACAGGGCGCTCTCACTCTGGGTAGTGGTCGCCTGAGGCGGCCGGCGCCAAGGTCAGACGGCCGCGCTCGGGTGGCGTCGAGACTCGCGAACATGGACGTCCGCCGTACCTGGGCGGCGCACAGCCTGAGCACCACTGTGGAACACGGTGGTGCGTCTGGCATCCACGTTCGCCGCCGTCCTCTCCCTGGGTGGCACCGGCGCGGCCTCTTTCACGCCGTGACCCAAGTGCTGACAGAGCACGGCCCGTTTACATTTAACAAAGTTTACTGATAACCTCGGCGCATCGATGAGGAGGCATATGATGCGACTTCGACCTGGGCTGACTGCCGTGCTCGGTGCCGCCGCACTGCTGGCCGCCGGCGCCGCCCTACCGACCGCCACCGGACTGGCCGCCAGCGCCGGCGAGACCGCACTGGTGGCCTGCTCCGCCCCCGCCTGGGCGGAAGGCGTCACCTGGACCGCGGGCAGCCGGGCCACCTACGCCGGCCGCCTCTACCAGGCGCTCGTGACGCACACCCCGCCGGTGGGCGCCGGCTGGACCCCGCCCGCCACCCCGGCCCTCTGGACGGACCTCGGCGCCTGCACCGGCACCCCGACCCCGACCCCGACCACGTCCTCGCCCTCCCCCACCCCGTCGCCGACCTCCTCACCCACGGCCACGCCGTCGCCCACCCCGACCACGTCGGCTCCGCCCGGCACGGGCACCTGCGCGACCAAGCCGCGGCCCACCGGCAAGGTGCTCCAGGGGTACTGGGAGAGCTGGGACGGGGCGGCCAACGGAGTTCACCCGCCGCTGGGCTGGATCCCGATCACCGATTCCCGCATCCGCGGGCACGGCTACAACGTGGTCACCGCCGCCTTCCCGGTGATCCGCTCGGACGGCACCGTGCTCTGGGAGGACGGCATGGACACCGGCGTCAAGGTGCCCACCCCGGCCGAGATGTGCCAGGCCAAGGCCGCCGGGCTGACCGTCCTGCTGTCGATCGGCGGCGCGACCGCCGGCATCGACCTCAGCTCCGCCGCAGTCGCCGACCGGTTCGTCGCCACGGTGGTGCCGATCCTCAAGAGGTACAACTTCGACGGCATCGACATCGACATCGAGACCGGGCTCACCGGCAGCGGCGACATCACCCGGCTCTCCACCTCGCAGGCCAACCTGGTCCGCATCATCGACGGGGTGCTCGCACAGATGCCGGCCGGCTTCGGGCTGACCATGGCGCCGGAGACCGCGTACGTCACCGGCGGCAGCGTCACCTACGGGTCCATCTGGGGCGCCTACCTGCCGATCATCAAGCGGTACGTCGACAACGGCCGGCTCTGGTGGCTGAACATGCAGTACTACAACGGCAGCATGTACGGCTGCTCCGGCGACTCGTACGCCGCCGGTACCGTGCAGGGGTTCGTCGCGCAGACCAACTGCCTCAACGCCGGCCTGGTCGTGCAGGGCACCACCATCCGCGTCCCGTACGACCGGCAGGTCCCCGGCCTGCCCGCGCAGTCCGGGGCCGGCGGCGGCTACCTGGCGCCGTCCTCCGTGGCGCAGGCCTGGAACACATACCAGGGCGGCCTGAAGGGTCTGATGACCTGGTCGATCAACTGGGATGGGTCGAAGGGCTGGACCTTCGGCGACAACGTCAAGGCCCTCCAGGGCCGTTGACCCTGCGGGACCCCGCCACCCGGGGTGCACCGGGTTGCGCCGGGCTGCCGGAGCGGTCCGGCGCCACCGAGGTCGGGCCGTGCTTCTGCTGGCACCGTAGAAGCGAGCGTGTGGTAGACCTCCAGGCGTTCCGCCGGGATCGACGCGCCGCGCACCGCGCACAGGCCGTTTGCGGCAGGGCGGGGCGAACGCCCCTTGGGACGTGGCGCGGCGAGTTCGCCCGGCCGCCCTCGGCTGAGGTGCCGGGACGCCGGTGCCGTGCCGCGCCGGCCAGGGACCGCCGAGTCCCGGACAAGCCGTCCCTGGTTCGGGTCCTGCGCCAGTGCGACGGTCGAGCCATGACTACTTCCGCCTTCACCGTCACCGGCCACTGGATCGGTGGCGAGATCGTCGCCGGCTCGGCCGGCACCCTGCCCGTGGTGAACCCGGCGACCGGCGACCTCGTGGCCGAGGTGCCGGCCGGGACGGCCGCCGACGTCGACCGTGCCGTCGCCACCGCCCGGGCCGCCTTCTCTTCGTGGGCGGCGACCACCCCGGCCGAGCGGGCGGCCGTGCTGCGCCGCGTCGCCGCGGGCCTCGCCGCCCGTCAGGAGGAGATCGCCTCGGCGATCACCGCCGAGATGGGCTCCCCGATCGCGATGTCCCGCACCGCCCAGGTCAGCTTCCCGGCGGCGGTGATCGAGTCCGTCGCGGGTCTCGCCGACGACTTCCCCTGGACCGAGGAGATCGGAAACTCCCTGATCGTGCGCGAGCCGATCGGCGTGGTGGCCGCGATCACCCCGTGGAACTTCCCGCTGCAGCAGATCGTGTCCAAGCTGGCCCCCGCGCTTCTCGCCGGGAACACGATGGTCTTCAAGCCCTCCGAGAACGCCCCGCTGACCGCGCGGATCCTCGCCGAGGTGACCGACGGGGCGGGTTTGCCGCCCGGGGTGTTCAACGTGGTGTACGGCACCGGCCCGGTCGTCGGCGAGGCGATCTCCGCCCACCCGGACATCGACATGGTCTCCTTCACCGGCTCCACCCGGGCCGGCCGTCGGATCTCCGCGGTGGCCGCCGAGACGGTCAAGCGGGTCACCCTGGAGCTGGGCGGCAAGGGGGCGAACATCGTCCTCGACGACGCCGACCTGCCGAAGGCGGTCGCCACCGGCGTGATGATGGCGTTCGCCAACGGCGGCCAGGTCTGCGGCGCGTGGCCGCGGATGCTGGTGCCCGCCGCGCGCCAGGAGGAGGTCGTCGCGCTCGCCGTCGAGGCGGCGCGGCGGTTCACCGTCGGCGACCCGACCGACGAGCCGACAGTGCTCGGTCCGATGGCCTCGGAAGCGCACCGGCAGAAGGTCGACGGGTACATCGCCCGCGGCGTCGCCGAGGGCGCGCGGCTGGTGTTCGGCGGCCCGGGCCGCCCCGAGGGCCTGGAGAAGGGAGCCTACGTCCGGCCGACCATCTTCGCCGACGTCGACCCGCGCTCCGCGATCGCCCAGGAGGAGATCTTCGGTCCGGTGCTGACGATCATCCCGTACGCCGACGAGGAGGAGGCCATCGCCATCGCCAACGGCACCGTGTACGGCCTGACCAGCGGGGTCTTCGGCGAGCCGGAGCACGCGCTGGCGGTCGCCGCGCGCCTGCGGGTGGGCCAGGTCGACGTCAACGGCGGGCAGTGGAACCCACTCGCCCCGTTCGGCGGCTACAAGCAGTCGGGCAACGGCCGCGAGTTCGGCCGGTTCAGCCTGGAGGAGTTCCTGGAGACCAAGTCGATTCAGCGGTGAGGAACGGCCGCCCCGGCCCGAGCCGCCGGGCCGGGGTGGCCGCGTGTAGTGCGGTGACTGACATTCCTCGAGGATCCCCGCCGCCCCCGCCGTGCTGGGCGCGCCGACCCGGGCGGTTCAGCCGGCACGGGTGAGGTGACTGCGGTAGGCGCGCGGTGAGAGGCCGGTGGTGCGTTTGAAGGCGACGCTGAACGCGCTCTCGGAGCCGTAGCCGACGGCC
Source organism: Micromonospora sp. GCM10011541 (assembly GCF_042650725.1). NCBI lineage: Bacteria > Bacillati > Actinomycetota > Actinomycetes > Micromonosporales > Micromonosporaceae > Micromonospora > Micromonospora sp. GCM10011541. Next base: position 90,757 of record NZ_JBHSBP010000058.1, read on the forward strand.
CGGGCGATGGTGGCGACGGTCTCGCCGCCGCGTCGGATCTGGTCGGCGGCGAGTTCGATCCGCCACTCGGTGAGGTACTCCAGCGGGCCCTTGCCGACCCGGTCCTTGAACCGGGCCGCCAGCGTGGACCGGGAGACGGCCGCCACCCGGGCCAGCTCCGCCACGGTCCACGGGTGGGCCGGGCGGGCGTGCATGGCGCGCAGCGCGGCCGCGACGGTCGGATCGGCCAGCCCGGCCAGCCAGCCCGAGCTCCGGTCGGGATCGTGGGCGAGGTGCACGCGCAGAATCCGGATCAGCATGACCATCGCGAGGTGCTCGGCGACCAGGGTGGCCCCCGTCGGTCGGCGCCCCAGCTCGGCGTCGATCTCGCCGACCGCCCAGCGCACGGTGGCGGCCTCGGGCGTGCCGGCCGGGACATGGAGGACCGGCGGCAGGCTGTCGAGCAGCAGCGCGCGGGCCCGCCCGGTGAAGGAGAACGCACCGCCGATGAGGAACACCTCGTCGCCATCGCCGGCGCGGGCCACGCCGTCGACGGCCGCCGCGAAGAGGGGATGCGCCGGTTCGGCCGGCACATTCAGGTCGCTGGCGAGCGTGAACGCGACGGGCCGGGTCAACAGGTAGCAGTCGCCCTCCGCAAGGTGGACGGGATCCGGCACGTCGTCCACTTCCAGCCAGCAGCTGCCCCGCCGGACGGCGTTGAACTTGAGCCCGGCGGGTGGCGGAAACCGGACCGCCCAACGCCCACCGGCGGACATAGCGGCGGACACGTGACCCGTCGCGTCGAGCAGGGACAGCACGTCCTCCAACGGGTCCACGGGCACCCCCTCCTCTGGACGTACGCTAAAGAGTGACGGAGTCCAGACTATAGGCAGTCCAGGTGGGGCGCTCGTAGCGTTGCCGGCATGACAGCCACCGCACGCCTGACCACCCCGTTCACCGCCCGCGCCACCGCCGCGGAGATTCTCGACGGCGTCGACCTCACCGGACGCCGGATGATCGTCACCGGCGGTGCCTCCGGCATCGGCGCCGAAACCGTCCGCGCCCTTGCGCGCGCGGGGGCGGAGGTGACGGTGGCCACCCGCGACCCTGACCGGGCCGCGGGGCTGGTCGAGGAGTTTGCCGGACCGGGCGCGGGCAGCATCCGGGCGGCCGCGCTCGACCTGGCCGACCTCACCTCGGTCGACGCCTTCGTCGCCGGCTGGCAGGGCCCGCTGCACGCCCTGGTCGCCAACGCCGGGATCATGGCGGTCCCGGACCGGCGGCTGACCGCCGAGGGCTGGGAAATCCAGCTCGCCACCAACTACCTGGGCCATTTCGCGCTCGTCCGGGGCCTGCACGACAGGCTCCGGGCCGCCGGCTCGGCCCGGGTGGTGGTGGTCAGTTCCGGCGCCCAGCTGCGGGCCGGGGTCGACTTCGACGACCCGCAGTTCGCGAGACGCCCGTACGACCCGTGGACCGCGTACAGCCAGTCGAAGACCGCGGGCGTCCTGCTCGTCGTCGGCATCGCCCGACGGTGGGCCGCGGACGGGATCACCGCCAACGCGCTCGCCCCGGGGTACATCCACACGAACCTGCAACGGCACCTGGACGACGACACGATGCGCGCGTTCGGGGCGATGGACGAGGCGGGCAACCTCATCACGCCGTCGTACTACAAGAGCCCGGCGCAGGGTGCCGCGACCTCCGTGCTGTTGGCGGCGTCACCGCTGCTCGAGGGCGTGACCGGCCGGTACTTCGAGGACAACCAGGAGGCGGAGGTGGTACCGGGCGGCCCGGACCCCGCCGCGGGGGTGGCCGAGCACGCGGTGGACCCGGTCGCCGCCGACTGGCTCTGGGCCTACGCCGAGCAGGTCTTGACCTCCCGCTGAGCGTGCGGCGCGCGCCACCTCGCCTGCGGCGCCGTGCGCCCCCGCGTCAACGCCCGGGCCGGGTAACCCTCCGCCCGCTCCCTGCGGTAGCTGGCCCATTCCGCCCGGCTGACCCGCCGCTCGACCCGGCCCGGCTGAGCCAGGGACCGGCCGACCCTGGATCCGCCCCACCCGCCGCGGGACGGTGGGTGGGGCGGCGGAACACCGGCGCCGAGATCACCTGTTGTGACGAGATGCGGGCGCCGCTTCCGGTGCCCACCACACGCCGATCCACCGCCCGGTGGGAGGAGGAACGCCATGGACCGCGCCCAACTCGCCGGCTTCCTCCGCACCCGTCGCGAGGCGTTGCAGCCGGAGGACGTCGGGCTGCCCCGGGGCCGACGCCGGCGCACCGGAGGGCTGCGCCGGGAGGAGGTCGCGGCGCTCAGCGACATGTCCACCGACTACTACAGCCGGCTGGAGCAGCAGCGGGGCCCGCACCCCTCCGAGCAGCTGCTCGCCGCGCTGGCCCGCGGCCTGCGGCTCACCCTGGCCGAGCGTGACCACCTGTTCCAGCTCGCTGGCTACGCCGTCCCACACCGCGCCGTCCGGGCCGACCACGTCAACCCGGGGATGATGCGGATCCTCGACCGGCTCCAGGACACCCCGGCGCAGGTGGTGAACCACCTGGGCGAGACCCTGACGCAGACCGCGCCGGCGGTCGCCCTGCTCGGCGACGAGACCCGGTACAGCGGGCTGGCCCGCAGTCTGCACCACCGCTGGTTCACCGACCCGGCCACACGGCTGCGGCACCCGGATGAAGACCACCCCATCCACAGCCGGCTCATCGCCGCGCACCTGCACGCCGCCTACGCCCGCGACGGCCGGGGGTCCCGCGCCGCGGCGATCGTGGACGCCCTGCTGGCCGCCAGCCCGGAGTTCGCGGAGCTGTGGCGGGAGCACCCTGTGCAGGGGGCGTACTGCCCGCCGAAACGCTTCCGGCACCCCGAGGTCGGCGACCTGGAGCTGCACTGCCAGACCCTGGTGGACCCGGACGAGTCCCAGATGCTGCTGGTATTCACCGCCGCGCCCGGCTCGGAGAGCTACGAGAAGCTGCAACTACTCTCCGTCATCGGCGACCAGCGCGTCTGACCCGTGGCGGTGCGCTCCGACGGGTGGGTCCGGGCCGCGCCCGGCTCATCGGCTCCTGGACAGTCGTTCGTGCAGGCGGCCAGGGCCAGGAGCGGCGACTACGCCGAGCACTGCGGCGCCCGCACCGGGACATCCACGGTGATCGTTTCCAAGGGGCGTACGTCGGGTTACGAGACGTCCCTCCAGTAAGCACCAAAGCGGCCTAAAGTACAGATAGGGGATGTTTGGGGCGGTGTGTCGGGTTGGGAGAGGGCGGTAGGAGTCCTTGATAGCTGGTACAAATGGGCAACAGAGTGAGGTTGATCTGCCGGCGGACCTGTCAGGGCCGCCAGCCACCCGCCGTTCACGTCGGCGAATCGTCGCGGTGCTGGTGCTGGCGCTGGCGGTGTTCCTCCCCATGCTTGCGCATGTTCTCGAGCTTAGGTCGAAACGGGTAGCCGCTCCGCCCATGATCAACACGTACCATGTCAGCCCAAGCGGGGACGATTCCCTCGACGGCTCGTCGCCCGCCACAGCATGGCGATCGCTGGACAAGGCCGCCGCCTTCGCCTTCAAGCCGGGAGACAAACTCCTACTCGAAGGGGGTGCGCACCTCCGTGGGAGCCTGACCTTCGGGCCCGGCGATGCGGGTGACGCGGCAAATCCGGTCGTCGTCGGCACATACGGCGCCGGTCGTGCCACGATCGTGGCCGCCGGCGGCGCGGGGATCAGGGTGCACAACACAGCCGGCGTCGAGATTCGTGACCTGGTGATCGTCGGCGGCGGGGCGGACAACAAGACCACCGGCGGGATCGAGCTGTACTCCGACCTGACCGACGGCCGGAAACTCGACCACGTGGACATCTCCGGGGTCGAGGTGAGCGGATTCAAGAACGGAATACAGATCGGCGCTGGCCCGAATTCTACCGGCTTTCGTGGCGTACGGATCCGTGCTGCCAACCTGCACGGCAACACGGAGAATGGGCTGATCAGCTTCGGACCTCGCTTCGACGCCGCGGCGCCGCGCTATGCCCACGAAGACGTCGTCGTGTCGGATGTCGAGGTGCACCACAATGCGGGAGACCCGACCAATCACTTTAGCCACACGGGAAGCGGAATCGCGCTCGGAAGTGTGCGAGGCGGGCGCATCGAGCGGTCCAGCGCGCACGACAATGGGAGGTCGGCCGCGGCGCCCGAAGGTCCGGTCGGCATTTGGACCTGGGATTCGACCGGCGTGGTCATGGAGCGCAACGTCTCATTCCGCAACCACACGGCCGGCCAGAAGGACGGCGGTGGCTTCGACATGGACCAGAACGTGTCCTCGTCAGTCCTGCAGTACAACCTGTCCTACGACAACGACGGCGCCGGCTACTTGCTCTACAGCGGCCAACTCAATGCCGCGCACACCGGCAACATCGTCCGTTTCAACATAAGTATCAACGACGCCCACAAGCTGCCGGAGTACGCGGGTATCCATCTGGCCGGGTCGGTTAACAACGCCGAGGTCTACCACAACACCGTGGTGATGGAGGCGAAGGACTGGGCACCCGCGGCCATCCGCTTGCAGAATTTCTTTCGTGGGTTGTCCAACGTCGTCCTGCGCAACAACCTGATTGTCTCGGGCGGGACCAACCTGGTGATCGCCGATGACTTCTCGACGGCCGATGTCTTGTTGCAGGGCAACAACTTCTTCGCCGAATCGGGAACCTGGGCCGTTTCGTGGGCCGGCGCGTCCTATGCCAATATGGGAGATTGGCGCGCGGCGACCGGGCAGGAACGCCTCGGGGCGAAGGTCGGCGGATCGAGCGCAGACCCGCGTTTCGTGACGGCCGATCGCTCCGGCTCCCCGGCCCAACGGGCGCAAGCGCTCACGCCGCGCCGTGATTCGCCACTGGCCGGCCGCGCCCTCAACCTCCGGTCGCGTTTCAATGTCGATCCGGGACCGGTGGATTTCCTGGGTCGGCCGCTCGTCGGGGCCGGCACCGTCGGGGCCATCCAGCCCGCCGCCTAGTTCTAGTGCTCCAGAAGGAGATCCGTTTTGACCTGCTGTGGCGGTGTGGCGGTGGGCTGAGGCGTGCGGCTGGGACTTGCTCAGGAAGCTGCGGCAGGCCCCTCCCTGGAACGCCCTGAGTCACGTCCGGCGGGCAGTGGGTCAGGAGGCTGTGGCGGACTTTTTGGTGGGGTCGGCCGAGGTGGGGCCGTGAGTGGGGCGGCGGGTCAGGACCTGGGGGCCGGAAGCCGTGATGGCGACTGTGTGTTCGGAGTGGGCGGTGCGGGAGCCGTCGGCGGAGCGGATCGTCCAGCCGTCGTTGTCGAACTTGATTTTGTCGGTGGAGCGGCAGAACCAGGGCTCGATGGCGATGGTGAGGCCGGGGTCGAGTTTCATGCCGCGGCGGGCGCGGCCGTTGTTGGGGACGTGCGGGGCCTCGTGCATGGTGCGGCCGATGCCGTGGCCGCCGAACTCGGCGTTGACGCCGTAGCCGTAGGAGTAAGCGACCTCGCCGATCGCGGCGGAGATGTCGCCGAGGCGGCCGCCGGGCTGGGCGGCGGTGATGCCGGCCTCCAGTGCGACCTCGGTGGCCTCGATCAGCTTCAGGTCGGCCGGGTCGGGGGTGCCGACGATGACGGAGAGCGCGGAGTCGGCGACCCAGCCGTCGATGCCGGCCGCCATGTCGATGCTGAGCAGGTCACCGTCCCGCAAAACATAGTCGTGCGGCAGGCCGTGCAGCACCGCGTCGTTGACCGACAGGCACAGCACGTTGCGGAACGGGCCGCGGCCGAACGAAGGGGCGTAGTCCCAGTAGCAGGATTCGGCGCCACGTTCCTTGATCCGGCGGCGGGCGTGGTGTTCGAGGTCTACCAGGTTGACGCCGACTGCGGCGACACCGCTCAGCTCGGCGAGCAGCTCGCCGACGAACTGGCCGGTCACCGCCATCCGGCCGATCTCCTCGGCGGACTTGAGCTCGATCACGACAGCCTCCCTCTCCGTATGCGGTATTTTTATACCACGCCAGGTCGGGGCTGCTCCGGAGGGATATCCTGCTGGCATGGTTCGCCAACCACTCACCGCCGAACAGATCGCAGCGGGCCAGCGCCTCGGAGCCGCCCTCCGGGCCGCGCGGGCCGGCCGCAGCCTCGTCGAGGTGGCCCTGGCAGCCGGCATCTCCCCCGAGACGCTGCGCAAGATCGAGGCGGGCCGCCTTCCCGCACCCGCGTTCGGCACTGTGGTCTGCCTCAGCCACGCCCTCGACGTCCCCCTCAGCGACCTGGCCGACGTCTGGCTGGCCGACATGCCCATCCGCCAGGCGTCCGGGAGACCAGCCGCCCAAGTACTCCAGTAGGAGATCCGTTTCAGGGTTCCGTGAGGGCTTGCCGGGTGTAATGGCTGGTCTTGGCGGCAGCGTGATGCCTGCGTCGGAAGAGGGACCAGGCGATGACGTCGGCGGCCCGCCGTGCCGGGTCGATGATCAGGTCGTGGAAGAGCCGGCGTAGTTCGTTGACAGTGATCGCGATCAGGCCGGCCGTCCGGGCTGCTGGTGGTGACGGCTGTTGCGGTGGCTCACCGGTGGTGCGGTTGCGGCGGATCAGCAGCCAGTGCTGCGTGCTCGTCGGTGGCCTGCGGCAGGGTGACGAACGCGCAGTCGTAGTAGCGGTCGCCTTTCGCCCCGTTGCCGGCAGAGATTCGCTGCCGCGAACGCGCCCGCATCCGCGGCGAACGCCAACAACGCTGGGCCGCCCATGACCGAGAACCGCGTGATCCATCAAACCCGGTGAACGTTCATGGTGACCGCACTAGTTCGCCCGAGTCCTTGTCATCGGGTCCGGCGTATCGAGCGATCGCGCCGTTGGGATGGCGGGCCGCCCCGTCAGGTCGTCGTCGAATCCGGCGGGATTCAGCAGCTGGAACCGCCACGCGTCCCGGCACATCGCGGCGAGGTTCCGGGTCGTGCGCCAGCCCCACTTCCGGGCCGCCGCGCCAGGGTCGGCAACCAGTTTGGCTACATCACCTTGCCGCCGTTCGACGATGTCGTACGGTAGGGACTTCCCACAGGTCGCGCTGACCGCCCGTACGAGCTCCAGGACTGACGTCCCCACGCCAGTGCCGAGATTGAGGATGTCCAGTCCCGTCACCTCGTCGAGACGCTCCAGTGCGATGCGGTGCGCCTGGGCGACGTCCATGACATGTATGTAGTCGCGCACCGCCGTACCGTCCGCGGTGGCATAGTCGCGGCCGAAGATGCTCAGCCGTTCGAGCCTGCCGATTGCGACCTGCATCAGATAGGGCATGACGTTCTGCGGGATGCCGCGGGGGTCCTCGCCGAGCAACCCGCTGGGATGTGCGCCAACCGGGTTGAAGTATCGCAGCGAATAGGCCGCCAGCTCCGGGTGCTGCCGGCAGGCGTCGGCGATGATCTGTTCGCACATCCATTTCGATCTGGCGTACGGGTTCGTCGGCCGTGGCGGGGCCTGCTCGTCGATCGGGATCCGCGCCGCCTCCCCGTAGATGGAACACGATGAGGAGAAGACCAGGCGGTGTACGCCGTTTTCCCGCATGCTTCGCAGCAGGCTCGTCGTGCCACCGACGTTCGTGTCGTAGTAGTCGACGGGGATCCACACCGATTCGCCGACAGCCTTCCTCCCGGCGAAGTGGATGACCGCATCGATGGTGTTCTCCGCAAAGATCGCCGAGAGCGCCTGGTGATCACGTACGTCGGCCTCGTAGACCCTCAGCAGGGGGCGGCCCGCCACCTTCTCGACCCGGGCCGGTGCCGCTGGTGAGCTGTTGGAGTAGTTGTCGACAATGCACACCTCGTAGCCATGCTCGAGCAACTCGACGCAGGTGTGGCTGCCGATGAAGCCGGCGCCGCCGGTCACCAGGACAGTCTTCGGACCAGACATGAGGATCTCCTTCCGGTGCGTCCGCGCATCGGGGCGTTATCGGGTAAAGAGCGGCACCGCGGGGCCGGCATAGTTGGCGATGGCCGCCGCGAGCGGGAGGAGCGCCACGACGCCGACGAGCAGGGGTCCGGCGGCGGTCGGGACGGCTGACCGTACGCGCAGCCGGGCGGCCCGGGCTGCCTCCACCACATGCAGGGCGGGTACCGCGAGGCCGGCCACCGCGTAGCAGAGTGCGCCGAGAATGCAGAGGAAGACGTACCCCGGAGTGTGTGTCGACCGCTCGCCGAGCAGGGCGGCCGCGGACAGCGCCACGGTGATCACCGCATAGGGCAGGACGAGTCGGGTGGGGAGTGGCTCCAGGCCGGTGCGTGCCTTGGGGGTGACCTTGAACGAGACCTGCCTGGGCCGCACGTTCAGCCGCGTCGCGGCTAGGACGCCCCAGACGACGTACGGCCAGCGGGTCAGGGCGAACAGGACACCTTCCCAGCTCACGACGGGCACGGATCGGGGGCGTAACAGCCCGCGCCGGCGGAGCAGCAAGGTCAGTAGGGGCAGCCACAGCGATACCACGAGCAGGCGGGCCAGGAATTCCAAATAGTTGACGTTGACCCACGGCAGCCCGGTGACCACCGCGAACGGCGGCAGGGCGAGGCCGACGACGGTCACGATCGCCAGTAGCGGGTAGTAGTACAGCTGAAACGCGAAGCGCAGCCGCAAGGCGGCGCCCATCCGCCGCAGGTGATCCGGCGCGAGGTCGTAGAGCAGCATGGTGAGGCTGCGCGACCACTGGAACTCCTGGATCAGCATATCGGCGACGGTGAGCGGGCCGTCGCCGTGCGCCTCGGCGTCGATGGCGAAGGCGCCGTGCCAGCCGGCGGAGGTGAGCAGGAACGTCGTGGAGAAGTCCTCGGCCAGTTCGGGGCCGAGACCGCCGATGTCGCGCAGCGCCTTCGTCCGTACGGCGTAGTGCGAGCCGATGCACAAGGGAGCGAGGCCGCGGTTGAGGCCTAGCTGAACCGGGCCGTGATAGGTCGCCTCGCGGTGCAGCCGTCCCCGCGCCGACCACGAGTTCGCGCTGTTGGCGTCACACACGCTCGGTGCGGCGACGTAGCCGATGGCGGGATCGGCGAACGGTCGCGTGATCGCGGCAAGATAGGTTGGTTGGGGCACGTGGTCGCAGTCGAGCTGGGCGACGGCATCGTAGTCCCAGTAACCCCAGTGGTCGTAGAAGTAGGCGAGGTTGCCTTCTTTGCAGCGGGTACGGCGAGGCCAGGTCGCCCGGTGGTAGGCGGCCACGCCACTTCGACTGGCCACCCGGACCCCGTTCGCGGCGCACCATCGCAGGGCCTGCTCGGACGGCTCCTCGTCGCAGAGCCAGACGTCGTACGGGTAGGGAAACTGCTGGGCCAGCATCGCGGTGAGGGTGCGGTGGGCGAGCGACCAGGGTTCTGCCGGTGCGCGGGTCACCACAAAGGCCACCCGCAGCCGCGGCACCCGGAGCGCGGGATTGACCTGCCGCAATCGCGAGACGGCGAGGAGGTAGTAGGCGGGCAGCCCGGTCAGATACAGCAGAAGCAGACTGTTCAGGGCCAGTCCCGCCCAGCCGACGCGGTGCTCGGGTTGCCACCACCACAACCAGAAGGCCACGAAGGAGGTCGCCCAACCGGCGGTCAGCCCGGCGACGGCCACCCGGTCGCGCCGGCGCAGGGTCGATACGAAGGTGGATGGCCGGGTGGCGCGCAGGTGCCGGAAGGGCGCGAGGGTCGGTCCACCGGGCCCGGCGTGTAGGACATTGCCGCCCGAGAGATTCCGGATCTCGGTTTCGAGCGCCTCGAATGCTGGCGGAGCCGGCGCGCTCATGCCGCGGTCCGTGCCCGCTGCCCGGCCCAGATCTCCGGCGGTCTCCCCGATCGCCGGACGTCCTCGCCGAGACGGTAGTGCCGACCGGAGTGTTCCCTACCGGGTGCGTCCGCCCGACGAGGCCCGGCGGCTCGTCGATTCCCCGAAGTCTGCACGTGCACTTGCGGTCCCCGTATCTAGATCGATGATTGTCGATGCCATAACGCTGAGTGGTTCCAGTTCCGTCCGACGGGGGCAGTCTCGGCCAGCGCAAAACCGACTAAAACGATGCTAGCGGCGGCAACCTCGCAGGCGCTGGGGATTTGCGCATAACGGACATCGCCAGGGGGTGGCTACCTCACGCCGCCGGGGCACCAGCCTCTTCGCTGGGATCGGCGTCAGACCGGGCGCCCGGTCGGAGGCCTTACCAGGACGGCCAGCCGGCGCACCGCGTCGGGGCGTACCTCCGGGTGTGGGTGGGCGAGGATCCGCTCCAGCTCCGCGCGCCGGCCGGCACGCCGGGCGCGACCGGCTCGCCATAGTCGGGGACCGGCCTCTGCTTCACCGGCCTCGGCGAGCGGGATGGCGCGACGCCGGTTCCCGGCGGGGAACCGGCGTCGCTCATGGTGACGCACCCGCACCGCGTGGGCGTCCCCCCGCCCACGGCCGGCGGTCCACCGCCCTGGCCGGGAGGCGGGTGGCACACCTCAGGTGCCGTAAACCTCCACCTCGTAGAGGCGGGCCGCCGCATCGGTCGTCTGCGTCGGGGTGAGAATGTTCAGCCGCAGGTACCTACCGGTGGCCGTGACCGGCGTGTTGGTGACGTCAGCGGTGTTGCCCCGGACCTGCGCGGCAGTCGTCCAGATGGAGCCGTCGGCGGACACCTGCACGTCGAAGTCCCGGGTGTTCCAGGCGCGGTCCTCGCCACCGGCGCCGGCGTGGTAAACGGTGACCGTCTGGATGGGGTGGGTGCCGCCCAGGTCGATGCGGAGGAACTTGGTCGCACCACCCGAGCACCACTTGTCGGAGGTGCCGCCGGTGGTGCTGCCGTTGACAGCCTTCTCCGGCCCCTCCGTGCTGGCGCACTGCGAATCGGCGGTGGCCGGCCGGTTGAGCGCCAGGTTGGTCGGGCCGCTGCCGCCGTACACCTCGAACTCGTCGATCCGGGCCGCGGTGTTCCCGTTGTTGGTCGGGGTGCTGACGTTCAGGCGGACGTAGCGGGCCGTCGCGGCGGAGATCGGGTGGTACGTGCGGCTGGACCGGTTGCCGGACACCGTCGCCCGGGTCGTCCAGGTGCTGCCGTCGGTGCTGGTCTGGATGGTGAAGCCGCCGGTGTTCCAGCCGGTGTTCTCGGCACCGAGTCCGGCGTGCTTGACGACGAAGGACCGGACGGTCTGGTTCGTCCCGAGGTCGACCTGGAGGGTTTTCGTGCCGGCAGCGAGGGAACACCACTTGCTGGTGCTGCCGAGCCGGCCGTCGAACGCCTTTTCCGGGCCTTCGGTCGCGGCGCACGGGGTCGAGCCCGTCGCCGGTTTGCCGGCGGCCAGGTTGGGGCCCAGGTCGGGAGCGGCGGGCGGCGGGGTGAACCCGTCGGTGAACGACGGCGGCACATCGGCGGGGTTGGTGCCCCACGACGACGGCGAGCCGCCCATCGTGTACGACAGCGTCGCCCCGCCGGCGAGGTCGCCGTACCGCAACCAGGCGCGCTGGGTCGATGTGCCGTTGACCGACAGGTTCTGGACGTACTGGTTGCCCTGCCCGGCGCTGGCGGCGTTGATCTGGAGGTCACCGGCCGGCCGGTCGACCAGGATCGACGGGAACAGCGGGCCGTGCAGGGCCAGGGTGTCCGCGCCCGGTGTCGGCGGATACATCCCGAGCGCGGACCAGACAAACCACGCGGAGGTCGCGCCGAGGTCGTCGTTGCCGGGCAGGCCGCCGGCCCCGGTGGTGAACGACTCGTTCATCACCCGCCGGACCGCGGCGCTGGTGCCGGCCGGCGCCGCCGCGAAGTGGTACGCCCACGGCACCCCGTGCTCCGGCTCGTTGCCGATGTAGAAGTACGGCTGCGACTGGCCACCGTTGGTCTGGGTGAAGTGGTGGTCCAGCCGTTGGAGCGCGGTCTGCCGCCCGCCCAGCAGGTTGATCAGGCCGGCGAAGTTGTAGGGCACCATCCAGGTGTACTGCGAGGCGTTGCCCTCGACGTAGTTGGACTGGCTGGCGGGGTCGAGCGGCCACGGCCAGGTGCCGTCGGCGTTGCGCGGGTGGATGTAGCCCGACTCGGTGTTGAAGACGTTGCGCCACCATTGGGCGCGCGCCATGTGGGTGTCGTACGTGGCGGTGTCGCCGAGGGCCCGGGCGAACTGGGCGACGGCGAAGTCGCTCGCCGAGTACTCCAGCGAGTCGGAGGGGTCGCCGTCGATGTACTGGCGCTGGACGTAGCCGCTCTGCCGGCCGCGGATGGGGCTGCCCTGCATGGTGCCGCCGTTGGAGCTCTTCTTCATCAGCGCCAGGGCGGCGGCGGTGTCGAAACCGCGGGCGCCGAACTGGTAGAGACTGTCCACGATGATCGGCCCGGGGTCGCCGGTCATGACGAAGGCTTCGTTGGTGTTGTGCGACCACTTGGGCAGCAGGCCACCCTGTTGGCCGTCGAGCACCATGGACTTGGCGATGTCGGTCGCCTCGGCCGGCGCGATGAACGCGATCAGCGCCGCCCAGGAGCGGTAGATGTCCCAGCCGGAGTAGTTCTGGTAGACGGTGTGGCCGGCGGTGTGGATGGCGTTGTCGAAGCCGCGGTACTGCCCGTTGACGTCGTTGGACACGTTGGGGTTGATGAAGACGCGGTAGAGCGCGGTGTAGAACTTCTGCAGGTCGGCGGCGGATCCGCCGGTGACCTGCACCCGGTTGAGGATCGCGTTCCACTCGGCGTCGGCGCGGGAGCGCACCGCGTCGAAGTCGAAGTTTGACTGCTCGGCGGCGAGGTTGGCCTGGGCGCCGGCCTGGCTGACGAACGAGATGCCGACCCTGACCTGCACGACCGGGTTGGTGGACGTGTCGAAGGTCAGGTATCCGCCCGAGTTCGTGCCGCTGGTGGTGGTGGAGCCGGCGCTGACGGTGCCGCCCAGCCAGGTGCCGACGCCGGTCGGGGCGCGGTCGAACTCCATCCGGTAGAAGATCTGGTAGGTCTTGGAGTTGCCGCAGAAGCCACCTCCGGTGACGCTACCGGTCACGGTGGAGCCGCTGATCGTGATCGAGCCGCTCCGGCTGCCGGTGGCGCTGCGACTGGTGTTGATCAGGACCCGCGCCGTGTTGGTCGACGGGTAGGTCAGGCGCAGGGCGGCGGTGCGGGTGGTGGCCGCGGCCTCCACGCGGGTGTTGCCGTAGTTGCTGAGCACCGCCTGGTAGAAGCCGGGGCTGGCCTGTTCCTGGCTCTTGTTCTGGGTGGCGCGGTAGGACGTCCAGGCGGTGCCGGGTGAGGTGCCGATGGCGCCGGTCATCGGCAGGATGCCGAGGTCCTCGTTGTTCGCGCAGCCGGCACCGTTGAAGTGGGTGAGGCTGAACTCCTCGATCTGGGCGTCGCTGTATCGGTAACCGGACGGCGAGGCGGTGGGCGTGTCCGGGCTGAGCTGCACCATCCCGAAGGGCTGCACCGGGCCGGGAACGGTGCTGCCACCGGCGCCACCTGGGACGGGGTTGGGGGCGCTGCTGTCGTCGGTGCCGATGAACGGGTTGACGTACTGGGTGAGGTTGAGCGACGCGGCTTGGGCGGGTGAGGCGACGGCGAGCAGGGATGTGCCGGCGACGGCGGTGGCGGCCAGCAGGCCGAGCAGACGGGACGGGCCTGGTCGGAACATGTCCGGTACCTCCTTGGGGTGCGCGGGTGGCAGCCTCAGTGACAACGTTGTCATTGAACGCTGTCGAATTCCTGTGTAGACCCTTCAAGAGGCAGGTGTCAATGAGGAGCCGACGGGCTCAGCCCGCGCCCGGTCAACCCGCAGGGGGGCGCTCACCCGAGCCACGGGCGAGCAGCCGGGTCGGCAGCACCACCCGCCGGGCCGGTCCACGGTCGCCGTCGATCCGGGCCAGCAGCAGCTGCGCCGCCTGGCGTCCCATCTCCTCCGGGTCGTGCACGATGACACTCACACCCAGCACCTCACCGAGGTCCAGGTCGTCGAAGCCGACCAGGGCCGGTGATGCCGGGTGACCGCGCAGCGCCCGCAGAGCTCCGCTGGTGATCCGGTTGTTCATGGTGAACAGGGCGGTCGGCGCGGGGATGCGGCTCAGCAGCTGGTGCACCGCCCGCTCGGCGGCGTCCACGTCGTGCGCGCTCTCCACGAGGTACCCGGCCCAGTCCGCAAGCCCGGCGGCCTCCATCACCTCGGCGAATCCCGCCAACCGGTCCCGGTGGGTGCTCAACCCAGGCAGGTCCCCCACCACCCCGATCCGCCGGTGCCCGGCCGCGATCAGGTGCGCGCCGGCCTGCCGGGCACCACCGTGGTTGTCCAACAGGACCGCATCCGCAGCGAGGTCGACCGGGGGTCGGTCCACGAACACGAAGGGGATGCCGTGGCGGTGTTCGGCCTCGAGATAGCCGTGCTCGGTGGCACTGGAGGCGATCACCAACGCCCGGACCCGCCGCTCCAGCAGGGCGTCGGCGAGTCGGCGTTCCCAGTCCGAGTCCTCGTCGGTACTCGCGATGACCAATTGCAGACCGTGCATGCGCAGTTCGCGTTCGAGGCCACTGGCCAGGCGGGAGTAGAACGGGTTGGCCAGGTCACCGATGAGCAGGCCGACCAGTGTCGAGGTGTTGGCGCCCCGACGCAGCTCCCGGGCCACCCCGTTCAGCCGGTAGCCGAGCTGGTCGGCGGCGTTCCGCACCCGCAGCCGGGTTTCCGCGGCGACTCGCGGCTCGTCGCTGAGCGCGCGGGAAGCCGTCTTGACCGACACCCCGGACAGTGCGGCCACCTGCCTCAGGCTCGGCCGACCAGCGGTACGACCAACGGGCATGCCCGAGATTATGACATCGCGCGGCAACCCTGCCGCCGTGCCTCCAGACCACGCCCGTGCCGAGGTGGTGGTGCGCACCTCACGAACTTGCGGGACCGGAACTGACTACCGCTATCCGAGCCGAACGCCGGATCGTCGTGGTGGATGCCCAGGGCGTTGATCAGATGCGCGCCGTCCCAGTCCCGCCGCGACACCGGATCTTTGCGCCAAGCGTGAAAGGCCTGCGGGGTGAAGCCCAGGACCCGGCAGGTCACCGCGACGGGGATGCCGTCCGCGGCCAGGTGGCAGCCCAGCGGGTAGGTCATTTTGGGGCGATCTCCCGGGCGAAGAACGCCGCCGCCGGCGCAGGATCTCGTTCTCCTGCTCGAGCAGCTTGTTCCGCTTCCGCAGCTCCCGCGACGAGGGGTGGGGGCGATCGCGCAGTGGTGCCCGGCTCGCGCTCGCTTTCGATGCCGTCGAGGACGCAAGCGATATGTCGGCGGGATCGACGGCGACCGGGCGGCGGGAGGCTATGGGCGTAGATACCGCCCGTTGGGTGGTGGTGGCGGGGTTGGCTTGCTGGGGCGGAAGCGCCAGGAAATGGTGTCCGAGGTGGCGATCGCGGTGAGGATGACGATGGCTACGACGGCGATCAGGATCGGTGGCAGGAAGGCGACCACGGGCGCTAGCGCGACGAGGAGCAGCAGCCCGGTCACTCGGGAATAGGCGATGCGGCTGAAGGACAGGTAGTCGAGCCGGGCGCGGCCGGCCAGGTAGATGGCCGGTCCGCAGAGGATGACGGCGGACCAGACCAGGTTGGGTTCGGCGAACGGGTGGGTGATGATGATTTCGTCGCCGACCGAGCTGAGCACGATGCCGCCGGCCATGAGCAGGTGGGCGTAGGAGGCGGACCGGCTGAAGACGGCGGGGGTGGTGCTGGTGGCGATCACGGCCGGGAGCACTAGGCCCGCCCGGTAGAAGTAGATCCGCCACAGCAGTGTGGTGATGGCGAACGCCAGTACGAACGCGCTCACCCGGTCTCGTCCGAAGCCGAACGCGGCGAACTGCCCGCCCGAGGCCAGGACCGTCTCGCCGAACGCGACGATCATGATCTGCTGGTAGCGTTCGGCGAGGTGCTCCGCGTTGACCGTCTGGGTGGCGATCCGGGCTGGGCCGAGTTTGGGTAGCCGGAAGTCCAGCCGGCTCATGGTGTAGCCGAGGGCCGCCGCGGCGAGCCAGATCACCACCCGGGTGATGTCCTCGGTAAGTGCGCCCACGATCCACAGCACTCCGGACAGACAGAACCAGATGAGCTGCTGCAGGGTGCCGATCGCCACCTCCCGACCGTGCAGCGCGACCGTGACGAAGAGGGCGCGGCCGACCTGGATGACGACGTAGGTGGCGGCGAAGATCATGCCGTTCTCTCCGAACGCCGTGGGCACCGCACCCGCCATGATCAAGGTACCGAGCATGATGGGGATGATCACGAGCTGGATCGCGGGTCGGGCGGGGTTGAGACGGTTCGTGGTCCAGGCGGTGAAGACCCAAACCCACCAGAACGCGGCGAGCAGGATCACCGTGTGCAGGGCACCGAGCCAGGTGAGGTTGTGGAACAGGGTGTGCGAGAGGCGGGTCAGCGCGAACACGAGGATCACGTCGAAGAAGAGTTCGACGTAGGTCGCGCGCTGCGGTTCGGCGTGGTCCCGCAGTAGGTCGCCCGTGTTGCCTGCGGTCACGATACGCCCGTCCTGTCGGCTTTGCGGCGTCAGCACGTCAGTCGTACCACGGGGGTGGTGGCCTAACCTGGTGTTGCGCTCGCGAGGTGCTCGGGAAGGCGGGTGGCCCAGCCTTCTGGGCGTCGAGCTCATCGCGGGCGGGCACCTCGGATGGCCAATTTGGCCGAATTAACCGCAACGACGAGACGAAGTCGGTGCTGTTCCGCTGCCGCCGCTACGGCACCGCTACCGTTGCTGATGGACCCGATGGAGGAGCAGCCGATGCGGCGGGCAGGCCGGCGACCTCCACGTCGACGGCGAGTAGCGCACCGTCGACGGGGCCGCGGGGCGCCAACCCCAGGGCGGCGGTGGTGACGAAGAGCCGGCGCAGGTCGGGGCCGCCGAGGCAGACGCTGGTGGGCTGGGCCGCGGCAAGGCGGATCTCGCGGTCCAGGCGCCCGTCGGGTCGGTAGCGGCGGACCGCGTGGCCGCCCCAGAGCGCCACCCAGAGATGCCCCGCGGCGTCGACGGTCATCCCGTCCGGGACGCCCTCCCCGGGCGACAGACGCAGGAACGGTTCCCGGGCGGACAGGGCGCCGGTGGCCGGGTCCACCGTGAACCGGTCCACCTGACCGAGCGGGGTGTCCGCCAGGTACATGACGGCGCCGGTGGCGTCGAAGGCGGGGCCGTTGGTGATGGTCAGCCCGGTCACCGCCGCCTCGGGCGGGCCGTCGACCGGCAGGCGGTAGAGGGTGCCCGCGCCCGGGGTGGCGTCGTACGCCATGCTTCCCGCCCAGAACCGGCCATGCGGATCGGCCACCGCGTCGTTCATCCGGGCCCGGGCCGGGTTCTTTCCCTCGAGGTCCGCGACGAGTCGTGAGCCGCCGGCGCCCTCCAGCACCGCCACCCCGGTGCCGACCACGGCCAGCCAGTTGCCGGGCCGCCCGGCGATGGCGGCCACCGCACCCAGCGGGCCGTCCACCTTGCACACTTCGCGCAGCGGCGCGGGGGTGTCGCCGGTGGTCTCCAGGAGCCGTCCGGCGAGGAGGTCGACGAGCACGAGCCTGCCAGCCACCCAGCGAGCGCCCTCCCCCAGCTCGAGGCGGTCACTGCTCCAAGGGGTCGGTTCGGAAAACACCAGGTCTCCTCTCGGTCGTCAGCGGACGGCGCTGCCGGGCGCGTGGTCGAGCAGCGCCAGCTCGGCCCGGGTGGGCAGGCCCTCCCAGTCGCCCTGGGTGGCGACCGCGAAGGCGCCGGTGGTGACCGCCCGGTCGAGCCGGGCGTCGACCTCGGCGCCGTCGAGCAGACCGGAGAGCAGACCGGCCACGAAGGCGTCGCCCGCACCGACGGTGTCGACGACCGGCACCTGCCGGGCCGGCCGGTGCACGCTGCCGAGGTCGCTGTGACTGGTGGCGCCAGCCGCGCCGTGCTTGACCACCACCTCCCGTACGCCGGCGTCGCGCAGGGCGCGGACCGGATCGGCCGCGTCGGTGAGGACGCCCAACTCGTCGTCGGAGGCGACCACGAGGTCGATCGACGGCAGCAGCGGCCGCAGCGCCGCGGCGGCCTCGGTCGACGACCACAGCCGCCGCCGGTGGTTCACGTCCAGACAGACCAGGGTCCCGGCGGCCCGGGCCCGGGTCACCGCCGTCCTGACGGCCTCGTACGGCCCGGAACCCAGCGCGCAGGTGATGCCGGTGACGTGCAGGACGCGGGGTGGCGCCCCGGCACCGGTGAAGGCGGCGGTCAGGTCCGACGCGGCCAGCCGGGAACCGGCCGATCCGGTCCGGTGGTAGGTGACCCGGCTGATGTCGCCCACCCGGGACTCGAAGAGGATCAGTCCTGTCGGGGCGTCCGGGTCGACCCGGGCCAGGGTCAGGTCGACGCCCTCGGCGCGCAGTGTGCGCCGGATCAGCTCGCCCGGTTCGTCCGCCCCGGTGACGCCGATCCAGCGGGCGCGGTGCCCGAGTCGCGCCAGGCCGATCGCCACGGTCGACTCGGCGCCGGCCACGGAGAGCTGGACCGGGCCTCCCAGCCGCAGTGGAGCCGAGGCCCGGAAGGCCGCCATGGTCTCACCGAGGGTGAGCACGTCGGTCACGACGGCGCCACCCCGGCGCGGAAGGCGGCGGCCCGGTCCCGCAACGCACCCAGGTCTCCGCCGCGCACGGCGTCGCCGAGCAGCGGTGAGCCGACCCCGATCGCGGTCGCGCCCCGGTCGAGGTACGCCCGCGCGCTGTCCGCGTCGACGCCGCCGACCGGCACGAACGCGGTCCGCGGGAACGGGTCCCGCAACGCACCCAGGTAGGCGGGCCCGCCGAGCGAGGCGGCGGGGAACAGCTTGACCGCGGCGGCCCCGCTCGCGTCGGCCTGTACCACCTCGCTGGGGGTCAGCGCGCCGGCGAGCACCGGCAGCCCCAGCCGGCCCGCCTCGGCGATGCTCGGTGCGAGCGCCGGGGTGACCAGGAAGGTGGCGCCGGCGTCGGCGGCCCGCTGGGCATCCTCGGCACTGAGCACCGTGCCGGCGCCCAGTTGGGCGTCGGCGCCGAGTGCGGCGCGGGCCCGGCGGATCGTGTCCAGCGCGCCGGCGCCGGTCAGCGACACCTCGATCAGGGCGATGCCGGCGTCGGCCAGGGTCAGCACCGCGGCCAGTGCCGCCGCCGGGTCCGGGCCGCGGACGATCGCCAGCAGCCGGTGGGTCCGCAGGAAATCGAGCAGGTTCATCGGGGACGGCCTCCGGATGATCGGTGTGCGGAGATGGTCAACCGCCAGGTGACCTCGCCGCTCGGTGGGACTTCGGCGGCGTCGTCGGGGCCGGCTTCGGCGAGGTCGAAGGTGCCGCCGAGCAGGGGTTCGACGCCGATGCTGCGGTAGGGACCGTCGGTGGGCCAGCCGCGCAGGTTGCGCCAGAGCGCGGTGGAACGGGGTTGGCCGTCACAGTCGAGGTGCAGGGTGAGCCGGTCGGCGCCGTCGTTCACCCGCACGGTCGGGCAGCCGAGCAGCACCGCGCCGACCGCGGTGCCGTCGTCGGGGCCGAGCTGGTCCAGCGGCAGTCCGGCCGGCGTGGGCCACGTCCCGGACAGCCACGGCCGGCCGGCCGGCCACGGGCCGGCGGGCAGCAGCGCGGCGGCTTCCGGGTAGAGCCGGGTCGGGGTGCCGGCAGGCGCTTCCAGCCGGGCGGTGGGGGAAACGTCGAGCAGGGCGTGGGCCGCCCAGATGAAGCGGTAGCCGGGATCGGCCTGGAGGCGGTAGTCGGCGACCACCACGCCGGACCGGTCGGTGAGCCGCCGGGTCAGGGTGAAGTCCGGGCACTCGATGGTCGCGGCCCCCGGGCCGGTGGTGCGCCAGGGCCGGGACCAGACGTCGCCGTGGTCGGTTCGGCCGCGCACCGTCGGCAGGCACTCCTCCAGGCCGCCCGCGTCGACGAACGGGTCACCGGCCCGTACCCCGTCCCGGCCGGTGTCCGGCCGCCGCCAGAGCCACTCCCGGCCGCCACCGCGCAGGGTCGTCCACCGGCCACCATGGCGGTGGTCCGAGCCGACGCGCAGCGGCACCGGGATCTCCGTCGCGGGGGTCTCCGGCAGCCGGTCGTCGGCGCTCACCATTCGGCGAAGGAGCCGTCGTCGTGGCGCCAGACCGGGTTGCGCCAGGCGTGCCCGGTGCGGGCCGCGGCGCGGACCGCCGCCTCGTCGACCGTGATGCCCAGGCCGGGCGCCTCGAACCGGTTGATGTGCCCGTCGACGAACTGGAACGGCGCCGGGTCGACCACGTAGTCGAGGAGTTCGGAGCCGGCGTGGTAGTGGATGCCGATGCTCTGCTCCTGGATGAGGAAGTTCGGTGTCGCGAGGGCCACCTGGAGGCTGGCGGCGAGCGCGATCGGCCCGAGCGGACAGTGCGGGGCGAGCACGGCACCGTACGTTTCGGCGAGGGCGGCGATCCGGCGGACCTCGGAGATGCCGCCGGCGTGGGAGAGGTCCGGTTGGACCACCGCTACGCCGGCCTGCAACGGTCCGAGGAATTCGGCGCGACCGTACAGCCGCTCGCCGGTGGCCACCGGGACCGGGGAGGCGGTGACGATGTCGTGCAGGTGGTGGGCCTGTTCGGCGAGGACCGGCTCTTCCACGAAGAGCGGTCGCAGGGCGGCGATCTCGGGCAGGATGCGACGCACGGCGGCGGCGCTGGCCCGGCCGTGAAAGTCCAGCGCGATGTCGCGGTTGTCGCCGAGCACCTCGCGGGCGGCGGCGACGCGGCTGACGACGGCGTCCACCTCGGCGGGGGTGGGAATCGCGGAGAGCCGACCGCAGGCGTTCATCTTGATCGCGGTGAGTCCGGCGGCGGCCTGCGCGGCGGCCGCCTCGGCGACCTCGCCGGGCTCGTCACCGCCGATCCAGGAGTAGACCCGGACCCGGTCGCGGACCGGACCGCCGAGCAGGGCGTGCACCGGGGCGCCGTACGCCTGCCCGGCGATGTCCCAGAGAGCCTGGTCGAGACCGGCGACGGCGCTGGACAGCACGGGCCCGCCGCGGTAGAAGCCGCCCTTGGTGAGGATCTGCCAGTGCTGCTCGATCCGGAGGGGGTCCTCGCCGATCAGGTACTCCGCCAGCACCTCGACGGCGCTGCGGACCACCTCGGCGCGCCCCTCCACCACGGGCTCGCCCCAGCCGACCAGCCCCTCGTCGGTCTCCACCCGGCAGAACAGCCACCGTGGTGCGACGAGGAAGGTCTCGATTCGGTCGATCTTCACCGGTTGCCCTTCTGCCCGCGTACCTTCTCGACGTCGCGCACCGCCTTCTCCAGCAGTCCCCGCATGGCGGTCTCGGCCGCGGTGGCGTCCCGCGCCCGGATCGCGTCCACCACGGCCCGGTGGCTCGGCACCGGGTCGTCGTGCGGTTCGCCGCCGTGCACCAGGCGGTCGCGTTCGGCGAGGCCGGTCTCCATGACCACCTCCATGCGCTCCAGCAACTCGTTGTGCGTGGCGGCGAGCAGCGCGCGGTGGAAGCTCAGGTCGGCGGCGACCGCGGCGGCCGGATGGCCCTTCGCGGCGGCCATCTCGTCCAGCGCGCCGTCCAGCGCGGCCAGGTCGTCGTCGGTGGCCCGGCCGGCCGCCAGCCGGACGGCGGCCGGTTCGATGATGCTGCGGACCTCGTGCAGCTTGTCGAGCAGCCGCGGATCGGCGCCCTCGGCGAACTGCCAACGGATCACGTCACCGTCGAGCAGGTTCCAGTCCGCGCGGGGGCGGACGAACGTGCCGCGCTTCTGCCGGGCGTCCACGATGCCCTTGGCGGCGAGCACCTTGAGCGCCTCCCGCAGCGCGGTGAGGCTGACGTCGAGCTCCGCCTGGAGTGCGGTGATGTCCAGCGTCGCGCCGGGGGCGATCTCTCCGGCGAGGATTCGGCGCGCGATGACCTCGACGGTCTGCCCGTGCAGGCCGCGGCGTGCGTACGTTGTCAATGCTCTTCGCACCTATCGCTCGTCTGTATCGATCGGTCAGGCCGAGGCTTTCACCGCGGTCCAGCCGCCGTCCACCACCAGGCTCGCGCCGGTGATGTAGCCGGCGTCCGGCGAGGCGAGGAAGGCCACGGCGGCCGCCACCTCGTCCGGCGTGCCGAACCGCCTGGCGACCGTCGCCGCAACGCTCCGCTGTCGGTCCGCTTCGGACACCTCCTCCCAGGCCGGGGTGAGGATCGGCCCCGGCAGCACGGTGTTCACCCGGACGTCCGGCCCGTACTCGACGGCGAGTTGCCGGCCGAGCGCGACCAGACCGCCCTTGGCGGCGGCGTAGGCCGGCCGGCCGGGCAGGCCCACCAGCGCATGCACCGAGGAGACCACCACCACCGCGCCGTGACCGGCGCGGAGATCGTCCAGGCAGGCCCGCACGCCGAGAAAGGCGCCGGTGAGGTTGACCGCGAGCTGGTGATCCCAGGACTGTCGGCTGGTCTCGTGGGCGGGGGCCGCCTCCACGGCGTAGGCGTTGCTGACCAGGATGTCGACCGGCCCGAACGCGCGTCGCACCGTTGCCACGGCGGCGGTCCAGTCGGCCTCGTCGGAAACGTCGGCGACGACGGGAACCGCCCGACCGCCCGCGGCGGTGAGCTCCTCGGCGAGCGGCGTGGGATCGCGTACGTCCATCAGGCCGACGGCCGCACCCTCCGCCGCGAGCCGCCGGGCGGTGGCCGCGCCTATCCCGCCGAGCGCCCCGGTGACCAGTGCGGTCCTGCCCGCTAGTCGTCGCATGTGGTGGATCATCCGTCCGCCGAACCTCGAAGATCTAATCATTAATTAGTAATACATCTTGACAGCTGCGGGCGGCGGATGCAACCTTCTGGCCACACCGTTCACATGACTGACACAACCGCGTTGTCACGCATCGTGTCACTGAGGAAGGGACCACCCCCGTGAGCGACTTCGACCCCAGTCGCCGCCGATTCCTTGGGCACCTCGGCCTCGCCGGCGTCGGCGCGCTCGGCGCCAGCTCGTTGCTGAGCGCGTGCGCCAGCTCCGCCAGTGGCCCGGCGGACAAGGCGTCCGGCGCGATCAGCCTCCAGTCGAACCTCTCCTCGCCGCAGGCGAAGGCGGCGATGGAGAAGATCATCGAGAACTTCAACAAGCAGGGCAGCGGCAGGGCGACGGTGAACACCATCGCCTCCGAGACCTACCGCACGCAGCTGCCGACGTATCTGACCTCCGCGAACCCGCCGGACCTCTACACCTGGTACGCCGGCTCGGTCGCCAACAACTACGCCAGCAAGAATCTCCTGCTCGACGTCTCCGACGTCTGGCGGGGGCTGGGCGACTACCCCCAGTCGCTGCGGAACATCTCCACCGACCCGACCGGCAAGCAGATCTTCGTGCCGATGACCAACTACTGGTGGGGCTTCTTCTACCGCAAGTCCAACTTCGCCAAGTGGGGCGTGCAGGAGCCGAAGACCTGGGCCGAGTTCATCACGCTCTGCCAGACGCTGAAGAGCAAGGGCGTCGCGCCGATCGGCATCGGCCTGGGCGACACCCCCTGGGTCGCCTCGGCCTGGTTCGACTACCTGAACATCCGGATCAACGGCGCCCCGTTCCACCGGGAACTCCTCGCCGGCAAGCAGCGCTTTGACGACCCGAAGGTCAAGGCGGTCTTCGCGCGGTGGCGCGAGGTGCTGCCCTACTTCGACCCGAAGGGCAAGGCCTACCCGTTCCAGGAGGCGACCACGGCGCTGCTGGCGAACAAGACCGGGATGTTCCTCATCGGCACCTTCTTCGCCGACGCCGCCCCGAAGGACGCCCTCGGCGACCTCGACTTCTTCCAGTTCCCGATCATCGACCCGGCGGTGCCGGTCGCCGAGGAGGCGCCGACCGACGGCTTCTTCGCCAGCGCGAAGACGGCGAACCCGGCCGGCACCAAGGCGCTGCTGACCTACCTGGCCTCGGTGCAGGCGCAGGAGACGTACATCCAGAGCAGCTCCGGCATCGTCCTGCCCGCGCACCCGAAGGCGAAGGCCGCCGACAGCCCGCTGGTCGTCAAGGGCAAGGCGATGCTGGACAACGCCAAGGAACTCACCCAGTTCTTCAACCGCGACTCCAGCGACGCGTTGCAGCCGACCGCGGACACCGCGCTCACGAAGTTCATCGACAAGCCCGACCAGATCGACGCGATCCTGCGCGAGTGGCAGGCCGGCGCCGAAAAGGTCTTCAAGGGCTGATGTCGACGCTCGCACCAGCCACCTCCCGCACCTCGACGGCGGGACCAACGCCCAAGCAGCGGCGGCGCCGGGCCAACCGGCCGTCGCCGCTGCTGGTGGCGTTCGTCCTTGTACCCTTCGCGGTCGAGAGCATCTGGGTGTTCTGGCCCGCCCTGCAGGGCTTCTACTTCTCCCTCACAAGGTGGGACGGCCTCGAACCGCCCACGTTCATCGGTTTCGGCAACTACACGGAGCTGGCCGGCGACGCGGTCTTCCGGGGTGCGCTGGTCAACACCGTCATCTGGCTGGTGCTCTTCGGCGGGCTGTCGGTCCTCGGCGGGTTCGGGATGGCGCTGCTGCTGCAACGCGAGCGGCGCGGGGTCGGCTTCTACCGCGCCGCGCTGTTCACCCCGGTGGTCTTCAGCCTGGTGGTGACGGCGCTGGTCTGGCGGGTCTTCTACCAGCCCGACGGGCTGGCCGACCAGTTGCTGCGCGCGGTCGGACTGGAGCAGCTGATCCGGCCCTGGCTCGCCGACCCGCAGACCGCGCTCTACGCGGTGATCCTGCCCGCCCTGTGGCGGCAGATCGGCTACGTCATGGTGCTCTACCTGGCCGGGCTGAAGGCGATCGACCCCGCGCTGCACGAGGCGGCCCGGATGGACGGCGCCAACGCCCGGCAGCGGCTCCAGCACGTGACCATCCCCCAGCTGCGCGGCGTCAACGCGGTGGTGCTCTCGGTCATCGTGATCGACTCGCTGCGTTCGTTCGACATCGTGTGGGCGTTGACCCACGGCGGGCCCTACCACTCGTCCGAGCTGCTGAGCACCTACATGTACTCGGCCGCCTTCCAGAGCCTGCGGCTGGGCTACGGCTCCGCCATCGCAGTGGTGATCTTCATACTCGCGCTCGCGGTCATCCTCGGTTACCTCGTCCGCGCGTTCCGGGAGGACGCATGATCCGCGCACTGCGCACCGGCGCTTTCCACACCGGCATGAGCCTGCTGGCCCTGCTGTGGCTCGGCCCGATCCTCTGGGTCGTCGCCATGTCGACGAGGACCTTCGACGACATCGCGGCGCACGGGGTGGGCAGCCTGCCACACTCGTTCACCCTGGACACCTACCGGCAGGCCTGGACCGACGGCGGTGAGCTGCGCGCCCTGATCAACAGCCTGCTGGTCACCGTGCCCGCTGTCGCCCTCAGCCTGGTACTGGCGGCGCTCGCGGCGTTCGCGCTCAGCCGCTACCGGATCCCCGGCCGACGGGTGATCCTGCTGCTCATGCTCGCCGGGAACCTGCTGCCGCCGCAGATCCTGCTGATCCCGGTCAGCAAGTTCAGCGAACTGACCGGCCTGTACGACACCCTGGCCGCGCTGATCGCGGTGCAGGTGGGCTTCGGGCTGGGCTTCTACACGTTCGTGCTGCATGGCTTCATGCGGGACCTGCCGGGCGAAATGCAGGAGGCCGCCACGGTCGACGGGGCCGGACCGGGGCAGATCTTCGCCCGGGTGATCCTCCCGTTGACCCGTCCGGCGCTCGCCGCGCTCGGCGCGCTCTCCTTCACCTGGATCTTCAACGACCTGCTCTGGGCGATCACCGTGCTGCGCACCGACGATAAGATGCCGGTGACCCCCGCCCTGCTCGGGTTGCAGGGCCAGTTCGTCTCGTCGTGGAACGTCATCGCCGCCGGCACGGTCATCGCGGCGGTACCGACGCTGCTGGTGTTCCTGCGCTTCCAGCGGCACTTCGTCTCCGGCCTGGCGCTCGGAGCA
This sequence comes from Micromonospora sp. GCM10011541, assembly GCF_042650725.1. Taxonomy (NCBI): domain Bacteria; kingdom Bacillati; phylum Actinomycetota; class Actinomycetes; order Micromonosporales; family Micromonosporaceae; genus Micromonospora; species Micromonospora sp. GCM10011541. The sequence continues at coordinate 116,603 of NZ_JBHSBP010000058.1, forward strand.
GTCAAGTGAGCGACCCGGCCACCGGCAACATCTACGAACGCGCTGCGGTGCGGAACGCGACCGACGCGGGTGAGGACACGGCCCCGCTCGCCGGCCCGTGGACGCTGCGTGGCGTGGCCACCGAGTACACCGTCGTCGTACCCGGGCACGGCCGGTGGCTGGAACTGGTCAGCTGGGGTCCGCCGGGCGTGGCGCACGGACCGTCGCCGGCCAGCTACACCGGCCCGACACCCTTCCTCACCGCCGGGGACTTCGCGCCGGTGGAGTACGCGACCGACGCGGTCCGCCCGTTCACGGGCGCCGACCTGGTCGTCGAGACGGCGACCGGCGACCGGCGGGTCTCCTGGCGCTACCAGCAGGCGGAGACCGACGGCGGTCAGCTTCGGGTGACCTTCGCCGACCCGGTGACCGGGTTGCGCGCGGCACACTGCTACCGGATCCCGGCCGGCACCGATGTGGTGGAGCGGTGGGTGGAGCTCACCAACACCGGCGAGGCTCCGCTGCGCCTGGCCCGGGCCGGCTCTGCCGGGTTCTGCGTGCCGACGCCGCACGGTGCCCGGCTGAGCTACCAGTGGGGCCAGTGGGCGCAGGAGTTCCAGCTCGCGCACCTCGACCTCGGCCACGGGCAGTTCTCCATCGGCAGCTCACAGGGGGTGCCGGGGCACAGCTTCGTACCGTGGCTCGCGGTCCAGGACCGGGCCGAACCCGACGGTCCCACCTGGGGTGTGGCGCTGGCCTGGACCGGCTCGTGGCAGATCGTCGCGGAGCCGGACACCGGCGGGCTGACCCGGGTCCGGGTCGGTCGCCGTCTGGTCGACGGTGGGCTGGACCTGCCCGCGGGCGGCGGGATCACCCTGCCGGTGGTCGCCGGCGCCCACAGCGACGCCGGGCTGGCCGGACTGGCCCGGGCCTGGCACCGCTACCAGCGGCAGCTCGCCGGCGACCGGCTCGACCGGGCCCGGCCGGTGCTCTACAACTCGTGGGAGGCGACCGAGTTCGCCGTCGACGCCGACAACCAGCTGGCGCTGGCCCGGATCGCGGCGGAGCTCGGCGTGGAGACCTTCGTCGTTGACGACGGCTGGTTCATCGGGCGGCACGACGACCGCGGCGGGCTGGGCGACTGGACCCCGGACCCGGTCAAGTTCCCGGCCGGTTTCGACGCCTTCATCGCCCAGATCCGCGCCCTCGGCCTCACCTTCGGGCTCTGGGTCGAACCGGAGTCGATCAGCCCGGCGTCGCGCCTGTACACCGAGCATCCCGACTGGGTCTACGCGATCGACGACCGGCCGATCACCCCGATCCGCAACCAGTACCTGCTCGACCTCGGCCGCCCCGAGGCCGCCGAGTTCGTCCACTCCACGCTGGACGGCCTGCTCCGCCGGCACGACATCGGGTATCTGAAGTGGGACTTCAACCGGCCGCGCACCGAGTCCGGCCGGCCCGGCGCGGCCACCCGGCTGGACCTCGACGGCGCCCACGTCGCCAACCTGCACCGGATCTACGCCGCCCTGCGGCGGGACCACCCGCACGTGACGATCGAGGCGTGCGCCGCTGGCGGCGCCCGTACCGACCTCGCCATGGCCGCCCACGCGGACGTCTTCTGGCCGAGTGACAACACCGGACCGCTGGACCGGCTCGCCATCCAGCACGGCTTCCTGCACGCCAACGCCCCGCACCTGCTCTCTTCGTGGGTGACCGACGCGGTCGGGCTGTTCGACCAGCGGCCCCGCTCGCTGGCGTTCCGGTTCGTGCTCGCGATGGCCGGCGTGCTCGGCATCGGTGCGGACATCCGGCACTGGACGCCCCGACAGCGGGCCGAGGCGGCCAGCTGGATCGGCCGGTACAAGCAGATCCGCGAGGTGATCACGCACGGCGAGGTGCACCTGATCGGCGGGCCCGACCAGCCGCGCTGCGCCGTGCAGTACACCGCGCCGGACGGCGACACCCTCGTCGTCCTCGCCTGGCACACCGGCCGGCTCGACGGCCATGGCCTGCTGCCGTCCCGGCCGGTCCGGCTGCCGCTGCGCGGCCTGGCTACGGACGACACCTGGCGGCACGGCGACGACACCTACTCCGGCAGCCACCTCACCGCCGTGGGCCTGCCGGTGCGGTGGACCGCGGACCACGACGCGGAACTGTTCGTCCTGCGCCGAGCCTGACGGCCCATTGGCCGGGCCGGGAACCGCAACCACCTGATCCGATCGGTGACCCCGCCGCCCCACGCTCTCGGCGTCGGGCGGCGGGCCTGCCGGGCCACACCCCGCGGACCTGCCGGAGCGGGGACCTGCGGGAAGATCATGCGTAGGCTCGCCCCCGCCGGGCGAAGCGCGCCCTGAACCGGTGTCGGAAACGGCACGTGCGTACCGGGCGGCGATGATGTCGCCGGGGGTGCCCCCAGAGCCGCCGTTCGTGGCAGCGACGTGAGCACGGACCGGGATGCCTCGTTCGCGCGGGTGATCGACCTGGAGAAACAGTCGCACCCAGATGAGGTCACCTGGGTGCGACTGTTTCCGGTTCAGCAGGTGGCGTTCAGGCCGGCCCAGTTGGCCCGGTCGTTGTAGCCCCCGTCGCCCGCGTCCCCGACCACCAGGTCGAGCACCCGGACGCCGGTCAGGTCGACGTCGACCTGACGGATGTCGTCACGGGTCAGCACGCCGGTGTCGAACAGCACCTGGCCGTCGCCGATCACCTGGAAGGTCGCGGTCGCCCCCTCCGGTCCGACGTTGCGCACCGCGTCGTCCAGACCGACGACCGCGGTCAGCCGGCTGCACTCCTTGCCGACGTAGTACCGGACCGTGGACGGCGAGGCTACGCCGATGCCGATCGGGTACACCTGGCCGAGCATGCTGATCGGCGACCAACCACCGACACTGAGGTCGACCGTCGGGCTCATCCAGCCGCTGGTGGCGCTGACCCACTGGTGATGCGACAACACCACCTCGCCGTCCGGCGGCGCCGGCGCCACCACCACCGCCGAGACCGTCGTCTGCCGCAGCCGTCCGTGCCCGAGCACCTCGTAGGACGTGGTGGCGGTCAGGGACGCGGCACCGGGTTCGGCCGAGGGCGGCAGCGCCACCGCGAAGGCGAAGGTGGCGGCGCGGCCGGGAAGCAGTTCGCTCGGCGCCTTGCTCAACGGGCGGACCGTCCAGTCGGCGGGCGTTGCCAACCCGACCTGCGGCGCCAACACCGGCCGCAGCCCGTCGTTGCGGACGACCACCTCGACCCGCGCCTCGTCGCCACCGGCGACCATCGGTACGTAGCCGTCCGGCACCGGGTCGGCGCCGACCCGCGTCACCTGCGGCAGGCCGGCAGTCACGTGCGGCACACCCGGTACGCCCGCGGCCGGGCCGACCCGGAACAACGCGGCGCCGTGGGCCGGAACAGCGGCGCTGATGGTGCCGGCGCTCTCGGTGATCTGATCGGTCCAGGCGTTCTCGACGGTGAACCGCGCCCCGGACAGGCCGACCGCGGCGGCCGTCGTGGTCAGCACCTTCGGGCTCTCGCCGCGGTTGAGCAGCACCACGGCCCGGTCGCCGTCGGCCAGGCGCTTCACCCACGTCTCCGTGGTGCCCGCCGGGCCGACCCGGACGGCCTGGACACCGGCGGCGTCCTGGTTGATCGCCAGCATGTCGGGGTCGGTGAGGATGTCGACGGAGGTCTGGCTCAGCTTGCGTACGTCGCTACCGATCACCAGCGGCGCCGCGGCCGCCGCCCACAGCGTCATCTGGGTCCGGAACTCCTCGTCGGTCATCCCGAGTCCCGGGGCGAGGTAGTCCGGGTCGTTGTAGTGGCCGGGCCCGGCAACCTCAGGATGCCGCGCGTTCGCGTCGTAGTTGCGCAGCACGTCCTTGAACTTGATGTCCCCGACGAAGCCCACGTCGGTGTAGGTCCGCCAGGACTGCGCGATCTCCGGTGCGTACGTCCAGGAGTACGTCGACTGCTGCTCCTCGGGGTACATGCCCCAGTCGGGCGAGGTCACCGGGTTGCACAGGTTGAAGATGATCGGACGGCCGCTGGCGTTGTTCCGCAGCGCCCGGGCGAACTCGGTGTAGACGGTCTTCGGGTCGAGGTTCGCGGCGATTCCGCAGAGGAAGTCCACCTTCACCGCGTCGAACTCCCAGGCGGCGAACTGGTCCGCATCGCGCTGGTAGTAGCCGCCGCTGCCGAGACCGCACTTGCCGGGAATGTACGGTCCGGCGTCGGTGTAGATGCCCGCCCTCAGGCCCTTGGCGTGGATGTAGTCAACCAGCGGCTTCAACCCGTTCGGGAAACGGGTCCGGTCGGCCTGCAGGTCGCCGGCGGCCGTCCGCGGCTCCGGGTCCTGCCAGCCGCCGTCGAGCCAGACGATGTCGTAGCCGGCCCGAGCCAGGCCGCGGGAGACCAGGGCGTCGGCGACCTCCTTCACCGACTCCGCGGAGAAGTTGCCGCCGAGGCCGAAGTAGGTGTTCCAGCCCTGGTACGGCGTCGGGCTGAGCACCTGCTGAGCTGCTGACTCCACGCCAGCGACAGTGCCGGCCGCCGGGCCGGCGTGAGCGGGTGCGGATGCGGTCAAGAGACCAACCGTGACGGCGAGCAGGGCGGTGGGTACAAGTCGTTTCACATCGGATTCCTTCGCTGCCGAGGAATGGGCGGGCGCCGCGTCGAGCTCCGTGCCGGCCACCTTCTGGACCTGCTCGTGCTCCGGCTGGACCCTCGCCTCCGTGCCGCTGGGCGGCCAGCCCACCGGCACGGAAAGCCTGGAGCGGCACCGCGCGATCCGCGGCCGGTGCCGCGGGCGCGACGGTCCTGCTCGAGTCGGACACCTTCAGCGGGAGGCTGGAAATGTCCGACGTGGAGGTGACGCAGCCGTCGATGTGGGTCGCGGCGACCGGACACTCCGAGTCCGTTGCGGACGGCCCCCGATCGGCTGCCAGACCAGTCATGCCCGTACTCCTGAGGTTTGTTTCCGGGATCTTGCCCCTGGCTACCGCAAGCTGTCAATATTAATTCCTAAATTATTATTTCTCTATCGCCTGAGCCCCGTCCACATCCGACCCATGACCTCCATGACCAGGTGGGGAGGACCGTAGGGCGGCGAAGACAGAACCCAGGGAGGGAAGCGGGCCGAAGTGTGCGTGCGGGTGGTCTTCGGCTGCCAGGCGACTGGTGGCGAGGGTCGCCAGCAGCACGGCAGTGATTTTGGCAGGGCACGCCCCAGGAACAGCAAGGCATCACCGAGATCGCCACGCCGTTGTTGCAGCTCTCCCCCGCCACCGCGATCAAACACGCGGTCGCGGCCGGCAGTGGCCGGCCATGCTCAGCTCGCTGGCCGCCACCGCCGAGCTGACCGCCGCGACGCTCGTCGCCGTACCCGTCGTGGGGCTGCCGCTGCGCCGCGACCCGCGTGCCGTCTGGGCGGCCGGGCTACAGCTCACGGGGCCGCCGGGATCTGTTCGCCCTCGCCACCTGACCGGCCCCGGCCCGCGCCGGTGGCGCCGACGCGTACGCCTCACCGGGTCCGGCGCAGCACCGGCGCAGACGGGGTCGGTTCCGGCCTGCCGGTGTGGCCCGGCGCGGAGCCGGGTCACGCCGGGCCGGATCGGGATGGGCGGGTCGGGCCGCCGCCGGCGGTATGACGGCGGCTGGCCCTGGCGGCGTGGTCAGGACGGGTTGTCGCCGTGGGTCAGGGTCTCCCACGCGACGAAGAGGTTGTTGCTGCCGGCGGGGCGCTGCTGCAGGGTCAGGGTCTGGGTGTTGGCCATCGCGTAACCGAGGCGGTTGGCCATCGCGTTGTAGCCGACCTCGGTGATCGGTCCGAGACCCCGGTTGAGACTGCCGCCGCAGAGCCAGGAGGGTGCCGGCTCGCCGAGCTGGTACTTCGAGTGGAAGCCGAGGGCGTGCCGCAACCGCTCACCGACCTGCGGATACAGGTCCCGTCCCTGAATCCGGGAGGTCTCCGCAATGTGCGAGATGGCGGAGATCCCGTAGCCGGTGTGGGTGAAGTCGCGGCAGGTCTCCTGGGCGAGGCCGGCGACGAAGGTCGACTGGCCGTGCCAGTAGTTGATGATCTCGCTGCTGGTGTCCAGCCCGCTGCCAGGCACCGTGTACGGCAGGGTGCCGTCACTGGGCAGGTAGATGAAGGCCCGGGTGCGGTTGAGGTAGCGGGTGACCGCCGCGTCGTAGCTGGCCTGGTCATCCAGGAAGACAGAGATGCCGACCGCGGCCTCCATCATGCTCAGCTCCCAGTTGCCGTTGCTGTTGGAGCCGTTGCGGACCACCGGCAGGTAGACGTTGCGCAGCATGGTGGTGAACCGGACGGCGTTGGGCCAACTGCCGTACGTGTACCGGATGATCTCCGCGGCCCGGGGCCAGACCGAACCCGCCCAGCCGGTCTGCAACGGGGCGTTGCTGCCGGTGTGTGAAGTGATCGTCGCCGACCAGGCGTCCATGATCTGTATCGACTTCTGGGCGTACCGGCCGTCCCCGGTGAGGTACCAGGCGAGCGCGGTGGTGTATGCGGCGATGGCGTCTTCGCGCTCGTCCGTGCAGCCGTAGTTGGGGTTGGAGTAGGAGCCACACTCGACGACCGAGCGGGGCGCCGGGTTTCGCGACAGGTTGGCGTACCAGCTACTCATCATCTGGTTGTAGGCCGAGGCCCAGGGCTGCGCGCCGGCCTGCACCCGGGACCGGACGAAGTCGAGCTGGCCGCGGCTGACCAGTACCCCGGGGTGCGTGAACCCGCCCGAGGGGGGTGGGGTGCCATCGCCGGTGGGCAGCGTCCAGCTCTGGTTGGCGGCGCCGGTACAGGTCCAGATCTGCAGCGGGGTGCCGTCGGCCGAGCTCGGGCCGGTCGCGTCGAGGCACTTCCCGGAAGCCGAGTTCATCAATTGTCCGCTCGCGTACGACCACTGCTGTGCGCCGGTGCCGTTGCAGTCGTAGATCTGCACCTTGGCGCCGTTGGCGGTGCCGGCTGCGGCCACGTCGAGGCACTTGCCGAGCGCCCGCATCGTGCCGTCGTCGGCGACGGTCCACTGTTGCGCCGCAGTGCCGTTGCAGGTGAAGAGCTGCACCTGGGTGCCGTTGGCCGGGTTCGCCCCGGCGACGTCGACACACTTGCCGCCATACCCGGTGATGGCCCCCACGACGGCCGCGGATGCCGCGGGCAGGCTGACCGTCAGGCTCGCGGGTATGACGAGCGTGGCCGCGGCGAGCGCCGCGGCCAACCGGATGCGGGGCCGAGAGGAAGCGGCCCCGGCCAATTGTCGCGCCATGTCCTGGTCCTTTCCGTGCGAAGCAGTCGATGCGGGACGGTCCGCCGAGGCGGCAGGCTGGCCACCGGGTTGGGCCGTAGCGGGTTGGCCCGTCGGTCGGTGGCGGGAGCTCGGCCGAGACTGCGGAGCAAGCTGTTAAGGAAGTTAATTATTGCGATAGAGTCGATCAATATCAATGTCTGGAGCGAGGGCATCCGCCCTGGATGGGCCGCCGCGAAGCGCCTTGGGGCGGGATGCGGCTGCCTCGATCGCGGAGTCGTTGCCGTCGCCGATCGCGATCGACACCTTGACGTTGTTGCCGGGGGCCTTCCCATTGTCGGGGGCTGCGCCGTACCGCCCGGCCGGCGCTGGATCGACCAGTCGCCGGACCGGGCGTACTCGCCCACCGCCTGCTGCATGACGGTGAGACGGTGATGGGGATGCTGGTCGACCGTCGCGACGAGCTGGGCCGCGCACGCAGACCATCAACCAGTGCACCGGCTGCTGCTGGAGCTGTTCCCAGGCGGGGCAAAGCAGTTTCTGCCCGCACGGCAGGCACGTGCGCGACCATCAGACCCAGGGACATCGTGGGCAGAACCAGACGCCGCCTCGCCGTCGAGCCCATGGTGAACTCGAGGGCATCGACCAGAAGATCAAGGCTGCGGAAAGGACCTCAAGGAGCTGGTGGTCGCCCGCAGCTCCACCCTGATGGACCTGCACGGGATCGGCCCCTCAGGCGCAGCCCGGCTGCTGGCAGACGTCGGGACCCTGCACATCATGGCCGTGGTCCAGCTGCGCAACCGCACCGAAGGCCGCGCCTACTTCGACGCGAAGAAAGCCGCCGGGAAGGCCTCCATGGAAGCCATGCCCTGAAACGGCGACTCTCCAACCTGGTCTACGCCCGCATGGTCGCCGACCAGAACCGCAGGCTGGCGGCGGATCCGGGAGGGCACTCGGGGACGACTCTGCTATCCAGCGTGACCGACCTGACCCCGGACATCGGCCCTTCGGACAAGCCACTTCCCGGACCCGCCACCAACCACCCTAAACCCCTGCTTCCAGCGGCGCCTTGACACAAGGGGTGCCATGAGCGCGTACGGGGCACCGCGAAGGGATCCGCGGGAGAAAGCAGCGGTAGCCCCGCAGCGGCTGCGGATCGTCGAGTACCACTTGTTGCAGGCAACCGGCGGGCGCCAGACCGTCCGGCCGGTCGCTGACCCGCATGCCCGGCAAAGGTCCACCGCTACCGACCGCCGCGGCCGGCGGCGCGAGCGGATGCGTCGGGCCATCCACTAACGTCCGGGGTTGTGGCAGCCAAAGCAGCGGGAGCGTTCCGCCGGACGGCGATCGAGCGATCAGACCAGCGCGTCGCATGGGAACGGACGGACCAAGCCTTCTTCGCTGCCGGAGCGTGTCACATCCTCGCCTGGGTCTGCCGAGATTCCTACCCAGACCGGCCGATCGAGATAGCGGCCTTGCGCTTCGCGGGCGACCGGCAGGTCTTTCACACCTACGCGATCTGGGATGGCTGGGCGCTCGACCACTCGGGCTGGAATCCCGAGCCGCAGTTGCTGATGGTCAACACAGACTTCGAAGGCCACCCGCTAGAGCGCATCAAGATCATGGAAAGTCTCGCCGAGTTCTGCGAGAAGCACCACCACCGCATGCCGGACCAGTATTGGCATGACCCGCTCCCCCGCGCTCGCGACTACGTGGGCCGATACATCCCACCCTGGGCCTAGCGCCTCCGGCGCACAATCGTCGGCCGGAGCAGGTGTTCACTTACTGGCCGCTGGTGACGCACCGTAACGCCTGGTCGGCGGCAGTTGCGGGTTCGACTTCGACCGCGCGCAGCTGCAGGGACAGCACCAGCTGGACATCCTGTGCTGCTTCCGGCGCAACATCAGCCGTCAGCTAGGAAAGCGGGTTCGTCTCACGCCGGAGAACACCCCAGACCGGCCCTTGATCATCTATTCACCACCGGATGATCGGTTCACCTGAACGTAGGACCGAGTCGTCATTGACCACGCCCACCGTCAGCCAGCCGATCGCGGCGGGATCAAGTGGAGCCGCGCCGGCGAGGTGATGTGGATCGACGCGAGTTTGCCGATCGCCGGGTACGGCCACAACGTCGGCGGGTACGGCGCGCGGCTCGGCCGGCTCGCCGCCGACCTGTGGGAACACTTCGGCGCCGGCACCCGCCCGACCGTGCTGGACCTCGCCGCCTGGCACGCCTCGGCGCGGGTCGACCGGATCGTCGTCGCGCACCCCGACGGCACCACGCAGGTGCCGGTCGGCCGCGGCGCGGAGGCCGTGGCCGCGGTCCGGGCGGCGGCGACCCGCGACGCCGGGGAGGGCGTGTCGCCGCTGCCCCGGGCGGCGAAGATGTTCGTCGCGACGGTCGACCAGGACCGGCTGGGGGTGCTCCTCGACGGCGAGGTGGCCGACGGCTCGACCGCCCTGCTCTCGCAGGGCGGTCCGGGGCACCGTGGACGCTGGTGTCCGCCGCGGACCTGGCCGCCGGGCTCGTGCCGCTGTAGCCGCCGGACCGGAGTCGACGCTCGGCCCGTACCGTTGCTGGGGTGGCTACCGTCGCCAGAATGTCGATCACGGCCCGTACGGTGCGGCTGCTCATGCCGGTGGCCGCGCTGCTGTTCCTGGGCCTCGCACTGCTGATCCGCGTCGTCGACGACGGGGCACTGCGGCAGTACTCCGGCACTGCGCTGTACGCGTCGATGGTCTGGGCCGGGGTGCTGTTCCTGTGGCCGCGGATGGCGCCGGTGCCGGCCGGGACGGTCGCCACCGTCTTCTGCTGGGTGGTGGAGTGCGCGCAGCTGACCGGGGTGCCGGCCGAGCTGTCGGCGCGGAGCCTGGCGGCGAGGCTGGCGCTGGGTGTGCAGTTCGACCCGGTCGACCTGGCCTGGTACCCGGCCGGCGTTGCTCCCCTGGTGGTGCTGCACCACCTGCTGCGCGCCCGGACCCGCCCCGCATCGCGACCGCCACGCGACGTCGTCCCGCCACCGGCAGCCCTCCCGGTTGACAGCCGCCCATAGCTGCCATCGGAGCTGACCCGGCACCTCGCGGCTCACTGGTGGCAGGAGTATCGCCCTTCCCAGGCACCACGCCGTCTGGTGCGGTAGACGATGGTGTCGTTGCGGTTGCCCGGCTGCGGCTCGCTGATGGCGATGATGAGGCGGGTGCTGGCGTCGATGGCGATCTGGTCGACCGGCCGCCGGCGTACCCGGGGCCGGGTTACGTGTACCGGGCCATCGACCAGCACGGCCAGGTCATCGACGTGCTCGTCTCCGCCCGCCGTGACGCCGCCGCAGCCCGGCGGTTCTTCCGGCGAGTACTGGCGACGGTGAAGGTGACGCCGTCCGAGGGATCACCGACGCGGCTGCGATCCATCCCGGCGTGCTCGACGAGCTGATCCCACAGGCGTGGCACCACGTCGAGCAGTATGCGAACAATCCGATCGAATCCGACCACGGCCAGCTCAAGCACCGACTCAAACCGATGCGAGGGCTACGCAACGACCGAACAGCTCAAACAATCATCGCAGGGCATGCCTTCGTCCAGAACCTCCGCCGCGGACACTACGAACTCGCCATCGATTCCCCACCCGCCACTCGGGTGGCCGAGCTTTCACCGAGCTGGCCCAGGCGATCTAACCAGCGCTCCCAGCGCGATTCACCGTGTCTACCGAACCGGTAACGTTCTTCCAGGTCCCCGTCCGCGGCGGCACCCCGCGAACGGGGTTGCGAAGATAAACGATCTTCGACGACACTTCCCCCCGACGTCCCGCCCGACACCGGCGGGCCTGACCGCGCAGGGGAGCCCATGCAGCCGTTGCACCCGGAGCCGACCTCACGGCGCCCGCTCTGGACGTGGGCCGGCGCCGCCGCGGGGCTCGCACTCGCCCTCACCATGTTCCTCAACAACAGCGGACCGCGCACCGGCGCCGCTGCGAGCCGGCCCACCACGGGCATCTTCGTGGTCTCCGGCGCGGTGGTGCTCGGCGACGGCGCGTCCTTCACCAGGGACGACCACGGCGGCTGCGCCGGCACGGGCGCCCACGCCGACGTCGTCGACGGTGCCCCGGTGCTCATCACGACCACAGGCGGGTTGGCCGCCGGGAGGCTGACCGACCCGCGCGCGCTCACCGACGGCACCTGCCGATTGTGGTTCTCCGTCCGCGGGGTGCCGACCGGGCAGGACGCCTACCTGGTCATGGTCGCCGACCGGGAGCCCCGCCAGTACGCCGAACAGGAGCTGACCGGCGCGCTGGTGAGCCTGCGCATCGACTGAAACCGGTCAGAGTCAAGGGGCAAAAGAGGAGAAGCCCGTTACCGGCCGCTCCGGCGACGGGCTTCATAGCTGCAAATATCGATGATGCTTGTGCTGGCGGACCTGTTCGTCCCAGACCTCTTGGTCGCAGTCCGGGTCCGGCGGGACACGCGCGTCGAGCGGCCGGATCAGCACGGAGCCGGCGCCGGCGGAGTCGGTCGGCGAGCGATCCTCGGGGCTTCCTCCTGGTGAGGTCTCTCCCCGCCCTGGCGGCCAAAGTCGCGAAGGCCGCCGGTGCGGGGCGACCTCGACGTGCGTGTGTCCGAACCCCTCAACTCGTCAGGCAGACCCGTCCAGGTTGACTACCTGGCCGTCGAGGGTATCGGTGCTGGCACCGGTGGTGCCGGGTAGCGACACGCCCCAGACCAGGGCCGAGATTCCCGCCTCGGTCCTGATGAAGTGATCCGTAAGGCTGTCAGGTTGCGACTGGACGGCGCCTCTGACCGCGCCGCCTTCCGCGCAGTCGCCGCGCACCTCGGCGCCAAGGGCGGCGACACCCTCGACGACAGTCCCGTGAACGTCGCGGCCGCGCGCGCATCAGGCTGGCATGCCGTCAGATTCCACAGCCCGAGAAACTCGAGCGGGTCCTGTCCGCCAACCGCACCGGCCCACCCTGAGCGGCGTCCCGCGTCCACTGGCTTCGCGACCACCAGCACGCCGGCATGTGGTGGTCCGAATGCCTGCAGCACGCCCGGCAGAGTTCCGTCAGCGGGAGGTCGCGCCGCAGGTGCCTCGCGATGACCGTCTAGGTGGAGCAGAGCTGGGGACGCAGGGTGTTGTAGGTCCACTGTTCCCATTGCTCGGGTGACCAGCCGCGGTCACGCACGAACAGCAGGTAGAGCTCGGTGCTCAGGAGGGCGTACAGGAGATCGGCGGCGGTTTCGGTGGAGACTCCCGGGCGCGCTCCCGGCTTGGCGACCAGGGCCTTCGCGGCGGCTGTGTGCACCTCGAACCTGGGGTTCTCGCCATGTGGCCAGAGCTGCGCGACGTCAGCGTCGGTCGCGGCAGCCGTGGCGACCATCTTCGTGATCACCGCGACCCGTTCCAAGATCTCGCGGGTGCCCCGGACGTGTGCCCTTAGCTGGGCGTCGGCGGTCGCCGCCGCCAGGGCGTCACGAAACCACGGTCGGTTCATCGTCGCGACCGGCTCGTCGTCCCCGGCGATGGTCACGTCGACGAGCTCCTTCAGCAGCGACCGCTTGTTGCCGAAGACGAAGTAGATCGTCTGCACGGCCACACCCGCGCGCGCGGCGACATCCTGCATGTTGGTCGCGCCGTACCCATGGTCGATGAACAGATCGCGGGCGGCCTCCAGGATGCCCCTCCGGGTCTCCGCGGCCTTCTCGGTCCGCTTGTTCACTCGCTTGACATCGGTCACCGCAATAGCGTACCTCTAGAAGTCGTCACTAGTGAACGCCTCTAGCGAAAGGCTCCAGGGATGCCTGTTGTAACGATGACCCGGTTCACGATCGATCCCGCCGATGCGGAGGAGTTGCGGGTCAGGCACGCCGCACTGGTCTCCGCCGTCAGGTCGGCGGTGCCCGGACTCGCCGAGGCGCGGCTCGGGAAGCTCGATGACGAGACCTGGATCGGGATCTGGCGGTGGGAGTCCGCCGAGGGGCTCCAGACGGCCCGCGAGGTCGCGCCGACCCGGCCCGAGTCGACCGCGGCGTTCGCCCTGGCCAGGGACGTCACCGTGGAGCAGATGGAGATCGTCGATGAGCGGTGACCTGTCCACGCCGACCGACGGCGTACGGAGCGAACCTGCGATCGAAGCCACCGGTCTGGTCAAGGCCTTCCGCACCGCCCGCGCCGTCGACGGGGTCGACCTCGTCGTGCCCACCGGCGGCGTGTTCGGCTTCCTCGGCCCGAACGGGGCAGGCAAGACCACGACCATCCGCGTACTGGCCACCCTGCTGCAACCTGACGGCGGAACCGCGCGGGTGTTCGGCCACGACGTCGTCCGCGAGGCCGACCGCGTACGCGAACGGATAAGCCTGACCGGTCAGTTCGCCTCGATCGACGAGGAGCTGACGGGATCCGAGAACCTCATGATCCTCGCCCGGCTGCTCGGCTTCGGCAGGACCCAGGCCGGGGCCCGAGCCGACGAACTGCTGGACGGCTTCGGCCTCACCGAGGCGGGCGGCCGAACCGTCAAGACGTACTCGGGAGGCATGCGCCGGCGGCTCGACATCGCCGCGAGCATCATCGTCACCCCGGATCTGCTGTTCCTCGACGAACCGACCACGGGCCTGGATCCGCGCAGCCGTAACCAGGTGTGGGACATCGTGCGGGCCCTTACCGACGAGGGCACCACGGTGCTGCTCACTACGCAGTACCTCGACGAGGCCGACCAGCTCGCCGACCGGCTCGCCGTCATCGACCACGGCCGGATCATCGCGGAGGGCACACCCGCCCAGCTCAAGGCCTCGGTGGGGGCGGGAACCGTCCAGGTCCGCGTATTCGACCCGGCCCACCGGCCCGAGGCCGAACGGCTGCTGACCGACGTCCTCGGCACCACGGTCCAGACCGGACCCGACGACGCCGCGCTGTCCGCCCGTGTCGACGGCCCCGGGCCCGCCTCGCTCGCCTTGGCCGGCCTGGCCCGCGCCGGAATCGACGTCACCACGTTCGCACTCGGCCAGCCCAGCCTCGACGAGGTCTTCCTCGCCCTCACCGGGCAACCCGCGCGGGCCGGCACCGACGCCCACCAGGAGCAGGCACCATGACCACAGCATCGACCACACATCACGCGCCGGGCTCGCCCGATCGGGCCCTCCGCGACGCCCTGTCGACCCGTCCACGGCCGCCTCGGACGAGTGCCCTGTCCGCGTCACTGACGTTCGCCCGCCGGGCCTTGCTGAAGATCAAGCACGTCCCGGAACAGCTCGCGGACGCGATCATGATCCCGATCCTGTTCACGGTCATGTTCACGTACCTGTTCGGCGGAGCCATGGCCGGCTCGACCCGCGAGTACCTCCAGTTCCTCCTCCCCGGCACCATGGTCTTCGCCGTGCTGCTCATCACCGTGTACGCGGGCGTCAACCTGAAGACCGACATCACCAGTGGCGTCATCGACCGCTTCCGCTCGATGCCGATCTGGCGCCCGGCCCTCATCGTGGGCGGCCTGATCAGCGACGCCGCCCGCAACCTGCTCGCCGCAGGACTGGTCGTCGCCCTGGGACTGGCCATGGGCTTCCGGCCCGACGGCGGCGTCATCGGCGTGCTGCTGGCGATCGCCCTCGTCCTCGCGTTCGCCTTCGGCCTGTCCTGGGTCTGGGCGACGCTCGGGCTCGTCCTGCGCACACCGAGCGCCATCAGCGCAGTGAGCTTCCTCGTCCAGTTCCCGCTCACCTTCGCCAGCAACGTCTTCGTCGACCCGCAGACCATGCCCGGTTGGCTGCGGACGTTCGTCGAGGTCAATCCGGTCAGCCTGCTCGTGGACGCGGTACGCGGCCTCATGCACGGCACGGCCCAGGCTGGTCAGATCGGCGGGGTCCTCATCGCCTCCGGCCTGCTCGTGGCGGTCTTCGGGCCGCTGACCATGCATCTGTACCGCACCCGAACCTGACCCAGCCGCCGCAGGCCATCAGTTAGGAGTACCCCATGATCAAGCGCCTGCACGTGATCGCGGCAGCGACGGGCTTCGTGACGATCCTGGCGTTCTGGCTCTCGACCGTCCTCGCGGTGCTGCTCGGGTCGCACCACCAGATCGCTGACACCAGGCAGGCCGTCGTCTGGGGACTCTTCGTCCTCGCCCCCGCACTGGGGATCGCCGGGCTGACCGGATCCGCGACGGCCGGCAGCGCGACCAACCCCGGGATCGTCGCCAAGAAGCGCCGCATGCTGTTCATCGCGGGTATCGGGCTGTTGGTCCTGGTCCCCGCCGCGCTCTACCTCGACGGACTCGCATCACATGGTGAGTTCGGCACGCTCTTCTACCCGGTGCAGGCGGTCGAGTTGGCCGCCGGCGCGATCAACCTCGCGCTGATGTCATTCAACATTCGAGACGGTCGGCGGCTGGCGTCGGCAACCTCGAGCGTCGAGGTCCACCGGACCGACCGTTCCATCCGTACCTGACCGCAGCTCGGACAGGACCATCTGCCCAGCCGCCGGCCGCAAGCCGCCGGTGGTTCACGCCCGGAAGGTGAACTATGCAATTCGTCATGAACCCCATCGGCACTGTGCGCAACGACCGCACGGACAGCGCAGTGACAGACCATTGGGGAGCGGTGACCAGCACCATCGTCGTCGACGAACGGTTCGGTGACGAATGCCTGCTCGGCCTGGCCGACTTCTCCCACGTCGACGTCTTCTTCGTGTTCGACCGGACGACGGAACGGCCGGACTACCGGCCGCGGCGACCACGCGGCCGGGCCGATCTGCCGGAAGTAGGGATGTTCGCGGATCGCGGACCGCGGCGTCCCAACCGCCTCGGCATGACCACCTGCCGGATCACCTCCGTGAACAGCCGGGAACTCGAGGTGCTCGGACTCGACGCGATATCGGGCACACCGGTCATCGACATCAAACCCACCATGATCGAATTCCAGCCCACCGACGTTCGGCAGCCGCAATGGGTCGGTCGGCTCATGGCCGAATACTTCCTGCCGTAATCTCGCGCTACCACCGACCCGCACCGCGTCGCGATCCCGGTCGACCAGCGGCACGGCGAACACCGCCGTCACCAGGCGGCCCTGGTAGCGCGCGGCGTGCCCGACGAAGCGCCAGTCGCCGTCGTCCCAGTGCTCGCGCACGTCGGAGCGGAGCAGCGGCGCCACCCGTCGGTAGGCGTCGCTGAGCTGGAGTTGCTGCACGGGGGCGAGCAGTGGTACACCGGTGCCGCCGCGCAGCGGGTGGGTCAGCCGGGCGCGCAGCCGGCGTAGCGGCAACAGCCAGGACGGGTCCAGCTCCGGGGAGAGCGACACCATCACCGCCAGCTCGACGAGCAGCACGGCGGCGCCGGCCACCGGCCGCCCGGCCAGCGCAGGCAGCCACCCGCCGGTGGCCAGCCCGGCCAGTCCGCCCGCCGCCGCCAGCAGCCCTGACCGGGCCAGGCTACGAGCCGGAGACCGGGGTCGCCCGGGCGCTCAGGCAGCCGCAGGACGAGGTCGGGGCGGCCCGGCGGGCGTACCCGAGGTAGGCGACGCGGACGACGGCCAGCACCGTCGCGGCCACCGCCTCCACCCGCAGTACGGGCGGCAGCAGGAGCAGCCCGCCGAGGGTCAGCTCGACGCCACCCAGCAGCCGGTACGCGGGCAGCAGGCGGTGCTGCGGGCGACGCTCCGGGCGGCACGCGGATGCGCGGGTACGCACCGCCCCGGGGGCCTGCCGCCAGGCGGCGGTGTAGACGGTGGCGATGTCGATCTCGTTGGTGTCCGGATGCCAGGCGCCGAGCACCTGGACGTGCCGGCCGACCCGCAGCAACGACAGGTCGCTGACCGCCGGGGTGCCGTTGTAGACCGCGGTGGACCGGTCCGGCGCTCCTGTAGCAAACTTTCTTGACCATTCATCGATGTGTAGCTAAGTTTCAGTCAACCGGACTGAGAGGTCATCGTCCATGAAGGCCCGACTCGTCATCGCGACCGTCCTGGTGGCCACCCTGGCGACCACCCTCACGCCGATCCCCGTCCAGGCCTCCGCCGCGCTTGTGCGCCCGCCCGCTGCCGAGCACGGCTGGGTCACCTCGACGTTGCGGCACATGAGCCTGGCGCAAAAGGTCGGCCAGCTCTTCTCCACGTACGTCTACGGCAGCGACGCCACCGAGCCCACAGCCGCCGACCGCGTCGCCAACCGTGCGACGTTCGGCGTCGAGACGCCGGCCGAGGTCATCGACCGGTTCCACCTCGGCGGCGTCTGCTACTTCTCCTGGTCCCACAATCTGGACAGTCCCCGCCAGATCGCCACCCTCTCCAACGGGCTCCAGCGGGCCGCCCTCGGCGATGGCAGCAAGGGTCGGGTGCCCCTGCTCATCTCCACCGACCAGGAGCAGGGCGTGGTGCTGCGGATGCCCGCACCCGCCGCGCAGTTCCCCGGGTCGATGGCCCTGGGCGCCGCGCGGTCGCCCGGGGCCGCGCAGACGGCGGCGGAGATCACCGGGCGCGAGCTACGCGCGGCCGGCATCCACCAGCCGTACGCGCCGATCGCCGATGTCAACGTCAATCCGGCAAACCCGGTGATCGGAGTACGGTCCTTCGGCGCCGATCCCACCCTGGTGGCCGAGCTGACCGCCGCTCAGGTCGCCGGGTTCCAGGACGGCGCCGGCGTGACCGCGGTGGCGAAGCACTTCCCCGGCCACGGTGACACCGAAAATGACAGCCACACCAACCTGCCGGTTATCAACCACAGCCGACAGGAGTGGGACCGCATCGACGCGCCGCCGTTCCGGCAGGCGATCAGCGCGGGCGTCGAATCGATCATGACCGCCCACATCGTGGTGCCCGCGCTCGATCCCTCCGGCGACCCGGCGACGTTGTCGCCGAGGATCCTCACCGGCGTGCTGCGCGGCGAACTCGGCTTTCGCGGAGTCATCGTCACCGATGCGCTCAACATGGCCGGTGTACGGCAGAAGTACGGTGACGACCGAGTGCCCGTGCTGGCGCTCAAGGCCGGCGCGGACCAGCTCCTGATGCCGCCGGACCTGCGGCTGGCCCGGGACGCGGTGCTGCGGGCCGTCTCCACCGGCGAGCTGACCGAGGGGCGCATCGACGAGTCGGTCCGGCGGATCCTCGCGATGAAGTACCGGCAGGGCCTGGCCCGGTCGCCGCTGGTCGACGTCGACGAGGCGGTACGCACGATCGGGGCGCCGCAGCACCTGGCCGCCGTGGCCCGGGTCACCGACCCGACCCTCACCGCGGTCCGCAACGACGCCGGGCTGCTGCCGCTTGCCCACGCGGACCGGTCGGTGCTGGTCACCGGTTGGAACAGCGCCGCCCTCGCTCCGGTCGCGACGGTCGCCGACGGGTTCACCGCCCGCGGCGCCCGAGCCACCGCCCGACCCGCGACCCTCCCGTCCGACCCCGTGATCACCGCGACCGCTGCCGAGGCAGCCAAGCACGATCTCACCGTCGTACTGGTCAACAAGGCGTGGGACACCATCGTCACCGACCCGCGCGGCACCCAGCAACGTCTCGTCGCAGCGCTGGTCGCCACCGGGAAGCCCGTGGTGGTGGTGGCGGTCCGCGACCCCTACGACATCGCGTACCTGCCGGGGGTGACCACCTACCTGGCGACCTATTCGTACACCCGGGCGGCGATGGACGCTCTCGTCCGCTCGCTGCACGGCGAGCTGTCCCCCCGCGGACGGCTGCCCGTCACGATTCCCACGGCCGAGGGCGCGGGCACCGTGCTCTACCCCTACGGCCACGGCCTGACCTGGTAGGAGGAACCATGCAGCGGAGTGCCGTCGCCACCGCGGTCCGCACGAAACCGCTCCGAACCGTCGCGCTCGTTGCGGCCGTGGCCGTTCTGGTCACCTCCGTGCCGGCCACGGCCGCGGCTGCGCAGCCCCCGGCCGACTCCGGGACCGCCGGCCGTCACCCCTGCCGACATCCAGTTCCGGAACGACACGCTGCGACGCGGCAGCGCCCGCGAGGTCGGCCTGCTCCCCGAGCACGTGGACCGCATGCCCGCCGACCTGGCGGCGTATCTCCAGCCGACCCCCGACCATCCCGGCTACCCCGCGTACGCGGGTGCCGTGGTCCTGGCGGCCAAGGACGGCGTTATCGTGCAGCACGCCGCGGTGGGCACGGCGGTGCGGTACGCCGCCGCCGGGCCGCCGCCCGGGCTGGTCGGGGTGGAGCTCCCCGCCGACCAGCAGATCCCCATGCGGCCCGACACGATCTTCGACCTCGCGTCGGTGTCCAAGCTGTTCACCACCATCGTGACGATGCAGCAGGTCGAGCGGGGGCGGGTGGACCTGGACGCGCCCGTCGCCCGGTACCTCCCGGAGTTCGCGGCCGGCGGCAAGGCGGCGGTCACCGTACGGATGCTGCTCACCCACACCTCAGGCCTACCCGCCTTCACGCCGCTGTGGAGCAGGTACCCGACGCAGGCCGAGCGGTTCGCCGCCGCGCTCGCCACGCCGCTGTCCCCCGGGGCGACGCCCGGTACCCGGTACGTGTACTCCGACCTCGGGCTGATCGCGCTCGGCGTGCTGGCGGAACGGATGACCGGCCGGCCGTTGGCCGAGCTGGTCCGCGACGACGTCACCGCACCGCTGGGCATGAGTGACACCGGCTACAACCCGGGACCGGAGCGGCGGACGCGGATCGCCGCGACCGAGCACCAGCCGTACGCCGGGCGCGGCATGGTCTGGGGTGAGGTGCACGACGAGAACGCCTGGTCACTCGGCGGTGTGGCTGGGCACGCGGGAGCCTTCTCGACCGCAGCGGACCTCGCCGTGCTCTGTCAGGCGTTACTCAACGGCGGCGAGTACCGCGGGCGACGGATCCTGCGGGAGGACACGGTGCGGGCGATGCTGGTCAACTACAACGCGCCGCTGGAGCCGGCCTATCCGGAGAGCGATCGCGGACTGGGCTTCGAGCTCAACAAGCACTGGTACATGATGGGGCTCTCCTCCCCCGTGGCGTTCGGGCACACCGGCTTCACCGGCACGTCGATCGTCGTCGACCCGCTCTCCCACTCGTTCGTCATCCTGCTCAGCAACCGGGTACACCCCGACCGCGGCTGGGGCAGCAACAACGTCGCCCGGCGCGCCGTCGCGCGCGACCTCGCCGAAGCGATGCCGGTACGACCCCGGTCGCGGGACGCCTGGCGGGCCGACCCCCGCGACCTCGCGACGGGCACCCTCACCGCACCGCTGCGCCGGGCGGCGCGGGGCGGCTCGGCCAGTTTCCTGCTCTGGTACGACACCGAGCCGCGCTACGACAGCGCCCGGTTCGAGGTCTCCACCGACGGTGGCTCGACCTGGGCTCCCGGGCGGATGCTGCTGCGACATGGGAACCACCAGTGGACCAGCGACGGCACGGTCACCGGTTATGGCGGCCGGGTCTGGTGGCAGGTGTCGGTCGAGCTGCCCAATCAGGCTACCCACCTGAGATGGAGCAGCAGCACCGATGGCTCCGGCCAGGGTCGAGGGGTCTACGTCGACCAGATCGTCGCGACGGACCGGGACGGGCTGCTCTTCCACGGCGAGGGCGGCGACGCCTCCCGACTCGTCGCCCACGGTTGGTCCCCCGCCCGCGCCTGACCGGACGGCCGGGATCGTCCGATCGCCCCCGCCTGGTCCTCGGCGGCGACGGGCGCACGCCCGAACGGTACCCTGCCGACCAGCAGCGGCGTGTGCCCCAGTGCAGCGGCCGGCAGAGTACCGGTTCCGGCCATTCCAGGCGTAGCGGGCCGATCACCGTCCCGGCCAGACGTTGCGACAGCCGCTTGATGGGAGGCTCTGATGACCACTGCTGGCGCCGAACTCGACCAGCACTACGCCGTAGCGCCCGGGGACGTCGAGCGCTATGCCGCGAACGGCTTCGTGAAGCTGCGGGGCGTTCTCAGCCCTGACCTCGTCGCACATTACGAGCCGGAGATCACCGCGCAGGTGATCCGGCTCAACAGCCAGCACCTGCCGTTGGCCGAGCGCGACACGTACAGCCGGGCCTTCCTGCAGGTGGTGAACCTGTGGCGGCACAGCGACGTGGTGCGGGACTTCGTCTTCTCCCGGCGGCTGGCCGGGATGGCTGCCCAGTTGCTCGGGGTGCCGGCTGTGCGGCTTTATCACGACCAGGCGCTCTACAAGGAGGCCGGCGGCGGCTTCACGCCATGGCATGTGGACCAGCACTACTGGCCGCTCTCCACCGACCGAACGGTGACGGCCTGGGTGCCGCTGCAGGACACACCGGCGGAGTTGGGGCCGCTGACCTTCGCGGCCGGCAGCCACCGGTCCGGTTACGGTCAGACACTGGAGATCAGCGACGAGTCAGAGGCTCAGCTCGACGCCTTCGTGGCGGCCGGCGGCTTTCCGATCGACGATTCGCCATACGCGCTGGGCGACGTCAGCTTCCACACCGGTTGGACCATCCACCGGGCGCCCGGCAACCGCGGCGACATCCCACGCCGGGTGATGACCATCATCTACATGGACGCGGCGATCGAGGTGGCGCAGCCAACCAACCGCTTCCAGCACGCGGACTGGGCGGCTTTTCTGGACAGTCGACCGGCCGGCAGCGTGGCCAGCGGGCCGCTCAACCCGATGCTCTGGTCCGCCGATTGAGCTGCGCCGGCGATCGCGCCATGTCGCAGGTACAGCGCGGGCGGGATGGTCGATCTCGCGCTGGGGTGAGGAACCGGCGGGACGCCTTGCGCCGGTGGTGGAGGCGTTTGCGGTTCGGGTCGGCCCACTCGATCCGGCGGCACAACCCGCGGTGGAGTGGTGCCGGGGTGGCCCGGACGGCCACCCGGGCACTCTCCCGTGCGCCGCGGGGTGATCCTCGACGGGGAGCTGATCGTGTGGGAGCGGGGGGCGGACCA
Organism: Micromonospora sp. GCM10011541; assembly: GCF_042650725.1. NCBI lineage: Bacteria > Bacillati > Actinomycetota > Actinomycetes > Micromonosporales > Micromonosporaceae > Micromonospora > Micromonospora sp. GCM10011541. The sequence goes on from NZ_JBHSBP010000058.1 coordinate 138,667, forward strand.
GCTTCGCCCGGCTGCAGCGCCGGATCACCGCCGGCCGGGGTCTGCTGACGATGGCGCGGAAGCCCCCGGCGCACTGCGCCATGTGGGATCTGCTCGCCGACGCCGGCGGCCACGTCCTGATCAACGCCCCGCTGCTCGAGTGGCGGACCCGGCTGGCGGAGGTGCTCGAGGATGCGCCCGCGCAGCTGACCCTCATGCCGCAGACCACGGACATGGACGAGGTGGACAATCGGCTGACCAATTACACCGCGGCCGGGATCGAGGGTGTGGTCGTCAAGCGGCTGGACGGCCGGCACGAGCCCGGCCGGCGCGGCTGGCAGAAGTTCCGGGTACGCGCGGCGACCGAGGCGATCATCGGCGGGGTGACCGGCAGCCTCGGCAACCCGAGCATCGTGCTCCTCGGTCGGTTCGATCGGCGTGGGCACCTGCGCTACACCGGCAGGAGCCATCCGCTGGCGATGACGCAGCGCCGGGAGCTCGCGCCGCTGCTGTCCCCGCCCCGGTTGCAGCGCCGGGGCATCGTCGCGCACCCCTGGCCGCAGCCACTGCCGGCAAGCTGGACCGGGCAGCTGGACAGGCCCGAGCCGCTGCGCTACGTGCAGGTGGACCCGACCGCGGTGGCCGAGATCGAAGTGGACACTGCTTTCGAGCACCGGCGCTGGCCACCGGGTGTGGTTCGTGTGCGCGCGGCTGGACCTGTCGATGTACGACGTGCCGCTGCTGCTCGGCGATGAGGCCGACCCGTTCTGGGACGCCGCGGCCGGAGCGTGAACAAGCTGGTGGCTCAACGTCTGACGGCCGGGTCACCAGATCGGGTGTTTCTCGAGCTGACCGGGCGTGTGGGACGCTCCTATGCTGCGTCAAGCTCTGAGGGCGGGGTTTCGAGGCGTCGGTAGATTTCG